>JANYGT010000166.1 GCA_025362355.1 Lacisediminihabitans sp. | reverse complement strand
GCTGCAGAATCGCGAGGCGGGGATGCGGGTGCTGCGCGCCCGGGTGCTCGCCCGGCAGCAGGAGGAGATCGACGCCGCGGCATCCGTCGTTCGCAAGAGCCAGATCCGCACGATGGACCGGTCGGAGCGCATCCGCACCTACAACTTCCCGGAGAACCGCATCGCCGACCATCGAACGGGCTACAAGGCCTACAACCTCGACGCGGTGATGAACGGAGCACTCGAGGCGGTCATCCAGTCCGACATCGAGGCAGACGAGGAAGCGCGCCTGGCCGCGCTCGGAGATACGGAAGACTGAGCTGCCGGCGGCTCAGCGAGCCACCCTCCCAGCTCTCACTCATGACAGGTGAATCCTCCCCGACCGTCGCGTCGGTACTCACGCGTGCGATCGATGTGCTCGCGCACTCCGGCGTGCCCTCCCCGGAGGTGGATGCCGAGCTGCTGATCGGCCACGTCCTCGGCCTCGGTCGGGGCCAGGTGCAGGCCAAGGCCGTCATCGGGGCTCCGCTGTCGGCGACGGACACGATGGAAATCCTCGAACTGATCGAACGCCGTGCGGCCCGTGAACCGCTGCAGCACATCACCGGGCTTGCGCCGTTCCGCACGATCGAACTCGCCGTCGGCCCGGGCGTCTTCGTTCCTCGGCCCGAAACCGAGCAGGTCGCGCAATTCGCGATCGATGCCCTCCGATCGGCCGCCCAGCCGAGACCGATCGGGGTGGATCTCGGAACGGGGAGCGGCGCGATCGCGCTCGCGATGGCCACCGAGGTGCCGCACTCCCAGGTCTACGGCGTGGAGAATTCGCCACTCGCCTTCGTCTGGACGAAGCAGAACTTCCGTCAGATCGGCGGCGACAATGCGCGCGCCGTCTTCATCGCACTCGCCGACGCACTTCCCGAGCTCGACGGCACGGTCGCCGTCGTGATCTCGAATCCGCCGTACATTCCGCTCGGAGCCATCCCGCGCGATCCCGAGGTGCGACTGTTCGACCCGGAGCATGCGCTCTACGGCGGAGTGGACGGGCTGGATGTCGTGCGCGAGGTCTCGCACACGGCCCGCCGTCTCCTTCACCCCGGAGGCACCCTCGTGCTCGAGCACGGCGAACTGCAGGGCCAGGCCATCGCCGCGCTGCTCAGGCAGGACGGCTGGTCGGCCGTCGAGACCCACCGCGACCTGCTCGGTCGGGATAGGGCGACGACCGCGTTCCGCAGCATGTGACCCGGTGAGGCTACAGCTCGTCGCTCTGCGTCGCGGTCGAGCATTCGGCGATCGCCTCGGCTGCCCAGGTACGCTGCTGCTCCGTGCCGACGAGATCCGCCCAGCGTGCGGCCTCGACGAATTCGGCCATCGCCGCCTCGAACTCGCCGGCGTCGAAATGATTCCAGCCCAGATTGTTGTGCAGGGAGACGAGCCAGCGCTGAGTGCGCCGGTCGGGCGAGGCCGCGGCGATCGCGACCGCCTGCCCCGTCCAGTGGTCGGCGTTCGACGGTGCCGCGATCGCGAGCATGTGCAGCGCATCGACCTGGAGGAAGACGAGACCGTTCTCGCCGGCGATCTCGGCCGCTCGCAGGAACAGCGGTGCGGCATCCGTGGGCTTGCCGGCCGAGTTCAGGATGCGTCCGCTCTCGAGCAGTACGCGCGCGATGACGACGGGGGCTTCGGCCGCCTCGACCTCGATGAGCATCTCGGCCGCGTCGTCGTAGCGCTCCTGCAGCCCGATGGCCCTGGCGAGCTGGGTCTTCAGCTCCGAGCGCTCGATCTCGTCATAGGGGCCACCCTGCTCGAGTTCGACGTGCAGCCGTGCTTCTGTCACGGCGGGCTCGTCGAAGTCCCACAGCTCGTCGAGCAATTCCTGGTCGATCATGGTCAGCCCTTCTCTGTCATTCTGGCGCACGCCTGCCGGTCGAGCCAGTGCCGGCCCGATCGGCGGCGAACTCTTCGATCGCCGTGAGGAGTGTCGCGGCATCCGTGAAGAGGTGCGCGGTGATGCCGACGCTCCGTGCGCCCTCGATATTGGAAGGGAGGTCATCGGCGAAGAACGCATCCTCCGGCTTCGTGTCGTACTGCTCCAGAACGGCGGAGAACACCCCCGGGTCCGGTTTGCGGGCGCCGTAGTCGGACGACGTGTAGAGATCATCGCCGAAGACCGAGACGAGCTCCGGCGCGAGAGCGCGAAGGTGCTTTGCGGTCAGCGGTCCGTTGTTTGTGAGGAGCGTCACCCGGCCCAATTGCTTTGCCCGCTCAACCGCGGCGATCGATTCCGGCCAGGGTGTCATCGCGGACCCCCGCACGCGCACCCAGTCCTCCTCGCTGATCGCCACGCCGAGCGCACGATTGAAGGCATCGAGGTAGTCGTCCGCATCGTCGAAACCGCCGGCCTCCGCATGCTCTTCGGCGCCGACCAGCCACCATCGATCCCGCAGCTGTTGCACGGTGAGGCCGGTAAGCTCGGTGAGGCCGTCCATCCTCACGTGCCAGTCGTAGTCGTAGAGCACGTCGTCCATGTCGAAGATGAAGAGCAGCATCAGCCGGCGAATCGCTCGATAGCCGCTCGCAAGGCGTCGACCTGTGGCACACCGTCGACGTAGGTGAGGTGGTGGCCGGTGATGCCGATGGATTCCGCCCCCGCGATGTTGGCGGCCGAATCATCCGTGAAGAAGGTCTCTTCGGCCGTCGCACCCATCCGGTCGAGCGCGAGCCGATAGATGGCGGGGTCGGGCTTTCGAGTGCCGAGGTCACAGCTCACGAGGCGATTGTCGCCGACGATGGCCGCGACATCCGGCGCGAGCAGTGTGAGCGAGGCGGCGAACGGAGACGGGTTGTTCGACAGCACGCAGACCGAGCCGAGCGTCGCGGCGAAGGCGATTGCCTCGATGCTCCCGGGTATCGCGGTGCTGGCGAGCGCCCTCGTCTCCTGCCAGTTCTCGAGAGTGAGCTTCGCCCCCGTTACACGGGTGAACTCCGCGAAGTACTCGTCGCATTCGCGCCACTCGCCCTCCTCCGCCCGGATCTCGTATCCGCCGGCCCACCAGGTCTTCGCCAGCTGGTATTGGCTGGCGCCGGTCACGAGACTGAGCGCGGGAAGTCGGATGTGGAAGTCGTAGGCGTACAGCGTCTTGTCGAAATCGAAGAAGAACAGGGTCACACAGGCTCCAAACGCTTCTGCTTCCGGCGGTCGCTCCAGTATTCCAAACCCGACCTCGGAAGGCAGACAGGTACGCGGAAGTAAGATAGCTCCCGATATGGCGACCACTCACGACTGTTCGGATCAGGCCGAGCTCCTCACCGGCATGCGACTCGCCAGGGTCGCCATCGGCCGCGGTGAGCTCGTCGTGATGCCGACGGATACCGTGTACGGCATCGCCGCGGACGCCTTCAGCCCCGAAGCGGTGCAGAGACTCCTCGACGCGAAGGGGCGCACCCGGCAGGCTCCGCCCCCCGTGCTGATCCCCGGGATCCCGACCCTCGACGCGCTCGCCGAGTCGGTGCCGGATGAGGTGCGCGCCCTGGTCGCCGAATTCTGGCCGGGGGGCCTCACCGTCATCCTTCCGGCTCGATCCTCGCTGCAGTGGGATCTCGGCGACACGAACGGTACGGTCGCCCTGCGCATGCCCGACAACCGTGTGGCGCTCGAACTGCTGTCGGAGACCGGGCCGCTCGCGGTGTCGTCAGCGAACCTGACCGGGCAGCCGGCCGCTCTGACGGCGTCGGCCGCAGAGCAGATGCTCGGCGACTCGGTGTCGGTCTACCTCGACGGCGGTGAGGTCGGGGCGGCGTACGACTCCACCGATCCGGCGGTCGGTTCGACGATCGTCGATGCGACCGGCCTGATGGTCGAGGGCGGTGAACTGCGGATCGTTCGCCACGGTGTGATTCCGGATGCTGCCATCCATGAGGTCATCGCGCGACTGCGGGCCGCCGATCCCGAGCCTGAATCAGAACCGTCGGCGCAGCCCTCCGCCGCGGAACCAGCCGGGGAGCAGACCTCATGAGGGTCGTCTACTACGTCGGGGCGGGGCTGCTGACCGCCGTCGTCACCTTCGTGCTGTCCGTGCTGATCACCAGATTCGGGATGAAGCACCGGCTCTACCCGAAGATCCGCGAGCGAGACGTGCACAAGCGCCCGACCCCTCGGCTCGGTGGCATCGCGATGTTCCTCGGAATGGTGATCGCCTTCGCGGTCGCCTCGCAGATCGGGCAGTTCCACCTGATCTTCGCCCGGCCCGGCCCCATCCTCGCGATCTTCGGCTCCGCCCTCATCGTCGTCGCGATCGGCGTGGCCGATGACCTCTGGGATCTCGACTGGACGACCAAACTCGCCGGCCAGATCCTTTCCGCCGGGTTGCTCGCCTGGCAGGGCGTGCAGCTCACCTCCCTCCCGATCCCCGGTGGCGTCATCCTTCTCCCGTCCTATGTCGGGCTGATCATCACCGTGCTCGCGATCGTGCTCGTGATGAACGCCGTCAATTTCATCGACGGTCTCGACGGGCTCGTCGCCGGTGTCGTGATCATCGCGTCGAGCGTGTTCTTCATCTACAGCTACATCCTCGCGAACCAGATCGCCCAGACCGAGTACTTCAACCTCGCCTCGCTGATCACCGCAGTGCTGATCGGAGCCTGCGTCGGATTCCTCCCGCTCAACTGGCATCCGGCGAAGCTGTTCATGGGCGATTCCGGATCGATGCTGGTGGGGCTCATGATGGCGACATCCGCCATCTCCATCACCGGACAGGTGGATGTCGCGAATGTACAGTTCGCCAGACAGCTCGTTCCCGCGTTCATCCCCATCGTGTTGCCCTTCGCCATCCTCATCGTTCCGCTGCTCGATTTCTGTCTCGCGGTCATCCGGCGCCTGCTCGCCGGAAAGTCGCCTTTCTCCGCGGACCGTAAACATCTCCACCACCGGCTGCTCGACATGGGGCACACCGATGTGCGCGCCGTCGTGATCTTCTACGCGTGGACGACGGTGATCGCCGTCGGCTGCCTGCTCTTCCTCTTTCTGCCGACGGTGCTCGCGCTCACCTTCGTCGGCGTCGGACTGGTCATCTGCACCGCGGTCACCCTCGCGCCGTTGAGCCGCCGAAAGGCCGTCGAGGCTGCGGTGCAGCTCGCGAGCAGCAGTGATGCCGACCAAGCGTCCGCCACCCACTTCGACCCCCTCGACGCCGCGTCCAATTCGGTGACCCTCGAGGAGGACGAACAGGTTTCCACCGACGAACACGCGGCAGCGGGCAGAGCGCTCGAGGCTCTCACAGGGAAGGATCCGACGTGAGCCAGACTCCCGTTACCTCAGGGGCCACCGTCAGTTCGAGCGCGACCGTCGTCGCGCGTTCACTGCTCTACGGCTCTATCCTCGCCGCCGCCATTCTCGTGGTCGGCTCGGTCGTCGGCTTCCTCGTCGCGGGGGTTCAGGGTCTTGCCAGTGCGATCGTCGGTGCACTCCTTGCCGCGGTCTTCATGGGCCTGACCGCTGCGAGCGTCGTGCTCGCCAACCGCGTCGCCCCGAACGGAGAGAGACTCGGGCTCTATTTCGGCATCATCGCGGGCACCTGGGCTCTCAAGTTCGTGGCCTTCATCGTCGTCGTGCTCGTGCTGCGCGGGCAGCCGTGGCTGAACGCCTACCTGTTCTTCGGCGCGGTGATCGTCGCGGTCATCGGAACTCTCGTCGCAGACGGGCTGGCCATCCAATTCACGAGGGTTCCCTATGTCGGCGACATCGCATTGCCGGGCAACCCCGACGCCCCGGGCAGAGACTCCGAGGGCACCCGCTAGGCCGCCCGACGACCGTGGTGGGCCGTCTGCTCTGCTAGGCTTGCTGTCGCTGCGGCCCCTTCTATTCCCCTTCCGCCCCGACTAAATCCGGAGAACGCAACTGTTCGCCTCATCTCTCGTCTCGCTCGTTCCACTCGTCAAAGCTGACAGCTCAGGTGGCGGGTTCGTCGGTCCTTCGCTCGCAGATTTCTATCCTCCCGCCGTGCTCTTCAAGGGCACTCCGTTCGAGCTCAACAGGCTGATGCTCATCCGCATCCTCGTGATGGTCGTCATCCTGCTGATCTTCTGGCTCGGCACCCGCAAGATGAAGGTCGTGCCGACCCGCCCTCAGGCCGCGCTCGAGTTCGTCACCGATTTCGTGCGCAACAACATCGTCTACGGCACCCTCGGTGCGAAAGACGGCCGACGGTTCCTCCCGGTCCTGATGGCGATCTTCTTCGTGACGCTCGGAATGAACCTCACCGGACTCATCCCCGGAC
>JANYGT010000149.1 GCA_025362355.1 Lacisediminihabitans sp. | reverse complement strand
ACAACATCGCGACCGCGAGTGGAACGACGCAGACCGGCACCCGCGTCACCGGAACATCGCCACAGTCGACGGTGACCACCGTCACCCGGGCTCCCGCCATCTCGACGACCAAGTCGGGTGTCGCCGCAAACGGCGGCACCGTCGGAAGCACGATCACCTGGACCATCGTGGCGAAGAACACGGGCAACGTGACGCTCACGAGCGTGTCGATCAGCGATTCGCTGCCGGCGCTCTCCGGCCTCTCGTACACGTGGACTGGAACCGCCGGCACTCTCGCACCCGGCGAGACGGTCACGGCGACCGGCACCTCGACGATCTCGCAGACGGATCTGAACAACGGCTCCGTGCAGAACGTCGCGACCTCGCGAGGCACCCCTCCGACCGGTGCCGCCGTCACGGGCACGTCACCCACCGCGTCCGTCGCGACCGCTGCCGCTGCGCCCTCCGTCTCCGTCACCGACTCCGGCGCACTCGCCGCCGGTGCGACGGGTGAGGCCGGCGACTCCGTCACCTTCACCTACAGCATCAGGAACACCGGCAACGTGACGCTCAGCCCGGTGACCCTCAAAGATGCGCTGCCCGGTGTGACCGGTGCCGTCTACTCCTGGCCCGGGCCGGACGGAATCCTCCAGCCCGGCCAGACGGCCACCGCGACCGGAACCTATCTGCTGCAGCAGACGGATGTCGACGCGGGCAGTGTCTCGAGTGCCGTGACCGGAAAGGGTACGGCGCCCTCCGGTGCGGTTGCCAGTGCGGTGGCGTCCGCAACCGTGCCGATCGCGCCGTTCAGCACCATCGGAGTCGTGCAGGCCGCCGCGATCGTCGCGCCCGGTATCGGAGCCGTCGGTGACGTCGTGCGCTTCGACCTCACCATGACCAACAACGGAAACGTGACGATCACGAACGGCGCTTTGGCCGACCCGCTCCCCAACCTCTACGGTGTCGTCGTCAACTGGCCGGAGGCCGTCGGCCAGCTGAACGCGGGCCAGTCGCTGACCGGGTACGGCTTCTACAGGATCACGCAGGCTGATGTCGACCACGGCTCGATCGTGAACATCGCCGCGGTCACCGGAACGACGCCGAAGGGCGCGACCATCAGAGGTATCTCCAACCAGGTCACCGTTCCGACGGTCTCGGCCCAGCCGGCGATCACCTCGACGAAGTCGGGCACGGTGACCGGCGGGGGAGTGGTGGGCTCGACGGCGACCTTCACGATCGTGACGAAGAACACGGGCAACGTGACCCTCACCGGTGTGTCGGTTTCGGACACGCTCGCAAACATCTCCGCCGTCAGCTATGGCGCGTGGCCGGTCACCGACCGCACCCTTGCGCCCGGCGAGTCGGAGTCGGCGACGGCGACCTACCTCGTCACGCAGGCGGATGTCGACCACGGCTCGGTCTCGAACACCGCGGTTTCGACGGGAACGCCGCCCACCGGGGCTGCGGTATCCGGCACCTCGAACGTCGCAACAGTCGCGCTCGCAGCCTCAGCGCCGACCATCACGGTGACCGACTCCGCAGCGCTCGCCCCCGGGGCGACCGGGGTCGCCGGCGACGTCGTCACCTTCAGCTACATCTTCACCAACACCGGCAACGTCACGCTGGGCGGCGCGACGCTCGCCGACTCGCTCGCCGCGACATCCGCCCCCGCGTACCAGTGGCCGACCGCCACACCAAACGTGCTGGCGCCGGGAGCGACGGTCACGGCGACGGCGACCCACACCCTCAGCCAGGCCGATGTCGATGCCGGGGGAGTGACGAGCCTCGTGCGCGCGACCGGAACGCCGCCGACCGGGGCCGACGTGACCAAGACCGCCACCGCGACCGTCGGGGTCACCCCCCGCCCGGTCGAGACCGTCGCGCAGTCGGCCGTGATCAGCAGCGGAACCGGCAACGTCGGCGACACCATCACCTACACCTTCACTCTCACGAACACCGGAAACGTGACCCTTGCCGCAGGAGCGCTCGCGGAGAGCAACGGGGGCATCTCGACGCCGGTGATCACGTGGCCGGCGACCCAGGGCTCGCTCGCGCCCGGGCAGTCGGCGACGGGAACCGCCACCTATACGATCACCCAGGCGGATGTCGACGCGGGTTCCGTGAAGAACGTCGAGACCTCCTCGGGCACCTCGCCGACCGGTGTGGCCGTCGGCGCCACCTCGACCCAGTCCGTCGTGCCGCTCGCCACCGCAGCACCGGCGATCACGACGACCAAGTCCGGAACCCTCGCGGCCGGACACCTCGGCGAAGTCGGGGACATCATCAGCTACCAGTTCACGATCAAGAACACCGGGAATGTGACGCTGACCGGCGTCACGCTCGCCGACCCGCTCCCCGGCATCTCGACTCCGAACATCACCTGGCCGGGTGCGACCGGGCGCCTCGCTCCCGGGGAGGTCGCCACCGCCACCGCGACCTACGCCATCACCCAGGACGACGTCGACAACGGCTCGGTGAAGAACATCGCGACGGCGACCGGCCTCCCGCCGACCGGGGCATCGGTCAGCGGTGTCTCGCCGCAGTCCGTGGTCGGCACTGTCAACCCGACGACGCCGGCGCTGTTTGTTACGCACCTCGGCAGGCTCGCACCGGGATCCAAGGGGCTTGCGGGAGACAATGTCCAATGGATCTACTCGCTCAAGAACGCCGGGAACGTCACCCTGCATGGCGTAGCAATCACCGATCCGCAGCCCGGTCAGTTCAACTTCACCTATTCCTGGACGGGAGCCGTCGGCACTCTTGCCCCCGGTGAGACGGTGTTGGCACGTTCTGACTACCTGCTGACCCAGGCAGACGTCGATGCCGGATCCGTCTCCAGCATCGCGACCGGGGTTGGAACGTCGCCGACAAACGACAACCTCACCCACGATGCCCCCGCCACCGTCGCCATCGCGCCCTATTCCACGCTCATCGTCACCCAGCAGGCCGCCATCGTGGCGCCGGGTATCGGAACGGTGGGGGACGTCATCCGGTTCGACCTGACGGTGACGAACAACGGAAATGTGACGATCACCCAGGGCCAGCTCGACGATCCGCTGCCTGGCCTCTACGGCGTCGTCGTCAACTGGCCGGAGGCCCCCGGCCAGCTGAACGCCGGCCAGTCGGTCACCGGATACGGCTTCTACACGATCACCCAGGCCGACGTGAACAACGGCTCCGTGACGAACTTCGCCACCGTGCAGGGAACGACCCCGGCCGGAGCGACCATCATCGGTCAATCGTCGAGCGTCACCATCCCGACCGTGCGATCGACGCCGTCCATCACGACCACGAAGTCCGCGTCCGTCGGCGGCGCCGGTGCCGTCGGTGACACCATCACCTACACGGTCGTCGCGAAGAACACCGGAAACGTGACCCTCACCGGTGTCGGCATCACCGACCCGAAGCTGTCGGCCATCACCTATACGACGCCGTGGGCGAGCGGGACCGCCGGAACCCTCACCCCCGGCCAATCCGAGACGGCGACCGGAACGCATGTCATCAGCCAGGCCGATGTGAACACCGGCAGCGTGACCAATATCGCGCACTCGACCGGAACCGCACCGGATGCCACGGTGGTCAGCGCCGACAGCGCGACGGTCGTGACACCGGTCGCCGCAGCGGCGCCGTCGATCTTCGTGACGAACTCCTCCGCACTCGCCACCGGCGCGACCGGCAAGGCCGGGGACGCGGTCGATCTCACCTACTCGCTGAAGAACACCGGAAACGTCACGCTCACGGGCGTCGCCCTCGCCGACCCGGCTTTCGGCATCGTCGGGCTCGCCTACGGCTGGCCGGTAACCGCAGGAACGCTCGACCCCGGCCAGACAGTGACCGCCACCGCCCGCCACATCCTCACCCAGACGGATGTCGACTCCGGCTCCTACGTCAACGTCATCAATGGGACGGGAACGCCGCCGATCGGTGCCGCCGCGACGGCGACGGCAGCCTCCACGGCTCCCGTCTCGGCCACCGCGGGCATCGCGGTCACCAAGTCCGGCGCGCTCGCGGTAGCGGGAGCGAACGGCGTCGGAAAGACCGTCGACTACTCGTTCACGGTGACCAACACCGGCGACACCACCCTGACCGGCGTCTCCATCGCCGACGCACTGACCGGCGTCAGCGCGCCCCGCTACACCTGGCCGACCAGCACCGCAGGCACGCTCGTTCCCGGGGCGACCGCCACCGCGACGGCCACCTACTCGATCACCCAGGACGACGTGGATGCCGGTCGTGTCGTGAACGTCGCGACCGCGACCGGCACGACGCCCACCGGGGGAACGGTGCTCGCACGATCGGCGACCTCGACCGTTGCGACCGTCGCAGCCGCGCCATCCATCGCAACCGCCAAGACCGGACACATCGCCACCGGCACCGGGACGGCCGGCAGCGTCATCGGCTACGACTTCGTGATCACCAACACGGGCAACGTGACCCTCAGCCTGGTCTCGCTCGTCGACGCACTCGCCGGAGTCTCGGCCCCGGTGATCACCTTCCCCGGCACGACCGGTCTCCTCGCCCCCGGAGCGAGCGCCGCGGCGACAGCCAGCTACACGATCACCCAGGCGGATGCCGACGCGGGCAACGTCGCGAACGTCGCCACCTCCCACGGCCGGGCACCCGACGGCACGGTCGTGTCCGTTACCTCGCCGACCTCGAACGTCGCGACCGCACCTCGGTCACCGGCGATCTCGACCACCCAGTCCGCTGCCCTCCGCGCCGGGGCGACCGGAGCCGTCGGCGACGCGATCGACTACAGCTACACGATCACGAACAGCGGAAACACGACGCTCACGGCGGCAACACTGGCCAATACGGTTACCGGGCTCAGCGCGCCGGCGATCACCTGGCCGACAGCAGGCTCCCCCGGAACGCTCGCGCCCGGACAGGTCGCGACCGCGACCGCGACCCACATCATCACCCAGGCGGATGTCGATGCCGGCTCCGTGCGCAACGTCTCGACCGCACGGGCGACGACCACGACCGGGGGTACGGTCACCGCGTCCTCGCCGCAGACGGTGGTCGCGACCATCGCCCAGGTATCCGGCGTGAGCGTCGTCAAGACCGGAGCGGTCACCGGCACCGGGTCGCTCGGAGACACGATCGACTGGTCGTTCACCCTCACCAACACCGGCAACGTGACGCTGACGAGCGTCGGCGTGACCGACAGCTACCCCGGGATCACCGCCCCCGTCTACGGCGCCTGGCCGACCGTCGCGGGAACACTCGCGCCCGGCCAGTCGGTCACCGCGACGGCGACCTCGCCGATCACCCAGGCGGTCGTCGATGCCGGCTCGGTGAACAACACGGCCACCGTTCACGGAACGACGCCGGGTGGCACCGTCTCGAGCGGGACATCCGGGATCGTCACCGTCCAGACCGCGACCCGCGTCCCGCACATCGCCGTCTCGAAGCGCCAGGTGCTCGCCGCCGGGGCGACCGGGCGTGTCGGTGACCGCGTCGACTACAGCTTCAGCGTGACCGACACCGGCAACACCTCACTCGCCGGCGTCGCGTTGGTCGACGGCCAGCCGGGCCTCTCGAACATCGTCTACAGCTGGCCAGCCGGTGCCGGAGCGCTTCTGCCGGGTCAGACCGCGACCGCGACGGCCACCTACACTCTGACCCAGGCAGACGTGGACGCCGGCTCGATCACCTCGACGGTGACGGCCACCGGCTCGACGCCGCTGACCACCACCGTCGCGGATACCACGGCGGCGACGACCCTCATCGCCGCGAATCCGCTCGTCACGATGGACATCACCGGCAGCTTCGAGACCTACGCGCAGCAGAACGCGAAGATCCTCTACCGCTACGTAATCACGAATCCCGGCAACGTCACCCTGACCGGCCTGGCCATCACCAACCAGCACGCCGGCGTCTCGGCGCTCACCATCACCTGGCCGGGAACGCCCGGGCAGCTGCTGCCGGGGCAGCGCGCGACGGCGACCGCCGAGTACACGATCACCCAGGCCGACATCGACGCGGGCTCCGTGAGCAACGCCGCGACGGTCATCGGTACTCCGCCGACCGGAGCGGACGTCACAGCAGTCGACCCCGACGTGCTCCTCACGCCGAACCACGGGGCGGTACTCCTGACGATGTCGGTCGCGCCGCGGGCCGGGCAGAGCGGCTATGAGGGCGACACGCTCGACTACAGCTACACCGCGACCAATACGGGAACGGCGAGCCTGACTGGTGTCACCATCACCGACCCGCACACGGGCCTGTCGACTCTCGCCTACGGCACCTGGCCCGGCGCGACGCCCGGCGTGCTCGAGCCCGGCCAGTCGATCACCGCGACGGCGACCTGGGTCGTGACGAAGGCCGCGGTTGGAACTCTCGTCTCCAGTGCTGCTGCCGTGTCGGCGGTGGATGCGCAAGACAACTCGATCGTCGCTGGCACGGCGGTCACCGACATCCAGTTGCCGACGCTCGCCGTCACCCCGACCCCGACACCGACGGCCCCGGCACCCATCCTCGCCTTCACCGGATTCGCCGCAACGCCGTACTTCGAGGCAGCGATCTCGCTTCTCCTCGCCGGTCTAGTCTTGTTACTCGCTTCGAAGAAAAACCGACGGAAGGAGGGTGACTCGTGAGGCACTCCCGCATCATGATCGCCACAGTCATCGCAGCCCTCAGTGCAACGGCGCTCGTCGGATGCGTCGGAACGACCACCAAGGCAGACGTGACCAAGTCACCGAAACCCTCGGTGTCGGCCTCCCCGACGCTGACCCCCGGCATCACCAAGATCACCGACACCCCCGGCTCCGGCACCGGGCTCGTCGGCGCGCTCGCCGACTCGACGGTCAGTCAGTGCGTGCTGAAGAGCGGCTCCTGGAGCGTCACCGGCACCGTCAAGAACCCCACGACGACCACGGTCAAATACCGAATCTACGTCTCGCTGCTCTCCGGATCGGGAAGCACGCGCGCGCTCCAGCAGGTGGATGTCTCCGCCGTCAAGGCGGGAGCCACCAGCAAGTGGGATGCCACCATCGCCACCGCCGAAGACGGCCTCAACTGCGTGCTCCGCGTGGAGCGCTACCCGGCGTAGCTCGCCCAGGGTCATCCCGCCCGACCCTCCTCCCCATCCCGCCGAACCCTCCCCCGCTCCCTCCTCCCTCCTTCCTTCCTTTCCGAAAACGCAGGAGTATCTCGTCGATCCGAGCAAAAGGTGCCTGTTTTGCTCGAAATCGGGAGAATCTCCTGCGTTTTCGGTGGGGCGGGCGGGCGGGCCGGGGCCGGGCAGCGGGCGTTAACCGCCGATCGGCGACGGACGCAGTTCGCGCAGCGTGCGGAAGCGCCCCTGCTTGTTCGCCCCGAGCGCCGACACCACGAGAGCGCCGACCAGCCACGCCAGCAGGATGAGCATCGGCGCGAGCACACTCTGAGATCCGCCGTACATGAGGGTGCGAAGGCCGTCGACCGCATGACTCATCGGGAGCGCCTCGTGCAGGGCGCGCAGCGGTGCCGGCAGTGTCTGCCAGGGGAACGTGCCCCCGGCGACCACCAGCTGGATCACCATCAGCAGCAATCCGAGAAACTGTCCGGTGCTGCCGAGCAGCACATTCAGCGCGAGGATGATCGCCGCGTAGGTGATCGTCGTGAGCGCCATGAATCCGAGCATCCCCGCCCCGTTCGCGACCGTGAGGTGCAACCCGAGCGTGACGATGAGGAACAGCCCGACCATCTGGATGACCCCGAGCACGGCGGGCGTCAGCCAGCCTGCGATGGTGGTGCGGATGGGGCGTCGAACTGCGGAGAGTGCCCGGCGCGAGAGGGGCCGCACGAGCAGGAACAGCGCATACATGCCGATCCAGGCGGCGAGACTGAGGAAGAACGGCGCGAGCCCGGCCCCATAGTTCTCGGCCTTCGTCACGGCGGTGTTCTGCACAGCGAGCGGGCTGGCGATCGCCTTGGCGATCATGTCCTTCTGCTGCGTCGTCGTCACTGGGACTTTCGCGGTGGCGGTCTGCAGTGAGTCAGTTAGAGAGGTCGTTCCCGTCGCCAGCGAGGCGTTTCCGCTCGCGAGCGTCGCTGCCCCGCTCGAGAGCGTCGCCGCACCGGAGGAGAGAGTGGATGCCCCCGAAGCAGCCGAGCGAACAGCCCCGGCGAGCGGCGGCGCAGCCCTGTTCAGCTGTGCGGCGCCGGTCGCGACCTGCGATGCGCCGGTGTCGACCTGGGAGATGCCCGTGATGACGGCATCCAGCTGACCGAGAATAAGCGGACCGTTCGGGTCTGCACCGAGCTCGGCGGCGATTGCCGCCCGCGCCTGCTGCGCTCCGGCGAGGGTCTGCGCCGCCCCGCTCGCGGTCTGCGACGCACCGGAGCTCAGTGCTGCGGTGCTCGACGGCAGCGTCGAGGCTTTCGCGTTGAGCTGCGCGAGCCCGGCGTTGAGTGATGCCGCTCCGGAGGCGACGGAGGCACTTCCGGAAGCGACCGACGCTGCGCCGGTCGAGGCGGTGGCCGCGCCATCCGCCAGCTGTTTCGCTCCGTCACCGGCCTTCACGAGGCCGTCCCGGATGCTGCCGATGTCGGTCAGCAGCGTCGACGAGGCCTTCACGCCGACCTGCTTCGCGAGCTCCACCCGCACGGCCTCGGCGGCCTGCTTCGCGATGGTCGTCGAGAGATAGCTGTTGGCGTCGTTGGTGGTGAGCACGAGCTTCGCCGCGGTCGGACTGTCGCCGGATGCCGAGCTCAGGTTCTTCGAGAACGACGCGGGGAACGTCACGCCGAAGTCGTAGGTGCCTTTCTCAATGCCCTTCGCGGCGGCCGAGGCCGACACCTCGACCCAGCCGAACTTCGTGGTCTTGAGCAGTGAGTCGGCGGCATCCCGACCGTAGTTGACGGTCGAGGTCGTGCCGTCCGTGTTGGTGACGGAGGCTCCGTTGTCGGCGACCACGAGGGCGGCCGGCACGTTGTCGAGGTTGCTGTACGGGTCTTTGTTGCCGTACAGGTAGAGCCCGCCGTAGATGATGGGAACGGTCATCAGCGCGATGAGGGAGATCCGCCCCATTTTGGAGGCGGTCAGCCGAGCGAACTCGGAGCGGATGAGGGTGACGATGGTCATGACGTTCGGCTTTCGGAGGGCTGGTCAGAGGCGGGGAGATCAGTGGAGGGCAGGTCAGGGAGTGGATCTGTGAAGAGACGTACTTCGGTGGCATCCAGTGCCCCGAGTGTCAGGAGCTTGGCCGCGGTCGGCGCGTCGGTGATGATCGCGACGCCGATGCCCCGCGAGGCGATCTCGGCCATGGCCGGGTACCACTCGGCGGCGTCCCCGCCGTGGCGTTCGGGGGAGGTCACCACGATCGTCGTGACGCCGTCGCGCAGGATCGCAAGCTCCGCGAACAACCGGATGTGCTCGGCCGGCGGCAGTGCGCGCACCGGAAGCGAGGCGTACTCTTCGAGCCCGTGGCGCCGCAGGAAGGCGACGACGTGCCGCTTCGACGACGGAATTCCGGAGAACGAGAACTCCTCGGCCACGACCAGTGTGAGCGCGATCTCGGCCGGAGGGGCGACGACGAACGGGGTGTCGACCAGCGCGACGGTGCGGCGGAGGTCTTTCGGGTCTTCACGTCCGTCGATCAGGATGCGCCCGGCATCCGCCCGGTAGCGTCCGCCGATCAGCATCGAGACGAGCATCGGACGCTCGTCGGTCTCGACGGCGAGCACGCTCACCACGCCGGACGGGATGGCGAGGCTGAGCGGCGGAACTAGTGCTCCGAGACCGTCGCCGATCGCGACCGCTTCGAGGGTGATGGTGGTCATGACGGGATCGTCCAATCGAGTTCGTGGTGGGCGTCGATGAAGTTCTGAGCGTCACGCCAGCCGTAGCCGACGACGCCGAGGGTCATCAGCATCACGAGGTTGTGGCCCTCGCGGGCGGGGAGCGGATGCTCGGCCGACTCCTCGAGAACGAGTAGCGCCGTGTCTTCGACCAGTCGGGCGAGCAGCTCGCGGCCGAGATCGTTTCGCATGCTGCCATCGCGCTGGCCGTCGGTGATCGCTTCGCGCACGATGCGTCGCACCGGGTCGAGCGCGGCCGCGGTGTGAGAGGCGAGGGGGCCGCGGATTGCGATGACGGCCATCATCCGCACGCTCTCGATCTCCTGCCAGAGCCGGGAGGCGATGAGGGCGAGCCGCACGAGCGGGTCGGGATGGGAAAGTCCTTCGAGTGAAATCGCCACGCGTCGTGCGCCGGAGGTGACGAGCTCGAGCAGCAGTTCGTCGCGGTTGACGAAGTGCCCGTAGACGGAGCGGCGGCTGAGGCCGGCCTCGGCGGCGATGGTCTCGAGCGAGGCCGATGGGTCGCGGTTGAGCACGACTTTCGCGGCGAGCAGGAGGGCCGCCCGGTTCTCGGCGGCGTCGCGTCGGGGTGCCCGGGTGGCGACGGATTCTGTGTTCACTCGCTCCACTGTAATAACTTGCACAGCATTGTGCAAGTTATCGCGCCAACCGCGTCACCACGGCATGACGTCACGGTAGAGTGACATGTAATCCCCACCACCTTCGAAGGGATCCTCCATGCCCGCAGTAGTCCTGATCGGCGCCCAGTGGGGCGACGAAGGCAAGGGCAAGGCGACCGACCTGCTCGGCAGCCGCGTCGACTATGTCGTCAAGTTCAACGGCGGCAACAATGCCGGCCACACCGTCGTCGTCGGCGACCAGAAGTACGCGCTGCACCTGCTGCCCTCCGGCATCCTCTCCCCGGGTGTCACGCCGGTGATCGCGAACGGTGTCGTCGTCGACATCGAGGTGCTGTTCCATGAGCTCGAAGCACTGTCGTCCCGCGGAGTGGATGTCTCGCGGCTCCTCGTCAGCGCCAACGCCCACGTCATCACGCAGTACCACCGCACCCTCGACAAGGTCACCGAGCGCGTCCTCGGCAAGCGGATGATCGGCACCACCGGCCGTGGGATCGGGCCGGCCTATGCCGACAAGATCAACCGGGTCGGCATCCGCATCCAGGACATCTTCGACGAGAACATCCTCCGCCAGAAGGTCGAGGGAGCTCTCGACCAGAAGAACCACCTGCTCGTCAAGATCTACAACCGCCGCGCGATCGGGGTCGACGAGGTCGTCGCAGACCTGCTCTCCTACGCGGAACGGCTGCGGCCCATGGTCGCCGACACCGGCCTCGTGCTCAGCCGTGCGCTCGACGACGGCAAGACCGTGCTCTTCGAGGGCGGACAGGCCACGATGCTGGATGTCGACCACGGCACCTATCCGTTCGTCACCTCCTCGAACGCAACGAGCGGTGGCGCCGCGACCGGCTCCGGCGTCGCCCCGACCCGCTTCGAACGGGTCATCGCGGTCGTCAAGGCGTACACGACGCGGGTCGGCTCCGGGCCGTTCCCAACCGAGCTGAACGACGAGTTCGGCGAATACCTGCGCTCCAAGGGTTTCGAGTTCGGAACGACGACCGGCCGCCCCCGCCGCACCGGCTGGTACGACGCGCCGGTCGCCCGCTACTCCGCGCGCATCAACGGGGTGACCGACTTCGTGCTCACGAAACTCGACGTGCTGACCGGCCTCGACCGCATCCAGGTCTGCGTCGCGTATGACGTCGACGGCGTGCGCGTCGACGAGGTGCCGGTCTCGCAGACGGACTTCCACCACGCCGTGCCGATCTACGAGTCGTTCCCGGGCTGGACCGAAGACATCACCGGCGCGCGCACCTTCGACGAGCTCCCCGTCAACGCGCAGGCCTACGCTCGCGCGATCGAGGCCATGAGCGGATCCCGCATCAGCGCCATCGGCGTCGGCCCCGACCGCGAGGCGATCGTGGTGCTGCACGACCTGCTCGAGGGCTAACCCGGTCTGTGATTTGGTGAGTACCCCGAAAATGTTCCAATCCGGCGCGATTCCGTGCAATTTCGGCGTACTCACGCGCGGGTACGTCCACGGTGCCCGCTAGAGTCGCCGCATGCCCGATCGACTGCGACTGCTTCGGCGTCCGCTCCAGTTGGCGGTGAGACCGTTCGTTGCCTTCATCTACGCCACCGGCGCGCCGACGAGGATGTCCGCAGGGGTTCCGTCCGATGAGCCGAGTGGCACGGTGCCGGGTCGTCGACCGCTGCGGGTGATCGTCGCCGGCGGGATGAGCGGATCGGGCATCGGCGTCGCCACCTTCGAGCAGGCCGTCGCCAGTCAATTCGCCAGCGCGCTGTCCCGCATCACCGACAGGGGCACCGACTGGGAATCGATCGGAGACGGTTCGATGCGGCTCTCGGCCACGGCATCCGCTCTCCTCGTGCACGAGGGGATCGGCGGTGTCGACGTGATCGTGATCTCTCCCGGAAGCTCAGACATCCTCGCGTTCACCTCGGTGAGCCGCTGGGCGACCGAGCTCGAGCGACTGCTCGCACGACTGCGCGACCTCACCGGTCCTCGTGCCCTCATCCTCGTCACCGAGGTTCCGGATGTCGCAAGCCACGTGCAGGTCGGACGCTTCGTCGGCCGCATGCTCACCGCCGATTCCGCCGCATTCAACGTCGCGGCGCGGTCGATCTGCGACGCCAACCCGAAGGCCCGGTTCGTCACCCTCCCGATCGTCGAGAAGTCGGATTTCATCGATGGCGCGTTCAGCTACTCGACGGTCTACCGCCGCTGGGGCCGACACCTCGGCGAGGTCGTCGCTTCGCTGAGGCGCCGCTGAAACACGTCCCGGGCCTCAGACGACGCTGAAGCCCTCCGGCAGCTCATCTCGACCGGTCAGGGCGAGCAGCACCTGTTCGCCCGATCCCTTGCGCACGGCCGTCGACGACATCAGCGCCACGGCCTCGGCGATGGTCGTCTCCGGAAGCGTGTGCGGGATGCCGGTCGCGCGCGACAGGTCGATGGTGTGCACGACGAGTTCGAGCACCCGCGTGCGCAGATAGTCGGACAGCCGGATGCCCATCCCCCCGATCCCGACGATACGGTTCTCCGGCTGGGACTCGATGGCCGCCCGCGCACGCATGAGGGCCGCCGTGACCTGCGCGACGGGGTGGCCACCCAGCCACACGCCGGCTTCGACGCCGCGGGCCTCGACGGCTGCGGCATCCGTGAACTGCAGATACACGGTCGAGTAGTAGGCCTCGGCCGACTCGATCGTCACGCTGCCCGGCTCCTCCCTGCCCGAGGTAGCTCTCGACGGTGAGGATCGCCCTCGCGGTGTGCCCGGCGAGGCTTCGTACGGTCCAGTTTCCGAGGCCGGGGGAATCCCACCGGTCGCCGGGGATCTGCCCGAGAAGGTCGATAAAACACTCCGCCGAGCGGGAGAAGAGGGCTGCGATGCTCACGGTTACCATCGTGTCACTCGGCGCTGCCAGACTGTAGTGCGTGACCGCGACACGCCCGTTCCCCGAGCCGCTCGTCGGCAGGTTCATCCGCCTCGAGCCGCTCACGACCGAGCATCTGCCCGAACTCTTCCGGGCCATCGCGCACCCGATCGTCTTCGCCGGCGGCTACGGGGGAGGTCCGGCCGGATACCGCGACACCGAGGAGGGATTCCGCGACTGGGCGGCGACCTACTTCGCCTGGGGAGTCGGCAATCCGTATGCGGTCTTCCTCATCGGCGGTCCCCACGACGGTGACCTCGTCGGCACGACGACCCTCACCGACTTCGACCCGGAGCGCGAAGCGACACACATCGGCTGGACGGCGTACGACCCGCGCGTGTGGGGCACGGCCGTCAACGCCGAGGCCAAACTGCTGCTGCTCGGGCTCGCCTTCGACAGCGGATTCGGCCGCGTGCTCATCCAGGCGGATGCCGTCAACGAGCGCTCCAGAGCGGCCATCGCCGGCATCGGGGCGACTTTCGAGGGCGTGCTGCGGCGCGACCGCCTGCGCGCCGACGGCACCTGGCGCGACAGCGCGATCTTCTCGGTGATCGTCGACGACTGGCCGCGGGTACGAGCACTGCTCGAGGCCCGGCTCGAGGGCTACGGCGACCGCCCGGTGCTCTTCCGCAGCCCCCGCGCCTGAGAACCGCGGCCCGAGCGACAATCTGCCGGTGACGGATCCAGCCGGGCGCCGCCCGGCCGAACAGGACCTTCGACCCTGACCGACACCGAAATGACTGCGACGGTTACCCCATGGAACAAACGATCGACGTGCCTGAGGGCGTGCGCGTACTGGATGCGGACGGATGCTGGCGCCTCCTCGCCGCCCACGATATCGGCCGATTCGCGGTACGCATAGACGACCGCATCGACCTGTTTCCGATCAACTACCTCGTGCACGACCGCGCCGTCTACTTCCGCAGCGCGCCCGGCTCGAAGCTGGTCGACCTCGGCCATTCCCCCGAGGTCACGTTCGAGATCGACGGACAGTCCGCCCACCACGTCTGGAGCGTCGTCATCCATGGCGTCGCCAGCATGCTCCTCACCGACGCGGAAGTGGATGAGTCGGGCCTCCGAGCTCTCAGAACCTGGTACCCGAGCGACAAGTTCAACTACGTGCGCATCACCCCGATGACCGTGACCGGCCGGGACTTCTTCAAGTCGTAGCGCCCTCGGTGATCGAGCTCGACTTTCGCGCCACCACCAGCGCGTGCCGGCTGTACGAGACGAACGACCCGCGCCGCTCGATCAGAGTGTGCAACTCGCGCAGCCTGTCGCGGTGGCGGGTGACCGTGAATCCGGGCACCGTCCAGAGCACCTTGCGCAGGAAGTACACGACGGCGGCGATGTCGAAGAACTCGACCCGCGTCTCGGCGTACTGGAGGTCGAGTAGCTCTAGGCCGGCATCCGCGACCCCGCTCCGGATCGTGACGAGCCCCTCCGACGGTTCCTGCGGCTGCGGCCCGAGGAAGAACTCGTAGAGTTCGCGATTGGTCGCGAGCGGCGACACCTGCTGGGTGATGAAGGTTCCGCCGGGGCGCAGCACGCGGGCGATCTCCCGCCAGAGCGTCACATTCGGATGTCGACTCGAGACGACATCGAAGAAGTCGTCCGCGAAGGGGAGGCCCGCGTCATCCGCCACATGCACCACCCCGCCCGACCACGGGGCGAGCGCGCGTTCCGCGAGCTCCAGATTCGGACGCCACGATTCCGTCGCTGCGACGAACCTGGGTGCGCGGGCGGTCGCGGCGAGTGCCTGCGCGAACACCTCGCCACCGCCGGTCTGCACGTCGAGCACGGCAGCGGTACCGGAGTAGAGCGCCGGCAGCCGACGCCAGTATCCCCACGGCGGGCGCTCCTCGGTTGCGTGACCCTCGAACCAGGAGAAATCCCACCCCTCGACCGGAACGGCCTCGCCCTCGCGCAGCAGCTCGTCGAAGGTGGCCATGCTCGATTATCCCGCCGGCGACTGAACGAGCCCCGGTGCTCGAGACCCGCAGTACCCTCGGAGGATGGCAGATGAACGCGACCCGTCCGAACAGCTCCTGAGTCTGCGCCAGAGCATCGACAATGTCGACGCAGCGCTCGTGCACCTGCTCGCCGAGCGCTTCAAGTT
>JANYGT010000129.1 GCA_025362355.1 Lacisediminihabitans sp. | reverse complement strand
GATCTTCGGAGCCATCCTCGGGCTCGTCGGCTTCAGCGTGATCGCGGGGGTTCTCGTGACCGCGATGGTCACTCCGGCGCTCGCCGTGACCAGCATCACGGCGAAGAGCGGCATCGGTGTCTTCAGGAATCTCCCGGAGTTCATCAAGATCGACACGCAGTCGCAGCGCAACCAGATCTATGCGCTGAGCGGTGGCCAGCCGGTGCTCATCGGCACCACCTACAAGCAGAACCGCCAGGAGGTCGCCGACGCCGACATCTCCCCCTTCTTGAAGAATGCGGCGGTCGCAGGTGAGGATCGTCGGTTCTTCGAACACGGCGGAGTGGATGTTCCGTCCGTCGCGCGCGCCGCGATCGGTAACGCCAACGCCGGGTCGACCCAGTCGGGATCGTCGACGCTCGACATGCAGCTCGTGCGAAACATCCGTGTGCAGGAGGCCTTCGCCATCACGGACAAGGCCAAGAGGGATGCGGGAATCCGCGCGGCGAACGAGAGGACCCTCCCTCGCAAGCTGAGTGAGATGAAGCTCGCGATCGGGCTCGACAAGAGGTATACCAAACAGCAGATTCTCGTCGCGTACCTCAATATCGTCGGCATGGGCGGCAACACCTACGGTGTCGAATCAGCGGCCCAGACGTACTTCAGCGTGTCGGCTAAAGACGTGACACTGCCACAGGCCGCGAGTCTTATCGCAATCGTGCAGAACCCGAGCATCCAGAGCCTGAGGGACCCGAGGTACTACAAGGCTAATAAGGTCCGCCGCGACCAGATCCTCGACGCGATGCTGCAGGAGAAATACATCACGGAGGCGCAGCACACGGCGGCGATCGCGGCGACCATCGAGAGCGAGATGAAGCCAAGTCCGGTCACGAACGGCTGCCTCAACGGCCCGATTCCGAGTGCTCGCGTCGTCTGCGACTACGTGACGAAGCTGATCACCGTCGACGCCGGTAATTTCCCGAACCTCCCCCCGGCGGTCACCGCTCTCGGAGCGACGCCGGCCGAGCGCCTCGCGAATTGGGACAGGGGCGGTTACAAGGTCTACACGAGTCTCAACGTCGACCTGCAAAACGCGGCCCAGACGAGCATGGCGACACAGGTACCGGCGACGGAGACCCGGCTTCCTCTCGGAGGAGCGGCAGACACCGTCGAGGTCGGCACCGGGCGCATCCTGGTCATGGCGCAGAGCAAGATCTTCGACGACGGCACGCCCGCCGCTCCGAACACCACGGCCCTCAACTACAGCACTGACAGGCCCTGGGGCCAATCCAGCGGCTTCCAGGTCGGATCGACGTACAAGGTTTACGACCTGGCGAACTGGTTGTCCATCGGTAAGGGGCTCGGAGATATCGTCGACGGCTCAAGCCCGCAGACGTACAAGTTCTCGAGCTTCAAGGCGCCGTGCGATCCTGGAGTGCTCGCCTCGAATACCTTCAACCTCAGGAATGACACGAGTGGCGGCGGCCAGATGTCCGTGAAGACCGCCCTTGTCGGATCCATCAACAACGCCTTCATGCAGATGGCCGAGCAGCAGGACCTCTGCGCCATTCGAGACACCGCCGTGTCGATGGGCGCCCACAAGGCGACGGGCAAACCACTCAGCGTGAACCCGAACTCAGTCATCGGCACGAACGAGATGGCCCCGCTCACCGTGGCGGCCGAGGGCGCTACGGTCGCATCCGGCGGCCTGTATTGCGTGCCGCGCATCATCGACCAGGTGACCGGCCCCGACGGCAAGAATCTCGGTGGCCAGGCACAGACCTGTTCGCAGTCGGAGATGACGCCCGAGGTCGCGGCCGGTGTGGCCAACGCGATGCAGGCGAGCTTCACAAGCGGCACGTCACGTCCGGGCACGCCAGGCGACGGTGTGCCGATCGCCGGCAAGACGGGGACGACGAACTCCGCGGAGAGCGTCTGGATCCTCGGCACGACGACGAAGATCTCGACAGCGGTCTGGACCGGCAACATCGTCGGCAGATCCAGCCTGCGCCAGCTCGTGAATCCGATCACTCGTCAGCTCTACGCCGGCTCATCGCGGTTCAATATCTTCAAGGCGGTGATGCGGCCGGCCGACCAGATCCCGGAGCTCAAGGGCGGCGCTTTCCCGACGGCTTCCAGCAAGGTGCTGAACGGCAACAGCGTGATCGTCCCCGACCTGACCGGACTCTCGACGACGACCGCACAGTCACTGCTGCAGAGCCTCAAGTTCACCTACGCGCTCGGGGGAACGACAGCATCCGCTCTTCCCGCCGGACGAATCGTCAGTTCGAATCCTCCCGCTGGATCACGCTCGTCCGCCGGAACCACGGTCACCGTGACGACCAGCGACGGATCCCTCGCCACGACGATGATCAACGTGGTCAGCGAGACGCAGCAGAAGGCCAAGTCCGACATCGCGAGCGCCGGAATAACCGGAACACCGACGTACAGCTACGTCGCCGGAACACCTGACAATCTCTGCAAGGTGGCATCGACTAGCCCCGGGGCCGGTGTTTCGATGTCCAAGTCGGACATCGTTAACCTGACTGTCTACGGCAGGCCGACGTCTGATCCTGTCAACGGCTACGATCCCGGAGCCGCGTGCCCGAAGTAACAAGCCCGGCCACCCGCGTCGCCGGCGTCGCACTCGCGGCGCTGGCGACCGCCGGGCTCGGTGCATTCGCCTGGGGATCGCTCGTCGAGCGGAGCCGTTTCACACTGAGGCGCGAGACGGTTCCGGTGCTCGCGCAGGGTGCCCGTCCGCTGACCGTGCTGCACCTGAGCGACCTGCACATGGCGCCGTGGCAGCGTGACAAGCAGGAGTGGGTGCGCGGACTCGCCGTCTACGAACCCGACCTCATCGTCGACACCGGCGACAACCTCGGGCACGAAGACGGCCTGCGCGGGGTTGAATACGCGCTCGAACCGTTCCGCGGGACACCGGGCGTCTTCGTGCACGGCTCGAACGATTATCACGGCCCGGTGGCGAAGAATCCATTCACCTATTTCACCGGACCGTCGAATGTGCGCCACGCGACCCCGCGGCTCGACACGGCCAGGCTCAACGCATTCTTCGACGGACTCGGATGGCTCGACCTCACCAATACCGCGCGTGCGATGAGTATGCGTGGTTCACGGCTCGAATTCATGGGGGTCGGGGACGCACACATCGGCTGGGATCACCTGGAACGCATCCCGGGAGCGATGGACGACATGCGGGAGAACGTCGGATGGGCGGATGACCCCTCCGGACCCGACCCGGTCACTATCGGACTCTCCCACGCGCCCTATCGACGCGTGCTCGACAACTTCGTCACCCAGGGCGCCGACCTCATCTTCTCCGGGCATACTCACGGCGGCCAGGTCTGCGTCCCGGGCTACGGCGCACTCGTCACGAACTGCGACATCCCCCGCGAGCAGGTTCGGGGCCTCAGCACGTGGAAGCATGCACGCCGCTCGGCTTTCCTCGAGGTGTCGGCCGGGCTCGGGACATCCATCTATGCCCCCGTCCGCTTCGCCTGCCCGCCCGAAGCGGTGCTGTTGACACTGGTGGCCCGCGATATCAGCTATTCTTGATGAGGCTTCGGATGATCCTCAACGATCGTCCGAAAACAATCGGGGTGTGGCGCAGTTTGGTAGCGCGCTTCGTTCGGGACGAAGAGGTCGCAGGTTCAAATCCTGTTACCCCGACACACACTCAAGAGGGGCCGCACAGTGTGCGGCCCCTCTTGCGTCCACGGCTCCCCCGTCTCGTACTCGACGAAATGCAGGATCGAGCGTGACGGATGCGACACAAGAGGCTCATCCGCCACTCCTGTCACAGAAGTTCCTGCATTTCGCACGCCCGGGGGTTCCTGCATTTCGCACCGCGAAGCGGAGGGGTCGGCCTGGCGCCTACTCGAAGTCC
>JANYGT010000117.1 GCA_025362355.1 Lacisediminihabitans sp. | reverse complement strand
GGATCGCCTGACATCACATCGGGATCCCGCGCGATGACCAAGCCGAGAGCGTAGGCGCGGTCGGTGCTCAGCGCGCGGGCGCGAACACTCGGGGTGAAGCCGAGCTGCTGCGCCACGAGAAGGATGCGGTCCCGGGTCTCTGCAGACACTCCCGGCCTGTCGTTGAGGGCGAAGGAGACAAGTCCCTTGCTCACCCCGGCGACTTTCGCCACATCGGAGATGGTCGCGCGCGGCCGTGCCATCGTTACCTCCGTCGTACTTCGTTGTCAGACGTTCCCGTCGGCCTTTGCAACCTGAACCGGTTTAGTCACCATACGTCTGAACCGCTTTAGGCGCAACCCTGCGGACTCGCCACCCCTGTCCGACACCACCACGCAGCCCGCCCCCACCCCGCTTCCCTTCTCAAAACGCAGGAGTTTCGCGGCTATTCGAGCAAAAAGAGCACTTCTTGCTCGAAATCGCCACGATCTCCTGCGTTTTCGGAAGGTGACTGCCGTGGGGCAATCAGCCGAGCGGGGGATACCCCCGGGGCGCATGCTCGGTAGCGTGGATGCCGTGACGACTCCACCTGCGACCCCGGAGGGCGCCGCTCGGCCCCGCCCGACCCGGCGCGACTACCGCGCCGACGGGCTGCTCGCGACCCTGTTGCTGCTCGGCTCCGGCGTCAGCTCGCTGCTGTACACCGTCGCCGGTTTCTACCCGAAGCCGGCACCGCTGTGGGTGTCGGCCATCGTCATTCTCGCGTTCACCGCACCCCTGGTGCTCCGCCGCCGCTTTCCGGAGCTCGTCGCCCTTGTGGTCGCCGCGGCGTTCGTGGCGTCGCAGCTACTGCGGGTGCCCGAACTGCTGTTCTGCAACATCTCGCTCTTCGTGGCGATCTACTCCGTCGGCGCGTGGGGCGCGAACCGCACTCGGGCGACCGTCGCGCGCGCTGTCATCGTCGCCGGTATGTTCGTCTGGCTGATCAGCGCCCTCGTCTCACAGTCGACGCGGGCCGGGATCTCGACCTCAGCCCCGAGCGGCGGCGGCTTGTCGCCCTACGTAGCGGTCGGCTTCATCCAGATCATCACCAACCTGCTCTATTTCGGAGCTGCCTGGTACTTCGGCGAGCGCGCCTGGGCGGCAGCACGAGCCAGAGTGACACTCGAGGCTCGCACCCGGGAGCTCGCCGAGGAACGCGAACTGAACTCCCGCCGCGCGGTCATGCAGGAACGGCTGCGCATCGCCAGGGACCTCCACGACGTCGTCGCCCACCACGTCTCGGTGATGGGGGTGCAGGCCGGAGCGGCGAGACGGGTCATCGACTCCGACCACGACCAGGTCGTCACGTCCCTCGCCGCCATCGAGTCGAACGCGAGGACGGCCGTCTCCGAGTTGCACCGCATGCTGTCGACCCTTCGCGACGAGGACAGCGACGAACACGAAACGGGTGCAGCGACCGACAGCCCGACCACCCGTGGCATCGCCCAGCTTCCCGACCTCATCGCCGACGCCGCCGGCACCGGCCTCGAGGTCGACTTCAGCACGGTGGGCGAGAGCAGACCCGTGCCGGCGACGACCGGCGTCATCCTCTACCGAATCGCCCAGGAAGCGCTCACCAATACGCTCAAACACGCCGGCCCCTCCTCCCACGTCGACATGCGGCTGCGCTACCTGGCGACCGCGGTCGAGATCGAGGTGGCGGATGCCGGTGGCCGAGCACAGTCGACGACACCAGGCTCGGGGCTCGGCCACACCGGCATGCGGGAGCGGGTGGATACCGTCGGCGGCACGATTCACCTCGGCCCGACGACACGGGGCGGATTCGTCGTGCGCGCAACGATTCCGACCGAGGCTGCCCCGCCCGACGCCGCCCCACTCAACGCCGTACCGATCAACAACGACCAGGACGTGGTCGCGTGAGCGACATCCGCGTCCTCATCGTCGACGACCAGGATCTCGTGCGGGCCGGTTTCGGTGTGATCCTCGGAAGCGAGCCGGGCATCACCGTCGTCGGCGAGGCCAGCAATGGCGAGCAGGCGGTGCTCCGCGCCGTCGAACTCGAGCCCGACGTGGTCTGCATGGACGTGCAGATGCCCGTCATGGACGGCCTCGAAGCGGCACGGCAGATCTCCACCAGGGTACCGGGCACCAGCATCCTCATGCTCACGACCTTCGATCGCGACGACTATCTGTTCGGTGCGCTCCAGGCGGGCGCGAGCGGATTCCTGCTGAAGAACTCGACACCGGAGCAGCTGATCGATGCGGTGCAGGTGCTCGCGAAGGGCGACGCGCTGCTGTCTCCGGATGTCACCCGCGCCGTCATCGAGCGCTGCACCGCTGCGCCGACCGTGCGTCGTCCCGAGGTGGGCGGATGTCTCGACGAGCTCAGCCCCCGCGAGATGGATGTGCTCGCGCTCCTCGCCCGCGGCCGCACGAACTCCGAGATCGCCTCCGAACTCTTCGTCGGGGAGGCCACGGTGAAGACCCACGTCTCGAAGGTGCTGATGAAGCTCTCGCTGCGCGACCGGGTGCAGGCCGTGGTCTTCGCCTACGAGCACGGCGTCGTCGTGCCGCGAGCCGACTGACACCCTCCCCCGCGAGACGGAGCGGCGATCCATCCGCGCGGCTGATGCGGGCGAGACCGGCGACTCGTAACTTGGGTAGCGAATCATCCGCCATCCGGTCAGGAGCACCATGTTGAGAGTCGAGAACGTCAGAAAGAGTTACGGCGGTCGGGTCGTTTTGAAGGATGTGAACTTCGACATCGCCGACCGTCGGATCACCGGCTTCGTCGGCGCGAACGGCGCAGGCAAGACCACCACGATGCGCATAATGCTCGGGGTGCTGAACGCCGACTCCGGCCGGGTGACGAAAGACGACCGCGTACTCACCCCCGACGACCGTCGCATCTTCGGCTACATGCCGGAGGAGCGCGGGCTCTACCCGAAGATGCGCCTCGGGGAGCAGATCGTCTACTTCGGACGACTGCACGGGATGACCCGCGCCGCCGCACAGCGCAGCACCGACAGCCTTCTCGAGCGACTCGAGATCGCCGAGCGCTCGGGCGACGAGGTCGACAGTCTCTCGCTCGGCAACCAGCAGCGGGCCCAGATCGCCGCCGCGCTCGTTCACGAACCTGAGGTGCTCATCCTCGACGAGCCCTTCTCGGGTCTCGACCCGCTCGGTGTCGACACCGTGCTCGACGTGCTCAGGGATGTTGCTGCCCAGGGCGCGCCCGTGCTGTTCTCGAGTCATCAGCTCGATCTCGTCGAACGCCTCTGCGACGATCTGATCGTCATCGCCGATGGCGAGATCCGGGCGAACGGGACCCCGGAGAGCCTGCGGGCAGAGCACGCGCACTCGAGCTGGGACATCCTGCTCGAGGGCGATGCCGGCTGGATCCGCGAGGTCGCCGGCGTCACCGTCAGCGAACTCGATGGAAGCCACGCCGTCTTCGCCGCCGCTGATCCGGCAGCAGCGCAGCGCGTCCTCAGTCGCGCGGTCACCCTCGGCGGGGTGAGGCAATTCGCCCCGCAACGCCCGTCCCTCGCCCAGATATTCAAGGAGATCGTCCGATGAGCACCCCGACACTCAGCACCCCCCGCACCTCTGTCGCGAAGCCGACGGCGGCCAACGGCGCAGCGCTCGTCGCGACCCGCGAGATCGTCGCCCGACTGCGCAGCAAGGCATTCCTCATCTCGACCGGCATCCTGTTGCTCGCGGTGCTCCTGTCCATCGTCATCGGCAGCATCGCGTCATCCAGCACTACGGAGCCGAAGGTGGCCGCGGTCGGATCAGCCGCGACCTCCCTCGCGCACAAAGGGCTCGATGTCACGAAGATCTCGACCGAGTCGGAGGCGCGGGAACTCGTCCGCTCCAAAAAGGTGGATGCCGCCATCGTCCCCGATACCGCGGCCAAGCCGTTCGGCATCCGGGTCATCGGCCTGGATTCCGCACCGAGCGACGTGCTCTCACAACTCACCATCGCCCCTCCGGTCACGCTGCTCGAGCCGTCGAAACAGAATCCGATCATCGTCTACTTCGTGGCGCTGGCCTTCGGCCTGATCTTCTTCATGTCGGCGATCACCTTCGGCAGCACCATCGCCCAGAGCGTCGTCGAAGAGAAGCAGACCCGCGTCGTCGAGATCCTGATGTCGACGATCCCGGTGCGAATCCTGCTCGCCGGCAAGGTGCTCGGCAACTCGATCCTCGCGTTCGGCCAGATCGCGGCCATCGCGATCCTGTCGTCGATCGGGCTGCTGACCACCGGCCAGACCGCACTGCTCGGCACCCTCGGGCCATCCATCATCTGGTTCGTGATCTTCTTCGTCTTCGGGTTCGTGCTGCTCGCGTCGCTGTTCGCGGCGGCCGCATCCCTCGTCTCACGGGCGGAAGACCTTCCGTCGGTCACCACGCCCGTGACGATGCTCGTGATGGTGCCCTACGTGCTCGTGCTGATCTTCAACAACAATGCACTCGTGCTCGGCATCATGTCGTACGTGCCCTTCGCGGCCCCCGTCGGGATGCCGATGCGCATCTTCCTCGGCCAGGCCGCGTGGTGGGAGCCGCTGCTGTCGCTCGTCATACTGCTCGCGGCGACGGCGGGCGTGATCGTTTTCGGCTCGCGCGTCTACTCCAACTCGCTGCTGCGGATGGGCGGCCGCGTGAAGCTGAGGGATGCGCTGGCCCGCTAGCCCCGCTCGCTAGCCCGCCCAGACCGCGGACTGCGGCTCGGCGAGCTCGTCCTGCACGAGCAGCGCGAGATCACGCAGTACGGTCACGTCGAAGTCGGTGACCTCGTGCGGTTCCGGATCGAAAACGCACAGGGCACCGATGCGGGATCCGTCGGGCGACTCGACCGGATACCCCGCATAGAAACGAAAAGGGGTCCCCGCGGGCGCACGGTGATCCAGCAGCGAATCCATGACCACGAACGGCCGTGCCGCACGGATCGTCGTCGCGCAGAAGGAGTCGGCGAGCGGAATCTCGCTCTCGTCGAATCCCACGGTGGACTTGTTCCACTGGCGATCTTCGTCGATCAGCGTGAAAGCGGCGGACTTCACTCCGAAGTACTGCTGTGCCCGGCGCACGATCAGGTCGAACCGTTCCTCCGGGGCGGTGTCGAGGATGTGGAGGCCATGGATCGACTCGAGCCTCCTCGCCACACTCTGGGCCTCCTCTCTCGCCGCGCGGGCAGCGTTCCGGCCGCGGTCGACCCCGTGCAACAGCGGGGCGAGAAACCGAGCCTGTGCGCGGGCTAGACGGCGATAGTCTTCCGCCGTGCGGTAGCGGCCCGGTGCGGATGCCTCGTCCGGCGCGATGTGCGGAAACGCGAAGAAGTGGCCTCTGGCGTGGCCATCGCAGAGAGCCGCCGTCACCGCATTGAGCCGCGCAACGGAGGTGTCGATCGTGCCGCCCGGAGGCACGTCGAAGACGGAGAGCGAACTCAATGCCGGAATCCCCATGATCACGATCGGCGTCGAGGGAGCCGTCGCGGCATCCAGAATCTCCAACAGCGCGACGACCCGACTCCCCCAGTTGGACTCCGACATGAGATTCGCAGCATCGACGACGCCGACGATCACGATGACCGCGTCGAACTCACGCAGATCCCGGTTCCGCAGCAGCCGGATCACTGCCTCGATTCCGACCCCGGCGGGATCGCAGAGCAGATTCACATCGACCCCCCGATTCGTCATCGACCCGAGCTCTCGGGCCAACTGGCCCGGTAGGGCGAGATCGTGACGTGTGACACCCCATCCCGTCGCCGAGTCGGTTCCCGCGATGAGGATGCGATCGGGGTCGAGACCGCTCGCATGCGCGCGGGGCACATCGCGGGGTCGCGGAATGCCGCGGTACGCGTTCTTCGCTGCCAGATACCGCTCGCGCATCAATGAGTGCAGGGCACCACGGAGTCTCGAGTCCATCGTCATCACACCCGCCAGGTTCGTGGTCACAACGCGACGGCCCTCGCCCCCCTATTACGGTGATCCGAGCGGCGAATTGTCCACGCGCGTACATCCTAAAAAAACCCGGGACGAAATAAAACAGCCCAAAACGGGGGCAATGGCACTCGCTAGATCAGGGGCACTGTCGAGGTTCGCTCGCGCGCCTCTCGCGCGCCGCTCGCGCGCCGCTCGCACGCCTCCCGCGCGCTCAAGTACGTCGAACGGCCCTTCCATCAGCTATCGAAGGGCCGAATGGCGTACCTCGGCCGCGGCTCAGGCGTTGACGACCACGGATTCGGCCAGCGGACGACGCGTCCGCGGGGCCAGCTCACGCTCGCGGGTCTTCTCGTCGAGCGAATCGGGCGAGCCGAGCACGCCGAGTGCTGCGACGGACACCGGCACGAAACGCTCGTCGAGGCCGAACGATTCGCGAAGCTGATCCGCGAGAATGCCGCCCATCTGGTGAACGTGAAGGCCGTCGGAGTGCGCCTGCACCGACAGGTGGGCCATCGCCTGGCCGAGGTCGTATTCGGCCCAGCGGAGCGGCTTTCCCTCAGC
>JANYGT010000113.1 GCA_025362355.1 Lacisediminihabitans sp. | reverse complement strand
GGTCTTATCGCTCAAAGAGCAGCCGCTCGGGCTTCTGCTCGCATTGCAACAGCGCGGTCTGATGCCCGATATTCCGGTCGCCGCGTGCCTTCATCGATCCGATCCGGAGCATTCGGGTCCCGCCCTTTCCTGGCTCAGCGAGGCATCGTCGTCAGGGCTCGTGACGGCCCAGATCTCCTGCGCCCGGTCGACGAGCGACGCCTACGGGTCCTTCCTCGCACCGACTACCGAACGATTCGTCATCGACAACGGAATCGACACCGACCGCTTCCGGCCCGGAACGGACGATGAGCAGGCGACGACACGGCGGGCGCTCGGAATTCCAGCTGCTGCACCCGTCGTCGTCTTCGCCGCCAGGTTCGACGTGATGAAGGACCCTGGACTGTTCCTCCGCTCCGTGGCCCTTCACGCCCGATACCGCCCCGAGACCCACTACCTCGTGTGCGGTGCTGGAATGTCGCCGGACAACGACGCGTTCCGTGCTCTTGTCGAAGAGTCAGGCGTCACCGGTTCGTCGAATCTGCATGCTCTCGGTATCCGCAATGACATGCCCGCGATCTACCAGATTGCCGACATCGTCGCCCTCACCAGTGCGTTCGGCGAGGCATCACCGCTCTGTCTGCTCGAGGGCATCGCGTCGGGTGCAACGCCTGTCACCACTGATGTGGGCGATTCTGCGCTGACGGTGGAAGGTATCGGACGAGTGACGACGCACGACCCGGAGGGTATTGCCATGACCTGGGAAGCCGTGCTCGATCGGCGGTCAGAGCTCCGTGGTCGCAGCCTCGGCATGCGTGCGCATTTCGGGCGTGAACGCATGATCACGGAATATGCGAACGTCGTAAGCCGTCTCCTCGAGAGCAGTCGGGCCGCAGCCTGACCCGCGCGTCGGCCCTAGGCTTGCCGCATGGATGCCGTGGGAGTAGCCGTCGCACAGTTCGCCCCGGGCGAAGACGTGGATTCGAATCTCGCCGTCATCCGAGACCTCGCGACGGTTGCCGTCACCCGTGGCGCATCCATCGTCGTCTTCCCTGAATACTCGTCGTCGTTCACGCCGGCCCTCGGCGCCCATTCTGTTGCCGCGGCGGAGCCTCTCGACGGTCATTTCGTCGCCGGTGTCGCAGCGATCGCAAAGGTGCTCGGGGTGCACGTCGTCGCCGGGATGCTCGAGACGACTAACGATCCGTCCCGCGTCTCGAACACACTGGTGGCCCTCGACCAGCATGGTGCGCTGGTTGCCACCTATCGAAAGCTTCATCTCTACGACGCCTTCGGACAGAGGGAGAGCGACTGGGTCGTCGCCGGTGCGCTCGATGAGCCACAGACCTTCACGGTCGGAGGTCTGACGGTCGGTCTTCAGACCTGCTACGACATCCGTTTCCCGGAGGTCACGAGACGACTCGTCGATGCCGGCGCAGAGCTCGTACTCCTGCCGAGCGAATGGGTGCGCGGGCCGCTCAAAGAGCAGCACTGGCGCACCCTCGTCACGGCGCGCGCGATCGAGAACACCATCTACATCGCCGCCGCCGATCAGGCACCGCCCGTCGGGGCCGGCAACAGCATGATCGTGGACCCGATGGGCGTCGAACTCGTCACGATCGGCGACTCGACGGATGTCGCGGTCGCCTGGGCGTCCGCGGCGAGACTCTCCGAGGTGCGCGCCGTGAACCCCGCATTGGGGCTACGACGATTCGGTGTTCATCCGCTGTAATCGGTACAGCAGCATTTCAGCGGCATCGTGCCCGAACACGGAGCCACAGCGTTGTTGCGAATCTCGGATCCTTCCGCTGGTTCGTGATCGCGCTGAGACCTACCTTTCGGAGAACACGGTGCACACAGCGGACGAACGCGCGACGACCCATCGGGTCGTGCTCGTATGAGCGCCGTCTCACTCGAGATCGAGCGCACGAAAGTCCTGGTCGTCGACGATAGCGACGATCAGCGCGATCTCCTCAGTCGCTATCTGGAGCGTGCGGGCTGCGATGTCGTCTCCGTCGGAAGTGCAGAAGACGCGATCATCGCGTACGAGCTGTCGAACCCCGACCTGGCCTTCATCGACCTCGTTCTGCCGGGGATGACCGGGTGGGCTCTCGCGGAGCGTCTCAGGCACGACATGCCGCTCTGTGCGATCGCGATCACCTCGGTGCTCGATGCTGCGGACTACCCGGCGGCCCAGGCGATCCTGCCGAAGCCATTCACCAGAGCGGAGGTGCGTCGCGTGCTGCGTGACACACAACCGCGCGACATCCAGCTGAACGGATCTGACAGTGAATAAGTTGCACACCAGAGTTGTGACGGCAGACGACGATGCGGATATCCGTGGTCTCGTCGAGATCGCGGTCACCAAGGCCGGCCTCGAGCTCGTCTCGATCGCCGACGACGGGCCTTCGGCACTGAAAGCGATCCGCGAGAACCGTCCCGACCTCGTCGTCCTCGACGTCTCGATGCCCGGGATGTCGGGGCTCGACGTCTGCCGGGCGGTGCGCGCCGACCCGGAGTTGACAGGCACCGCGATCGTACTGCTCTCCGCCGCCGTCGACGACCAGTCGCGGGCCGCCGGCATCCAGGCCGGCGCGATCGAGTTCCTCTCCAAACCCTTCAGCCCGAACGAGCTCTCGAAGCGACTCGCCTTCATCGTCGACGTACTGCTGTGAAACGCCTCTATCTCGCGACCGTCGGTCGGCTCTCGACCGACCGCCCGTCACCGTCGGTGAGGCAGCTGCCAACCTCGATCGCCTATGCGATCGCCTCCCTCATCGCCGTCATCTTCGGCCCGGAGATCGTCACCAACGGAATCGTCTTCATCCTCGGTGCCATCGTCATGACGATCGCGACTTTCGTCGCGCTCTATTACACGCGTCAGGGCCAGTACAACCGCTGGTGGGCTCTCATGGTGCCGGGGACGGCACTGCTGGCCATCGCACTCCTCCGAGCGAGCACGGGGGGCGCGTCCTCGGTCTTCGGTGTTCTCCTCTTCCTCCCCGTCATGTGGATCGCGGCCGAGAGGGGCCACCGCTGGATCTTCGTATCCATCGCCGGAGTCACGGCAGCCCTGATACTTCCGTACGTCATCGACGGCAGGGTACCCGCATCGAGCGGAGAGTGGATGCGCGTCATCTTCAGCCCGTTCGTGTTCGGGGTCGCGGCGACGATCATCAACGAATTCTCCCGGCAGGGGCGCGCAAAACTCACGGAGGTGCGCGCCCTCGCGCTGCAGCGCCAGCAGCTGCTCGAGGTGTCGACGCTCGCGGCGGAGGCCCTCGAGGCCAACGAGGCGCGACTTCAGGCCGCCGATCGACTCACTCGCAGCGTTCTCGACGCCGTCACAGAGCAGTCCGTGATCGGCACAGACCTAGTTGGCCTCATCGACGTGTGGAACCCAGGAGCCTCATTCATGCTCGGGCTCGCGCCCGACGAGACCCAGGGCATCCGCTACATCTATGACTTCCACCTCGCCAGCGAGCTCGCGGAGCGTTCACGCGAGCTCGACTTCCCGCATGGGGCGACCGTTCTCAACCCCGGATTCTCAGCCCTCGTCGAGTCCGCCCGTCTCGGCCAGGCTGAGGTACGCGACTGGACCTACGTTCGCGCCGACGGCACCGAGCTGACGGTGTCGGTCGCGGTGACCCCCCGGGCCGACGAGGACGGCGCCACCATCGGCTACATCTTCGTCGGAACGGATGTCACGCAGGCGCTCGAGGTCTCGCGGATGAAAGACGAATTCGTCGGCCTCATCTCGCACGAGCTACGCACCCCGCTTTCGTCGATCCTCGGCTACCTCGAGCTGATGCGCGACGAAGACGAGGATCCTCTGTCGGATGACCAGCTCAAATACCTCGCCGTCGCGGAACGCAACGCGCACCGACTGTTGCGACTCGTCGGCGATCTCCTGTTCACGGCGCAGGTCGCGTCGGGCAAATTCCCGCTCGTGATAACGGAGGTGCAGCTGCATGACGTCGTGCATGCCGCTGTGCAGTCGGCTGGGCCGGTCGCTTCGGCGGCGGGTGTGACTCTCGGATTGGAGGTGACGGATGACATGATCACCGTGCGCGGAGATACCCAACGCCTCGGACAGTCATTCGACAATCTCATCTCCAACGCGATCAAGTTCACCCCGCGCGGCGGCTCAGTCACCGTGAGTCTCGGACACGGGCACGACGAGGCCATCGTCACCGTGCGGGATACCGGGATGGGAATTCCGGCCGCTGAGATCGACCAGCTGTATGCACGGTTCTTCCGGGCATCCACTGCGACCAGGAACGCCGTTCCCGGTGTCGGTCTCGGGCTCACCATCACCAAGGCGATCG
>JANYGT010000083.1 GCA_025362355.1 Lacisediminihabitans sp. | reverse complement strand
TCGTCATCGGAGCCGGGGCCGTCGGCGAGAACATCGCCGACCGTGCGGTGCAGGGCGGTCTGACCGCGCTGCTGATCGAGAGCGAACTCGTCGGGGGCGAATGCTCGTACTGGGCCTGCATGCCGTCGAAGGCTCTGCTGCGCTCCGGGATCGCACTCCGGGCGGCGAAGGCGATCGGCGGCTCTCGCGAGGCCGTGACCGGCGACATCGACGTCGCTGCGACCTTCAAGCGCCGGGACGGATTCACCAGCAACTGGGATGACCAGGGCCAGGTCGAGTGGGTCGCCGGCGCCGGGATCGAGCTCGCCCGCGGCCACGCGCGGATCACCGGCGAGAAGCAGGTCACCGTGAACGGCACCGTCTACACGGCGAAGCACGCGATCGCCGTCAGCGTCGGATCCGATGCGCTGCTGCCCGATATTCCGGGCCTGAAGGACTCCAGACCGTGGACGAGCCGCGAAGCGACGAGTGCGAAGATCGCGCCGAAACGACTCGCGATCATCGGCGGCGGCGTCGTCGGCGTCGAGATGGCGACCGCGTACGCCACCTTCGGGACGGCCGTGACCGTCATCGCCCGCACAGCGCTTCTCGGAAACCAGGAGCCCTTCGCCGGGGAGGCCGTTACGAAGTCGCTCACAGCGCTCGGCGCGGACGTGCGGATCGGCGTCAGCACCTCCTCCGTCAGTCGATCGGATTCAGGAGTCACCCTCACCCTCGACGACGGTTCGACCGTCGAGGCGGATGAGGTGCTCGTCGCCATCGGACGAATGCCACGCACGACAGACCTCGGGCTCGAGAACGTCGGTCTCACCCCCGGCGACTGGCTCGACGTCGACGACACGATGCTCGTGAAGGGGTTCGACTGGCTCTACGCCGTCGGCGACGTCAACCACCGTGCGCTGCTCACCCACCAGGGCAAGTACCAGGCCCGGGCCGCGGGCGACGTGATCGCGGCGCGGGCGCTCGGCACCGGCGTGCACGACAACACCTTCGGAAAGCACGCGGCGACGGCGGACCACGAGATGGTTCCCCAGGTGACGTTCAGCGACCCCGAGGTGGCATCGGTCGGTCTCACCGCGTCGGAGGCGGAGAAGGCCGGGTACGACATCCGTGTGGTCGACTACAACCTCGGCTGGGTCGCCGGTGCCTCTCTGCAGGCGGACGGCTACGAGGGCCATGCACGCATGGTCGTCGATGAGAAACGCAAGGTGATCATCGGGGTGACCTTCGTCGGGCAGGATGTCTCGGAGATGCTGCACGCCGCGACGATCGCGGTCGTCGGGCAGGTGCCGATCGACCGCCTCTGGCACGCGGTGCCCGCCTACCCGACGATGAACGAGATCTGGCTGCGGCTGCTCGAGACGTACGGGCGGCCGGAGTAGCCGCGACCACTTACAGTTTTTCCAACCACATGCCCGTGCGCACACGTGGGTGGTTGCACAAACGGGAAGTGGATGCCGCGGGCTACTCCCCCCGCAGCGCCCCGTACAGCGCAAGGGTCGCCGTCGCGGTGGCAGCCCACGTGAACGCCTCCGAGTGGTGCCGGGCGGATACCGCGAGAGCGTCGAGGGCCGCGGCATCCGCAAGCAGACCGGCGATGACGACCGCCCAGTCGACGGGATCCCTGCTGCCGACCAACACCCCGGAGATGCCGTCGGCGACCGATTCCACCAGTCCGGAACCGCGGAAGGCGACCACAGGGGTTGCGCTGGCCGCCGACTCGAGCGCCACGATGCCGAAGGTCTCGGAGTGCGAGGGAATCACGGTGAGCGAGGCGACGGCGAGAAGGTCGGCGAGGTGCTCGCGTGACATCGCGCCGACGAACCGCACCGCTCCGGCTACCTCCAGTTCGATGGCGAGCGCCCGGAGGGACTCGAGATAGCCTTCCTCCCCGGGGGTCGGTTCCCCGGCGATCACGAGCAGCGGGAGTTCTGATCGGAGGGGACGGAGGGCCGCGAGGGCCTGGATCGCGAGGGCCTGGTCTTTCAGCGGCTGCACGCGAGCGACCACCGCGATGATCGGGCGACCGGCGACGATACCGAGCTGGGCGCGGATTCGGGCGTCGGCCGCATCCTTCCGTCCTGGCCTGAAGAGCTGTATGTCGACCCCGGGCGGGATCACCCAGATCTTCTCCGCGGGGGCGCGGGCCAGCTCGATCAGCGCGGTCGCCTCGGCGGCGGAACCCGCGACGATCGCCGAGGCCTGGTTCGCCAGGTACAGCTCGGTCAGCAGCCGACGTTCCGGCTCCGCGGTCTGCGACGCCGTCAGTGTCGCGTTCTTGAGCGCCGCGACGGTGTGGAAGCTCTGCACGAACGGGAGGCCGAGTTCGAGCGCCACCGGGAGGGTCGCGAGTCCGCTCAGCCAGTAGTGCGCGTGGATGACGTCGTACCGCGGATGCAGCCTTCCGGCGAGCACGGCGACGGCCTCGCCGAACTCGTCGACGACCTCGGCGAGACGCTGCTTCGGAAGCGGCCCGCGCGGCCCGGCTGCCAGCTCGTGCAGAGTCACACCCGGTGAGACGAGTCGGCTCACCGGTTCGCCGTTCGCGCGGGTCACCAGGTCGACGATCGCCCCGCGTTCGGCCAGCTGCCCGGCGATCGAGAGGATCGCGATATTCATGCCACCGGCATCTCCCGTGCCAGGGGTCGCCAGCGGAGAGGTGTGCAGCGACACCATGGCAACCCTCACCGGCGATGTCGACACCGTGCAACTGTATTCGCCCTCGACAGGGCGATACCGCGGCTTCGGTGTACAAACGAGAGTGTGCCTGCGCAACGCGGCATGATTTCTCGCTGGAAAGGCGGAACCGGATGCCCGGAACACTCGACGGAAAGACCATCGTGATCACCGGGGCGAGTTCCGGTCTCGGCGCCGCCGCTGCCGCGGCTCTGGCCGACCAGGGGGCGGCCATCGCCGTCGTCGGCCGTAACTCGGAGCGCACCCACGCCGTCGCGGCGAAGGTCGGTGGGACGCCGTTCATCGCCGACTACGACAGTCTCGACGAGGTACGGGCGCTCGCCGGGGCGCTGACGGCCCGCTACGACCGCATCGACGTGCTCGCGAACAACGCCGGCGGTCTCGTCGGGAAGCGCGGGAAGACCGCCGACGGCCACGAGCGCACCTTCCAGCACAATCACCTCGCGCCGTTCCTGCTGACCGGACTGTTGCTCCCGAGGCTCCGCGAGAGCGGTGGGAGGGTGATCTCGACCGCGAGCGCGGCGAACAGGCTCGGAAGCGTCGACCTCGATGACCTCGAGAGTGCGCGGCGACCGTACCTCGGTGGCTGGCGGGCCTACGGAACGAGCAAGCTGGAGACGATCATGTTCATCCGCGAGCTCGCCCGGCGCGAGGCGACGGTCAGCGCCTACTCGTTCCACCCCGGCTATGTCGCGACGAACTTCGGAACAGAGCTCGCCATGATTCGCGTTGCGAACTTCATCACAAGAGGCGGGCTCGGCATCAGTCCGGAGCAGGGCGGAGCTCCCCTCGTGCACCTGGCCGCGACGCGCGATGTCGGCGTGCCGAGCGGCGCCTACTTCGACGGCCTCAAGCCGAACGGCAGTGCTCGACCCGAAGCGGACGACCGGGCGCTCGCCGCCGGGCTGTGGGAGAAGAGCGCGCAGCTGGTCGGTCTGAGCTGAGCTTCTTCCGATAACGATTCGCATTTCTCTCGATCGTTGGCGACGTGCCGTGAGATTCGCGCCCTATGCTGCCAACCATGATGACCGCCGTGAAAGTGCGACTTTGCGGGTTCGCGTCCGTCGGGGTAGTCGTGGTGCTGGCGATGGCAGGCTGTGCAGCGAGTGGCGGCGGGGTGGCGGCCGGATCGCCGACCCCTCCTCCCTCGGTCCAGCAGTCGCCGACGCCGACGCCGGCGCTGGCGGCCTTGACCTGTGAAAACCTGGTATCGGCACAGGCTCAGGCCAGTTTTGCCAAGAAAGGATGGGTGCTCAACGCCCCAGTAACCGACCCCACCCAATCCAACCTCGCGTCGTTCTTCGTCTACGGGGGTGTCTTCTGCAGTTGGTACGCGCCGGGTTCGGACGTCGGGGAGGATTTCGGGCTTTCTCCGATCACCCCTTCTCAGGCGATCACGCAAAAGGCCGCGTTGGCCGCAGCGGGGTGGAGTGCGACGCAGCAATCCGACGGCTCCGAGAAGTGGACCTCCCAGACGGCTTCGCAGGACGACTTCAAGTCGATGTATATTTTCGCCCCGGGATCGTGGCGCTACGTCCTGTATGGGGACTCGCTCGGGAATTTTGCCCGCTGAACGGTATTTCGACGACTACCGCTCCCACTACCGCTCTTTCGACTGCGGCTCTGTCGACTACCACTGCGGCGGATGCCGCCGCTGCCACCCGATCCGGCGCTCGAGTTGCGCGCCGATGGCAAGCAGCGTCGCCTCGCCGCCCGGGCGCCCGACGAGTTGCACGCCCATCGGGATACCGGCATCCGTCTGCCAGATCGGCAGCGTGATCGCCGGAAGCCCGGTCACGTTCGCGAAGCTCGTGAACGGCGTGTACTGCACCTGCTGCTCGAAGTTGCGCTCGGCATCCTCGCTGTCGTACCAGCCAATCGGGCGCGGGGTCAGCGCCATCGACGGCGTCAATACGGCATCGAACGAGGCGAACTGGCGGATGATCGACCGCTCGAATTTCGACAGTGCGGCCAGGGCGCGCGCGAGTTCCCGTGCACCGATCCGTCGGCCCTGTTCGACCAGCCAGCGCGTCAGCGGTTCGAGTCTCGCGAGCTGCTCTTCGCCGTCGGCCGGGATTCCTGCCGCCCCGGCCTGCCAGATGGTGCGGAAGTTCGGTCCGTAACTGTCGTCGGGTTCGAGTGCGAGCTGCTCGATGCCGTGACCGAGCGCGTCGAGGTGCGTCACCGCGGTCTCGAGGGCAGCGGATGCCTCGGCCGACACCGTGACCTCGTACGCGTCATCCCAGGGAGAGGTCGTCATCACCCCGAGCTGGAAACGCCCCTCCCCGCGAACAGCCGCGCCGAGGAGCGGGCCGCCGTCCCACCGCGGGGCTCGCAGGGTGAACGGGTAGCCCCCGCCGGCGACCATCGCATCGAGCATCATTGCGGCATCCGCGACGCTGCGGGCGAGCGGGCCTGGCACGACGAGGCCGGCAAGGGATTCGATGCCGGAGCCGCTCGGAACGAGACCGCGGGAGGGCTTCAGCCCGACCAGACCACACGCCGCTGCCGGGATGCGCACCGAGCCACCGCCATCCGAGCCCGGGGCGAACGGCAGCAGCCCCGCGGCGACCGCCACCGCGGCTCCCCCGCTCGATCCGCCGGCGCCCAGTGCGAGATCCCACGGCGTTCGGGCGGGCGGTGCGACCAGGCTCTCGGTGTAGGAGGGCATCCCGAATTCCGGAGCGTTCGTCTTTCCGAGACTGACCGCGCCTGCCGCATCGAAGACCTTCACGAGCTCGGAGGAGACGGCTGGCACATAGCCGTCCATCAGGCGCGAACCGTAGCCCGAGTGGACTCCGGCGCGGTCGGTCAGGTCTTTGTCGCCGATCGGGAGGCCCCAGAGTGGAGCCGTCTTCGGCACCTCTCGGGCGACGGTCTCGGCCCGCTGGAGGGCGGCATCCGCTGTCACGGTGACGAAGGCGCCGAGCCGCCCGTCGAGTCGCTCGATGCGCTCGAGATAGTGCTCGGTGAGTTCGACCGGGGTGATCTCGCCGCGCTGCAGCCAGTCCCACTGCTCCTGAGCACTGAGGTGATGGAGTTCGAACATCGGCTACTCCAATTCGAGTCGTAGTTGTCGCACAAGGCGTTCGAACTGTGCCGGTGCATCAGTCACGATCCGGCGCGCGGTGAGCCTCCCGAGTCGTTTTTCCGGCGTGAGGTTCAGCATCGTGTGCTCGATGTGCGAGCCGTGCTGGTCGGGCACGATGCGGTACTCGCCGCGGTACCAGCGGCCCGCCTGCTCCACGATGAGGAACGCCGTCGAGTCGGCGAAATAGAGCGTCTGCGAGTCGGGATCAGGGCGAAATCGTGCGTCGAGGGCGTCGAAGACAGCCTTCGGCCGAGCCCTCACATGACCGGCGAGCGAATGGAGAACGACGGCGCCATCCGGACGAGATCGGGACGCATCGGGCATGAGTCGACTGTAGCGCCGGGTACCCTCGAGACATGACGTTCGACCCGATGGGCACCACTGCGCTGATCACCGGAGCGAGCAGTGGATTCGGCGTCGAGTTCGCCCGTCGGCTGGCGGAGCGTGGGGCCGACCTCGTACTCGTCGCCCGCCGCGAAGACCGCCTGAAGGCCCTCGCCGACGAGCTGTCGGTGCGCTACGGAACGGTCTGCACCGTTGTACCCCTCGATCTCACCGAAGCGGGTGCCGTCGCCAGGCTGGTCGCGATCCTCGCCGAGAAGAAGGTGGTCGTCGGCACCCTGGTGAACAACGCCGGATTCGGCAATCACGGATTCCTGACCACGATCGACCCGGAACGCCTCGATGCCGAGATCGCGCTCAACGTCACCGCTCTGGTAGCGCTCACCCGAGCCTTCCTCCCCGAGCTGCTCGCCCAGCGAAAGGGAGCGCTCGGAAACAGCGCGCTCGTCAACGTCGCGAGCACGGCCGCGTTCCAGCCGATCCCGCGGATGGCCGTCTACGGCGCATCCAAGGCTTTCGTCCTGAGTTTCACCGAGGCGCTCTGGTACGAGGCGAAAGGCAGTGGGTTGAAGGTGCTCGCGCTCTGCCCCGGGCCGGCCGACACCGAGTTCATCGAGATCGCCGACAATGCCGATGCGCTGTTCGGAAAGCTGGAGTCGGCCGAGCAGGTCGTCGCCACGGCGATGAGGGCCCTCGATCGGCGGAACACCCCGGCCAGTGTTGTGAGTGGAACGATGAATGCCGTTCAATCGCGGCTGGTCGGCGTCGCCCCTCGACGAGTGATCATCGACATCGTCGGCCGCGGGGGCGCACCGAAATCGCGCCCGACGCGCACGCGCTGACCGTGGGGTACCTGTTCCTCGCCGGCGCGATCATCGCCGAGGTGATCGCGACGACGTCGCTGAAATTCACCACGGGGGACGGCAACAAGATCATGCCGTTCATCCTCGTTGCGGCGGGCTACATCGGTGCATTCGTGCTGCTCCAACAGTCGCTGACCCGCGGGGTGCCGCTCGGCATCGCCTACGCGATCTGGGCCGGAGTCGGGGTCGTTCTCGTCGTCGTCATCAGCTGGCTGCTGTTCAAGGAGTCGCTGACCCTTCTGCAGATCGTCGGGATGGTGCTCGTGATCGGCGGGGTGCTGCTGCTCGAACTCGGCGCGGCGAAGCACTGAGCACCTATGTAGGGGCTACTTCTTCAGCGACTTCTGCATGAGCACGGTGCCGAGCCAGCGCTCGAACTTGTAGCCGACCTTGCCCATGTGCCCGATCTCCTTGAACCCGAAATTCTTGTGCATCTGAATGGACGCATCCGCTCCCCGGTCGGCGATGACCGCGATGATCTCCTTGATGCCGGCGGCACGCGAGGCCTCGATGAGCTCGGCCATCAGCACCTTGCCGAGACCCTTACCGGTGGATGCCGCGCCGAGATAGATCGAGTCCTCGACCGTAAAGCGGTACGCTGCTTTCTCCTTCCACGGGTACACGTAGGCGAACCCGAGGATCGCACCGCTCGGACTCTCTGCGACGAGAAACGGCATCCCGACCTTCACGACGTGGGCGAACTTGGACTTCCAGGCCCGCAGCGTCATCGGAACCTCGTCGAACGTCACAGTCGAATTGGCGACGTAATGGTTGTAGATCTCGCGGATGTCGGGAAGGTCTTCCGGCTTCGCATCCCGGATCTCGTAGACGAACGGCACCTCGAGCGGCGGCAGGTTGCGCTGGGCGTCGCGCGGCCGGTGGGTCGCAAGGTATTCCTCCTCGAGCATGGGGAAATCCTACGTCCGCTTCATGACCTGATCGAGCGTGCAAGAAAGGCCTCCCACGCCGGTGGGAGGCCTTTCTGTCGAACAGTGGTCCTACTTGGCGAGGAAGGCCAGCACGTGTTCGTTCCACTCGTCTTTGTGACTGACCGTCACGCCGTGCGGGGCGCCAGCGATGACGACGAGCTCGCTGCCGTCGATCGCCTCGTGGGTGCGCTGTCCGCTCACCTCGAGGGGGACGATCGAGTCGGAGTCGCCGTGGATGACGAGAGTCGGCACCGTGATCTTCGTGAGGTCGTCGCGGAAGTCGGTGGTCGCGAACGCCACCGTGCAGTCGAGGGTTCCCTTCGGCGAAGCCGCCTCGGCGATGGCGAGGTTATAGGCGATCTGCTCGTCGCTGACCAGCGGCTTGTTGTCTGCCGACGGCGCACCCGCGGTAAAGAACATGGAGAGGAAGGTCTTGAGGAACGCCGGACGGTCGCCGGTGATACCGTCGTTGAACCATGCGGCGAGGTCGGCATCCACTCCGCCCTGCGGGTTGTCGTCGGACTTCCACAGGTACGGCGGCACAGCGCTTGCGAACACGAGCTTCGCGATGCGGTCGGTTCCGTAGGTTGCAACGTAGCGCGCGAGTTCTCCGCCGCCCATCGAGAATCCGATGAGGGTGACCTCCTGCAGGTCGAGCTTCTCGAGAACAGCCTTCAGGTCGGCGGCGAAGGTGTCGTAGTCGTAACCGTTCCAGGGCTGGGATGACTCACCGAACCCCCGGCGGTCGTAGCTGATGACCCGGTAGCCGGCCTCGATGAGCGCCGGGACCTGTCCCTCCCAGGAGCGAGCGCTGAGAGGCCAGCCGTGGATGAGCACGACGGGCTTCCCCGCGCCGAAGTCCTCGTAGTGCAGCTCGACATCGGGGCCGCTCTGGCCGGGGACGGTGATGAAAGGCATGTTCTCTCCTTGACGATGGGGGTTACCCATATGACAGAACCCGCACAGTCTGGGAATTGGCTGCGCGCCTTCGATGGGCTGGCTGGGTGGGGTCGCGTCGGGTTGGCTTGGTCAGGTCGCGTCGGGGTCGCTGTCGATGGATTCTGCGGGGATGACCGATTCCGGGATCCGGGGAGAGCTCCGCGCCGCGGCGGGAAAGTCACACTCGGAGCGGCCGCTTGATCGTCGGCCCTTCAACACGCTCAGGGAACTAGGTGATCCGTCCCCGAACCTGTCGACGGAGGGCGACCACCATCACTGAGACCGTCGTCGAAAAGCCACTATTCGCCTCATTTTTCGATTCTCGAGGCTGTTTGTGGCTTCTCGACCGGGTAATCATCCCAAAAAATCGAAACCCCAGCCCCCGCGCCAATCCACACGGAACGCGCACCCCACGACGAGAGAATCACTCGACGAGACGCGCACTCCACGAGACACGCAGAGCACCACGAGAAGACCGCGAGTTACTCCGGCAGCGACCAGTCGACCGGCGCCGCACCCTGCTGCACCAGCAGCGCATTCGCCCGGCTGAACGGCTTCGATCCGAAGAATCCGCCGGACGCAGACAGCGGAGACGGATGCACCGACTTCACCACCGGAACCGATCCCAGCATCGGCCCGAGCGAGATCGCATCCCGCCCCCAGAGAATCGCGACGAGTGGCCCACCCCGCTCCACCAGCGCGTGGATGGCCGTCGCCGTGATCGCCTCCCAGCCCTTGCCGCGATGGGATCCGGATGCCCCGGGGCGGACCGTCAGCACCCGGTTGAGCAACATCACCCCCTGGTCGGCCCACGCGCTCAGGTCGCCGTGCGCCGGGGTCTCGATGCCCAGGTCCGCGTGCAACTCCCGATAGATGTTCTGCAGGCTTCGCGGAACAGGGCGCACCGCGCGGTCGACGGCGAACGAGAGCCCGATCGCATGCCCCGGCGTCGGATACGGGTCCTGTCCGACGATCAGCACCCTCACGTCGGCGAACGGACGGGTGAACGCACGCAGCACGTTGACACCGGATGGCAGGTACGGCCCGTCGGAGCGGAGGAACTCCCCCATCGCCGCGACCTGGGTGGCCACCGGGGCGAGGGCCTCTGCCCACCCGGGGTCGATCAGCGCGGCGAGCGGCCGTGGTTCCATCGGAAGCTAGACCGTGACCGGCGGAAGCGACGACCAGGGGAACGCGATCCAGCGATCGGTGTGACGCCAGACGTAGTCGGGCGCGAGAACCGTGTGCGACTTCGAGTAGAGACAGACGGTCTTCACCTCGGCCCCGGCGATGGTGATGAGGTTCAGCACCATTTTCAGGGTGCGGCCGGAGTCCGAGACGTCATCCACGAGCAGCACCCTCTTGCCGCTGAGCGAGACCTCGTCGAGGAACGGGGCGAGGATGATCGGCTCGTCGAGGCGGGCATCCACCCCCGTGTAGAACTCGGCATTCAGCGCGCCACAACTCTTCACGTCGAGCGCGTAGGCGATCGCGCCCGCGAGGAGCAGGCCTCCGCGGGCGATGGCGACCACGACATCCGGAACGAAGCCGGTCTCGTGCACGCTCGTCGCGAGTTCACGCGAGGCGTCCCCGAACTCGGCCCAGCTGAGGATCTCACGCGTGTCGTCTGCCATGGGAACACGCTACCGGCTCCCGAAGGAGCGCCCGAGCGGTTAGCATCCGTTCATGCCGATGAGCGCAGAGGGGACGACGAAGACACGCGCGGGCACCGTCACCTTCGGTCTGATCGGGTTCCTCTTCCTCGTCGAATTGGTCAGCGGCATCCTGCAGGGCTACTACGTTCCGCTGATCAGCGACCTCGTGAAATACCTCGGCATCCGCGACGCCGACTACAACTGGTTCGAGGCCGCGCAGTTGCTCGTCTCGGCCCTCGTCGTCCCGGTGCTCGCAAAGCTCGGCGACATGTTCGGCCACAAGCGCATCCTGCTCGCCTCGACCGTGGTGACGGCGATCGCGACCTGGGTCCTTGCCTTCTCCGGCAATTTCACGCTGTATCTGATCGCGTTCGCCTTCCAGGGCTTCTACGTCGTCTGGCTCCCGCTCGAGGTCGCCCTCATCTTCGACCGCGGGCGACGCACCGGTCGCGGGCCGTCTGAGACCCGTCGCGCGGCCGCTTTGCTCGTCGTCGCCCTCGAGGCCGGTGCCATCATCGGGGCACTTCTCGGCGGTCGCGTCTTCGGCTGGACCGGCCACGACGTCACCCTGACTCTCATGATCCCGGCGATCGCCGTCACCCTCGTCTTCTTCGCCATCCTGTTCGGTGTTCCGGAGTCCACGCCGCTCCCCGGAAGGACACTGGATGTCGCGGGCTTCAGCCTTCTCGCCATCGGCCTGTTGCTCATCACGTCCGGCCTCACGTTCCTCAGGCTGAACGGTCCCGGTGCGTGGTGGGTATACCTGCTGATCCTCGCCGGGATCGCCGTCTTCGTGCCTTTTGCGCGCTACGAGCTGAAGCAGCGCGACCCGGCGATCGACCTCCGCGTACTGAAGCAGCCGAACATGTGGCCCGTGCAGCTGACGGCCGCCCTCATCGGCATCAGCCTGCTCGGAGCCCAGGCACCCCTCAGCGCATACGCCGGAACGGCGCGGTCGAATGGATACGGCCTCGGTCTCGACTCGGCGGATCGATCGACCCTGATCGGCGTCTACCTCATCTCCATGATCGTCGGGGCGCTGCTGTTCCCTCTCGTCTCTCGTCGACTCTCCCCGCGGATCGCCCTCATCATCGCGGCCTTCCTGGTCGCGATCGGATACCTGTTGTTCGTGCCGTTCCATCTGCTCACCGTTGAGGTGTTCATCAACATGTCCATCGCCGGGCTCGGATCCGGCGCGCTCGTCGGCGCGATGCCGGCGGCAGCGGCCGCAGCGGCACCCCGTGGCCAGACCGGCATCGCCGCGGCGCTCACCAACACCACGAAGACCATCGGTGGGTCGTTCGCCTCGGCCGTTTTCGGCATCGTGCTGGCGATGGGACTTCTCACCGCGGTCTCGGGAACGGCGTCGAGCCTCGCCGGCTATCTCACGGTGTGGATCATCTGCGGGGTCGGGGCACTCGTCGCCGCCGTGATGCTGTTCTTCGTTCCCAAACTAGCGTTCGCGGATGTCGCGGAGCCGGCGTCGTCGCAGTCTCTCGTCTGACCGAGCGCGGCTAGCCCTTCGGCTTCAGCTCGCCGCGGATCACCTTGTGCGGCGCCGCCTGCGCGACCGGCTTGATCGTCACGAGATCGAGGTTCACATATCCGGGGAGCTCGATCGAGTGCACGATCGCCTCGGCGATGTCTTCGGCGTAGAGCGGATTCGGCACGTTGTCGTAGACCGCCGCCGCTCGGGCCTCATCACCGTCGAAACGGACCAGCGAGAATTCGTCGGTCTTTACCATTCCCGGAGCGATCTCGAGTACGCGGATCGGCTCACCGGCGAGTTCGAGTCGCAGCACGGCGACCAGGGCGTGCGATCCGAACTTGGCGGCGTTGTATCCCCCGCCGCCCTCGTAGGCGATGTGCCCCGCGATCGACGTGACGGTGAGGATGTCGGCGTGGCCGGCACCCCCGACGATGGCCCTTCGCAGGAGTGGCAGCAGCGCACTGGTGACCCGCTTCACCGAGACGACGTTCACGTCGAACATCCGGGTCCAGTCGTCCGCGTCGCTGTCTTCGACCGACGCCATCCCGAACGCGCCCCCGGCGTTGTTGACGAGGGCATCGATCGGGCCGAGCGTCTCGAGGAAGTCGCGGAGGGCATCCACGTCGGCCTGGTTCGTGACGTCGGCCGTGAACATATCGCACCCGGTCTCGGCGGCGAGCGCCTCGAGTCGTTCGGTGCGCCGTGCGACCCCGACGACGTTCCAGCCGTGCGCCCGGAACAGGCGCACCGTTGCCGCTCCGATGCCGGAACTCGCCCCGGTCACCACCACTCGCCGTGCCGTCACAGTCTCTCCCTCATCCATTTCCGAGATCACTTTGCCGCATGCTGCAGGTCGGCAGGCTCGGAGCCCGGCTGACCGCCCGGCTTGGAGCCCTCGGCGTCCCAGCCGCGGCTGACCTTCTTCGGCAGGGTGAACACCAGCAGGAATGCCGCGAGGGCGAAGACGGCGCTGACGAGCATCGCGAGTGCCGCACTCGTTCCGAATCCGGTGGCGAGGTTGTGTTCGACGATGGTCTGGATGGCCCGCTTGACGGCGGCCGCGCCGGTCGCGCCGTACTTCTGGCCGGCATCCGCGATCTGGGCCGCTGTCGGCTTCGCGACGACGAGCGTCCCGAACAGCACGCTGCCGATGACCGCGATACCGATCGCACTGCCGACCCGCTGCATCGTCGCGATGACGCCGCTCGCTGAGCCGGCTTCCTGCGGGTCGACCGTTGCGACGATGAACTGCGCGTTCGGGGCGATGAAGAGGCCGTTTCCAACACCGGCGACGAGCAGCGGGGCGAGGAGGATCCAGTTGGTCAGGTCTTCCGTCTTGACCGTGAAAAGCAGAAGCCAGACGACGGCCAGCCCGAGCACGACGAGCGCCGTGCCTAGCACGAGCACCCGGCGACCGAGCCGGCTGGCGAGACGATTGCTCTGCGATGAGCCGACGATGCTCCCGACGGCGAAGGGCACGGAGACGAGGCCGGATTCGAGCGCCGTGTGTCCGAGGCCGGTTTGCCAGAGCAGCGAGATGGTGAAGAAGATGCTCGTGAATGCCGCGAAGTAGACGAGGGCGAGGATCGTGCCCCCGGTGAAGGCGGGGTGGCTGAACAGGTGCGGCGGTACGAGCGGGGTGTTGCCGCGCTTCGTGTAGGCGCGCTCCCACAGGCCGAAGAGCACCAGCATGAGCACTCCACCGGCGAGTGTCAGGTACGTCCAGGCCGGCCAGCCGGTGCTCTGCCCCTCGATGAGCGGCACGAGCACTCCGACGAGGCCGGCCGTGACGAGGAGGAGACCGACGCCATCCACTCCTCCGGAGGTCGCTTTGCCCACAGCCCCAGACGGAAGCAGGGCGATTGCCAGCACGACGGCGATGATGCCGATCGGGAGGTTCACGTCGAACACATACCGCCATCCGGTCTTCTCACCGAAGCCCTGGATGAGCAGTCCACCGACGATCGGACCGAGAGCGGATGACACTCCGATGACGGCCCCCATGATCGCGAACGCCTTGCCCCGGGTCTTGCCGGGGAACAGGATCTGGATGAAGGCGGTGACGGCCGGCAGGAAGAGGCCTCCGGCAAGACCCTGCACTACGCGAGCGACGATGAGCTGCGTGCTGTCCTGTGCGAGCCCGCAGGCGAGGCTCGCGGCGGTGAACAGCGCGAGGCCGATGATGAAGATCCACTTGTGGCCGTAGCGGTCACCGAGCCGACCGGCCGGGATCAGGGCGAGGCCGAACGCCAGGGCGTAGCCGGAGATGATCCACGAGAGGGTCGCCTCGTTCGCGTTCAGCTCGGTGCGGATGGACGGGAGGGCGACGTTGACGATCGTCGCGTCGAGCAGCGCCATGAACATGCCGATGAGCAGTACGACGAGCGCACGCCAGGCGACCTTCGACGAGACGGATATACCCCCGGGGGTTGCGGTGACGGTTTCTGACATTAGTGGGATTCCTTTCGGGACTTTTCGTCCGCGATGATGTCGGGAAGTGCTGTGAGAAGTTGTTCGTGCCAGTCGATTTCGCTCTTCCAGCGGGAGAGCTGGTGCCCCATCGACCAGGTCTCCGCGACGGTGAGGTATTTCTTGATCTCGGCGAGGTGGTGCTCGCTCGCCTCGAAGGTCGTGCGTAGCCGGTCGAGTCGTTCGCCGAGGATCGCCGGCAGATCATCGAGCCGCTCGGGGTCGAGCCGGGCGAGCGCGAGATTGAGCGGATCGGGCTTGATCACGATCTCGCTGAGGCCCTGAGACCTCAGCGCGTGCAGCGCCGTGTTGCCCTCGTCGCTGATGCGGTAGAACTGCCGTTCCGGATAGTTGCCGAGCTTTTCGATCCTGTCTTCCGTGATGAGACCCTCCGAGGCGAGCCTCTTCATCGCTCCGTAGACCGCACTTCCGGCGAAATCGGTCCACTCGTCGATATGTTCTTCCTCCGCGAGCTGGAGCAGCCCGTGACCGTGCATCGGGCCGCGCTCTGCGAGCGAACCGAGGATGAACAGGCGGATGGAGGACACGGGACTACTCTCGCATGACTGGTTTTCTCAGTCAACGCCCTTGACAATGGCTCCGTTACGCCATGTTTCTCAGTCCATTGCCGTCTGCGCCCGGCCTGCCTAGGCTCGCTCTCGAGTGGACCGGCCGCGGTCCGCCTACAGATTTTCTCGCCCTACAGATTTCAAGGAGACATCATGACCGACACCAGCGCCTGGAAGTTCGAGACGAAACAGATCCACACGGGAGCCGCGCCGGATCCGGTCACCAACGCCCGCGCGACCCCGATCTACCAGACCACCTCCTACGTCTTCAACAACGCGGAGCACGCCAAGAATCTCTTCGCGCTTGCCGAATTCGGCAACAACTACACCCGCATCCAGACCCCGACCCAGAACGTGGTCGAGGAGCGCGTCGCAGCTCTCGAGGGCGGCACCGCTGCACTCCTCGTCGCGTCGGGACAGGCAGCAGAGACGCTGG
>JANYGT010000061.1 GCA_025362355.1 Lacisediminihabitans sp. | reverse complement strand
GCAGCGGTGTAGCCGGCCGGACCGGAACCAATAATGATTACTTCGCGCACGTGGGTATTTCTCCTTGAAGAGTTATTCGCTGCGTATAACCAATCCTATGGTCGCCCTATTCCGCTGGTTGGAGCGACTGTCGCTGACTGTTGCGAGCTAGCTTCTCGGGCGCAGCCGGCGCAGTATCGGCGCGGTGAGCTCCCGCAGTTCGGACGCCCGCAGGATTGCCAGAACGCCGAAGTAGACGACGGCCATCGCCACCCCGGCGACGGCGATCGTGATGACGGCGGTGATCTTGTTCGCTTCCGCGAAGCCGTCGGGCGAGAACGACCCGAGTGCCACGACGATCACCAGGCCGACGACGCCTGCGACGAGGGCAAGGGCGAGGTACTGCAGGTAGCGGGTGACGATCCGTCGACCATCGACGCCGCCGATCCGCCGTCTGATGATCAGCAGCTGCACGATCGTCTGGGTTCCCCCGGCGAGGCCCGTCACGATGCCGATCCCGACCCCGATCCACTGCGTCGGCAGAGTCGCGCAGATGAGGGCTCCGGCGATGAAGACGGCGGACTGCACGCACTGGGTGATGAAGGGTGTGCGGGTGTCGCCGAGCGAGTAGAACACCCGCTGCAACACGAACAGCATGCTGAAGAGTACGAGCCCCGGCATGAAGGCGATCAACACGTTGCCCATGGCGACCGTCTCTGAAAAGTCGACGCTGACGAACCGGGAGAACGGGTAGGCGACGACGGCGATCGCGACCATCGAGAACACGATCAGCAGGCCGATCGAGCGGAGGGATGCGGAGAGGTCGCGCCGGAGCGACGCGAAATCCCCGGTGCTGCCGTATCCGCTCATCCGCGTGAAGTAAGCCGTCGCGACAGACACGGTGATGACGGAGTGCGGGAGCATGAAGATCAGCCAGGCGTTCTGCAGAGCGATGTTGCTCGCTCCGTGGTCGGACGCGATGGATGCGACGCGGCTCTGGAAGACGCCGGCGATCTGCAGCACGACCACCATGCCGAAGACCCACCCCGCGGTCTTTCCCGTCGAGGCCAGCCCGACACCCTTCCAGCGGAAGTTCGGACGGAAGCGGAGGCCCGCGCGCTTCCAGAACAGGAACAGCAGAAGGGCCTGGGCCGCCACCCCGAGTGTTGTCGTCGCTCCGAGCAAGGCGATGCGGGCGGCATCCCAGGTACCGGCGGTCCCGTTGCTGAACGAGCCGCCGAAGATGATCATGAACGCCACGATGCCGGCGATCGACACGATGTTGTTGACCGCGGGCGCCCAGGTGAACGGCCCGAAGATGTTGCGCGCGTTCAGCACCTGGCTGAGCAGGCTGTAGAGGGCGTAGAAGAAGACCTGCGGGAGACACCAGTAGGCGAAGGCGACGGCGAGGGCCGTGGCTTCCGGCGTGAAACCGCGTCCCGTCGTCGACTGCACGGAGTAGAGCGAGACGAGAAACGGGGCCGCGAGGGTTCCGACGACGGTCACCGCGCCGAAGATGACCATCCCGAGGGTGAGGATGCGGTCGATGTACTTCTGGCCGCCGTCCGGTTGCCGTGCCGCCTTGACGATCTGGGGAACCAGGATGGCGCTGAGCGCTCCGCCTGCCACCAGTGCGTAGATCTGGTTGGGCAGCTGGTTCGCGACGCTGAACGCGTTGCCCGTCGCAGCCTGGCCGATCGCGGCCACCAGCACGACGGTGCGCACGAATCCGAGCACCCGCGAGACGATCGTGCCGGCGGCGAGCACGGCACTCGCGCGCCCCATGCCGGTGGATGTGACGGCCGCCGTATCCATCGCGTCCTCGGCGTCGGGAGCGCCGACGGTCTCACTCATGCACGTCACACATCGTCGTCACTCACCGGCGCGGTCTCCGCAGACGTGCGCCTCGCCTTTCGCCGCTTCGCGATGTTGCGGTAGATGCCGAAACCGAAGATCGCGACGATGAGAGCGGTGACGACTGCGGTGAGTGCGGTCTCCCAGCCGGCCTGCACGTCGACATCCACCGCTCTCGTGACGCCGATCGGCACGTTCGTCGCGCTCGTCAGCGATGTCGTGACCGTCACCTGGCCGTTCGCGAGCGAGCGCACCGGGATGGATGCCTTCGCCTGCGAATTCGCCTCGACCCGCAGCTCGACCCGAGGCTGCTCCACCCGGATGACGCCGCTCGGTGACGTGACGGTGACGTAGACGGTGACCGGGTAGGCGAGGTCGTTGGTGACGGAGACGACCAGTGAGACGGCCCGCGCGGGAACGAAGAGGGATCCGGGCTTGGCGATCTTCACAGACCCGAGAGTGGTGGTCGATTGCGCGAGATATCTGCCGGCGGCGGTCTTCCACGCCGGCAGTTGCGAGTTCCAGGAGTTCGCGAGGATCGCGAGCATGGTCTGGCGTCGCTCGCCCGTGAGGACGGTCGGGTCGTCGAGGATCGAGGTGAAATTGCCGACGCTGGCCTCGGAGGCGAGCATGGCGCGGATCGTGGCGATACGGTCGGGTGATTCCGGGTGGTTCACGATTGTCGCGATCACCGGGATCGCTGCCGGGCCGGTGAAGTCGGAAAGATGGGCGATGCCCGCCCACGGCAGCGCCTGCAGAGCTTCGAGGGTCTGCGCCAGCCGTGCGTCGTCGCCGGGATTCGAACGGCCGAGGGTCGCAAGCAGCGATCGAGCGTCGGCGCGTTGGCGCGAAACGACGGCGATCGCGGCCGAGAGGTCGGCCACAGCCTTCCCCCAGGTCACGTCGTCATTCGCCGATGCCGCGGCCCTCAGGAGGCTCGACAGCTCGGCATCGGAGATGATCGCCGTGTGCTTCTCGACGAGGGCGGCGGCGCTCGGCGCGGAGGTGAGATCACCGAACGACACATTTCCCGAGCTGAGAATCGTCGTCGTCAGGTCGCCGGCCGCGAAGGCGTCGAGGTCAGTGTCGACCACCGTGTCATCGGACGGCCAGGCGAGCTGAGCGAGCGCCGGGGTGTAGACCCAGTCGGTCAGGGTGGCCGCCGTCGGGATCGCCGGCACCGGGGTCACGGCGGGATTCGGTGTCGGAGCCGCGGTCGGGGAGGTCGTCGGTGCGGTCGTGTATCCGGGGAACAGTTTCGGATCGATCGGGAAACTGGTGGGGACGAGAAGTCGTTTCGAACCGGCCTGGCTTGCAGCAGCCAGGTCGGAATCCGCGTAGGACAGCGGGAAGATCTCGTTTCCGGCCTGTTGGAGACGAGTCAGCCAGGCGATGGCGTCGGGCGGCCCGTTCGGCCCGAGCAGGCGGATCGACGCGATGATCATCGGATCGATCCCGATGGCGACGCGCCGGTTGATCGCCTGGGCGAGTTGCCTCGTCAGTAGGCCATTGGTGCCCGTGTAGGCGGTGAGGGTCGCCGCGGGGATGATCCCGGAGCTCGACGCTGGAACGGTGATCGGCACGGCCGCGGCGAGAGCGACCGGTACTTTCGCTTCGGCAGAATTCCAGACGATGGTGCTTCTCGACTGGCCGATAGTCGCCCCGCCACTCGTCACCTCCACGGCCAGCGTTCGCGGCCCCCAGGTCGCGTCGGCGGCGAGTCCGACGGCACCGGCGGGGATGACGAGCGGGAATGTCAGAGACAGCCCGGCGGGAATCGCCGGCGTCGGAAGTGACGCGATGGCGGTGCCGAGCTTGCTCGTCGGAATGGTCTGGCCCGCGACGAGCCAGGACGAGAGGGTCGAGCGCGACCCGACGACGCTGCGATCGAGATAGATCGACGCGGTGCCGGCCTGGATAGCGGTCGCGGTCGGATTGGTGATCGTCGCGGAGAGCGACAACTGGGTGTCGGCCGGCGACAGGATGCCGTTGTTGGCCGGCGCGAACACCACGGTGGGTGTGGCTCCGGCGCTCAGCGCCCTTCCCTCCGTGGCGACCGAGCCGGGATTCACGGCGCTCGGCAGCACGACGACACCGAGGGCCGTGGCCAGCGAAAGAAGGAGTGTGATGAGTCTCATAGGCGGCGGCCGAAGCACACGGAGGAGCGCCCGACCATCCCCGATTGTAGGTGCTGAGCCCGGGTCATCCGCTGAGGTTGCCCGAGCGCCCGCTACTAGTCTTGATGCCATGGAGAGCGTCGCTTCGGCAATCCGGCGGCTCGCCGAGCTCGCCGAGACACCGCACATCACCCGTCTCGCGCTCGCGTTCTCGGCCGCCGGGTTCGAGCTCGCCCTCGTCGGCGGACCGGTGCGTGATGCGTTTCTCGCACGTGAACTCCACGATCTCGACTTCACCACGAACGCCGTGCCCGACCAGATCCTCGAGGTGGTTCGTCCTCTCGCGGACGCACACTGGGACATCGGCCGGGCCTTCGGCACCATCGGGGCGAGGATCGACGGGCATACCGTCGAGATCACGACCTATCGCACCGACGCCTACGACGGACAGACGCGCAAGCCGGTCGTCGAGTTCGGCGACAGCCTCGAGGCTGATCTCGTGCGCCGCGACTTCACCGTGAACGCGATGGCGCTTCGCCTTCCCGAGCAGGTTCTCGTCGACCCGTCCGGCGGAGTGGAAGACCTCATCGCCGGCCGCCTCGTCACCCCGTCAGCCCCCGAGATCTCGTTCGGGGACGACCCGCTCCGGATGATGCGCGCCGCCCGCTTCACGTCGCAACTCGGCTTCACGGTGACGCTCTCGACCGCCGAGGCGATGGAGGCGCTCGCCGACCGCATCTCGATCGTATCTGTCGAGCGGGTCAGCGATGAGCTCGGAAAGCTGCTGCGGACGGCGGCCCCGCGAGCCGGCCTCGAGCTCCTCGTCGACAGCGGGATCGCGGCCATCGTGCTTCCGGAGCTTCCGGCGCTGCGCCTCGAGATCGACGAGCACTTCCACCACAAAGACGTCTACGAGCACAGCCTCACGGTGCTCGACCAGGCGATCGAACTCGAACGGCTGCGGCACCCCGGCGAGGCGCCCGACCTCATCCTGCGGCTCGCGGCACTGCTGCACGATATCGGAAAGCCGTCGACCAAGCGCACGGAGGCCGCAGGGGTGGTGACGTTCCACCACCACGATGTCGCCGGGGCGAAACTCGCCAAGCGGCGCCTCCGGGAGCTGCGGTACGACAACGAGACGATCCAGAGCGTCTCACGCCTCATCGAGCTGCACCTGCGGTTCTTCGGGTACACCGAGGGCGCCTGGACGGACTCGGCCGTCCGCCGCTACGTGCGGGATGCCGGGCCGCTGCTCGAGCGTCTGCACATCCTCACGCGGGCAGACGTCACCACCCGCAACCGTCGCAAGGCCGATCGACTCTCTTTCGCCTACGACGACCTCGAGCAGCGCATCGAGAAGCTCGGGGAGGAGGAGGAGCTCGCCGCCATCCGCCCGGACCTCGATGGCGAGCAGATCATGCAGATCCTCGGCATTCCGGCCGGGCGCGAGGTCGGCGAGGCCTACCGCTACCTGCTCGAACTGCGGTTGGAGGATGGCCCGCTCGGAGTGGATGTCGCGACCGAGCGCCTGCTGGCCTGGCGGGCATCCCGCCCCTGAGTTCAGCTGTGGTCGCGGATGAAGTGCTCGAGCAGCTCGCGGGCCACCGGGTCGGGATACTGCTTCGGCGGCGACTTCATGAAATAGGCGGATGCCGACTCGACCGGCCCACCGATCCCCGCGTCGAGCGCCGTTTTCACCGCACGGATGGCGTCGATCACCACGCCGGCGGAGTTCGGCGAATCCCAGACCTCGAGTTTGTACTCGAGGGATGTCGGCGCGTTTCCGAACCCATGACCCTCCAGCCGAACGAAGGCGAGCTTGCGGTCGTCGAGCCACGGCACGTGATCGCTCGGTCCGATGTGCACATCGTGGGTGTTGAGCTGCGCTTCGATGTTGCTCGTGACCGACTGCGTCTTCGAGATCTTCTTCGACTCGAGCCGCGTGCGCTCGAGCATGTTCTTGAAGTCCATGTTTCCGCCGACGTTCAGCTGGTAGGTGCGGTCGAGCACGAGGCCGCGCTCCTCGAACAGTCGGGCGAGCACGCGGTGGGTGATCGTGGCGCCGAGCTGGCTCTTGATGTCGTCGCCGACGATCGGGAGCCCGGCATCCGTGAACTTCTTCGCCCACACCGGGTCGCTCGCGATGAATACGGGGAGGGCATTGACGAAGCCGACTCCCGCATCGATGGCGGCCTGGGCGTAGAAACGGGCGCCCTCCTCCGAACCGACGGGGAGGTAGCAGACGAGAACGTCGGCCCCGGAATCGCGGAGGGCCTGTGCGACGTCGACGGCCGGGGCATCCGATTCCTCGATCATCTCCCGGTAGTAGTGGCCGAGCCCGTCGAGGGTCGGACCGCGCTGCACGACGACGCCGGACGTCGGCACCTCTGCGAATCGGAGCGTGTTGTTCTCGCTGGCCCAGATGGCCTCCGCGAGATCGGTGCCGACCTTCGCGGCATCCACATCGAAGGCCGCGACGAACGAGATGTCACTGATCGCGTAGCGGCCGAAACGGGTGTGCATGAGGCCGGGGACCACTTCGTTCTCGTCGGCGTCCGCGTAGAAGGTGACGCCCTGCACGAGGGCGTTCGCGCAGTTTCCGACGCCGGCAATGGCAACCCGAAGAGACATGGGGATAAAACTCCTTCATAGCGACGCGATGAGACGCGTCTTGATTGAGACAGGTGCAACTGACTACACTAGGCAGGTTGTCTGCGAGCAATTCGCGCGGGCAACGATGCCAAACCCTCCTGTCACAGATCGTCTGTGGCCGTTCTAGTCCAGAGGAGGTGGGTTAGTCATGCATCAGTACGAACTAATGGTAATTCTCGATCCAGAGATCGATGAGCGAACCGTTGCCCCATCGCTCGATAAGTTCCTCAACGTCATCCGCAATGACGGTGGAACCATCGACAAGGTCGACATCTGGGGCCGTCGTCGGCTCGCTTATGAGATCAACAAGAAGACCGAGGGCATCTATGCCGTCGTCGCCCTGACCGCCAACCCGGACGCGACCGTCGAGCTCGACCGCCAGCTGAAGCTCAGCGAGGCGGTCATGCGCACCAAGGTGCTCCGCGCCGAGGAAGCGATCGCCCAGGTCGCCGAAGCCGCGAAGCTCTCCGCAGAGAAGGCAGCCCGCAAGGCAGCAGCTCCCGCGAAGACCAGTGCAGCCGCCGGAACGGCCACGAAGGCAGCGGATGTCGCGGCAGCAGCATCCTCCCCGTCCTCCGCAGCAGCCCCAGCGCCGGCCGCACCGACCCCCGCAGCAGCGCCGGCAACTCCTGCGGCTCCCGCAACAGCGACCGCCGAGTAGCTCATGGCCGGCGAAACCGTCATCACCGTCGTGGGAAATCTGACGAGCGATCCCGAGCTGCGCTACACGCAGGCTGGGCTCGCCGTCGCGAATTTCACGATCGCCTCGACGCCGCGCAACTTCGACCGTGCGTCGAACGACTGGAAAGACGGCGAAGCGCTGTTTCTCCGGGCGAGCGTCTGGCGCGAGTTCGCCGAGCACGTCGCCGGTTCCCTCACCAAGGGATCCCGCGTCATCGTGACCGGTCGACTCAAGCAGCGTTCGTACGAGACGAAAGAGGGCGAGAAGCGCACCAGCTTCGAGATCGAGGTCGACGAGATCGGCCCGAGCCTCAGGTACGCGACCGCACAGGTCACTCGCACCTCGTCCTCCCGCGAGGGTGGAGCGGGCGGCTTCGGCGGCGGCAACGGCGGTGGCAACGGCAACGCGCAGCGCGGCCAGGTCGCAGACGAGCCGTGGGCGGCATCCGCTCCGGCTGCCTCCGCGAGCGGCGATGTCTGGAACACACCGGGTAGCTACAACGACGAGACGCCCTTCTAGGCGTCACCCACACATTTTCATCTACTGAAAGCAGGAAACCATGGCTGGAAAGAGCAGCGGCGATCGCCGCAAGCCCCTCCGCACTCTCAAGGGTGGCAAGAACGCCGCCCCCGCGAAGTCCATTCGCGTCGGCGTCATCGACTACAAGGATGTCGCCACCCTTCGCAAGTTCATCTCCGAGCGTGGAAAAATCCGCGCTCGTCGTATCACCGGTGTCTCCGTTCAGGAGCAGCGTCTCATCGCCCGCGCGGTCAAGAACGCGCGCGAGATGGCGCTGCTTCCCTACGCCGGCTCAGGCCGTTAGGAGCAACGGACATGTCTAAATTGATCCTCACGCACGAGGTCACCGGCCTCGGTGCCCCGGGGGACGTCGTCGACGTCAAGAACGGTTACGGCCGCAACTACCTCATCCCGCAGGGCTTCGCCGTCGCGTGGACCCGCGGCGGAGAGAAGCAGGTCGAATCGATCAAGGCCGCCCGCGTCGCACGCGAGCACGCCACGATCGAGGAGGCGCAAGACCTCAAGGCGAAGCTCGAGGCGAACACCGTCACGCTGACCATCAAGGCCGGCGAGGGCGGGCGCCTCTTCGGTTCGGTGAAGACCTCGGACATCGCGGATGCGGTCGCCGCATCCGGCCTCGGAACGGTCGACAGGCGCAAGGTCGAGATCACCACGCCGATCAAGTCGACCGGTCAGCACGAAGCGACCGTCCGACTGCGCGATGACCTCGTCGCCACCATCACGATCAAGGTCGTCGCCGCAAAATAGAGCGCGATCGCAGGAAGGAGTAGAGCGGGCCGGCGCCCGCTCTACTCCTTTTTTAATGCCATCCGTCGCGATACGTGCTATGCGGTTGTGCACAGGACGGCCACTCGACGACCAACCCTCAACCCGAACTGTAAACATGTTTCTACACACAGTATCGATCCCTCTAAAATGCTGATCAAACGGTGATCGGGTCGCAAATTTCCCCGACTTTCCACAGCGTAGTCCACAGGTTCCCCACACAACTCTCGGCGTTTCGCGCCATCTATCCACAGGTTCATCAACAGGGGGCGTTGCCGGGGGGCTTCCGGCGTTCGTAGTGTGTAGACCGCGTCAACCGGTGGGGGAACACCGCAGTCGAATCGCGCCCGATGTCGGTGGCCCGAGCGAGGATAAACACGCGCGCTGGGAGGTGTGAGATGTCGATTGCCCATTTGGGACTCGCCAGTGAACGGTCGGTGAGTGACCGTGGCGGGGAACAGCGCCAGGATCGCACTCCGCCCCATGACCTCCTCGCGGAGCAGAGCGCGATCGGCGGAATGCTGCTCAGCAAAGACGCCGTCGCTGACGTGATCGAGTCTGTTCGGGCGATCGATTTCTATATCCCGAAGCACGAGATCATCTTCGACGCGATCCTCGCCCTGTACTCGCACGGCGAGCCGACCGATGTGATCGCGGTGACCGACGAACTCACCAAGAGCGGTGAACTCTCGCGTGCCGGTGGCGCCGAATACCTCCACACCCTCACCGGGCTCGTCCCGACGGCGGCGAATGCCGGGTACTACGCCTCGATCGTGGCCGAGAAGGCGGTGTTGCGGCGTCTCGTCGAGGCGGGAACGCGCATCGTACAGATGGGTTACGCCAGCGAAGGCGAGGTCGTCGACCTCGTGAACAACGCCCAGGCCGAGATCTACGCGGTCACCGGGGGCGTCGAAGCCGAAGACTTCATCCCGCTCAATCTCGCCATCGATGCCGCAACCGACGAGATGGAGGCGGCCCGCGGTCGCGACGGATCGATGACCGGCGTTCCCACCGGGTTCGCCGAGCTCGACGACCTCACCAACGGACTCCACCCCGGCCAGCTGATCATCATCGCGGCACGACCTGCCCTCGGTAAGTCGACGCTGGCGTTGGACTTCGCGCGCGCAGCATCCATCAAGTACGACAACCCCTCGATCTTCTTCTCGCTCGAGATGGGCCGCAGCGAGATCGCGATGCGTCTGATGTCGGCCGAAGCCTCCATCCCGCTGCAGAACATGCGCAAGGGCACGATGGATGCCCGCGACTGGACGACGATGGCCGCCACCCGGGGCCGCATCAACGACTCTCCGCTCTACATCGATGACAGCCCGAACATGACGCTGGTCGAGATCCGCGCGAAGTGCCGCCGACTGAAGCAGAAGGTCGGACTCAAGATGGTAATCATCGACTACCTGCAGCTGATGACGTCGGGCAAGAAGGTCGAGTCCCGCCAGCAGGAGGTGAGCGAATTCTCCCGTGCGCTCAAGTTGCTCGCGAAAGAACTGCAGGTGCCGGTGATCGCCCTCTCGCAGCTCAACCGCGGGCCGGAGCAGCGGTCAGACAAGATGCCGGCGCTGTCGGATCTCCGCGAGTCGGGGTCGCTCGAGCAAGACGCCGACATGGTGATCCTGCTTCACCGTGAGAGCGCGTACGAGAAAGACAATCCGCGCGCCGGCGAGGCAGACCTGATCGTCGCCAAGCATCGCAATGGACCGACCCGCACGGTGACCGTCGCCTTCCAGGGGCACTTCTCCCGCTTCCAGGACATGGCGGCGCTGTAGCAGCACGGGCTGCGGCCGGCGCGACCCGCAGGGCCCGAGCGGGCGCACAGTCGCCACGACGTAAACTGGACGGCGTTGCCGACGCTGAAGGGAGTCTCGTGGCTCCGAAAGACGACGGCGCCGCTCAGCGCTCCGACTACTGGCTCTTCGCGGTGGTTCGTGCCGTTCCACTCGCAGCCGTAGCGCTCTGGATCACGTTCACCGCGAACCATTCCGCATCTTTCGGCCTTCTCGCGTTCGGACTCTTCGGCGTCGTCGGCGGGCTTGTGCTCGGCGTGCTGGCGTACTTCCGACTTCGCCTCAGCCGGGTGCGCCCGTTCTTCCTCGCCCAGGCGATCGTGACGATCGCGGCCGGGGGCATCGCTCTCGCCTTCCCGACCGGTGGAACGCCCTACCTGTTCTTCGTACTCACCCTGTTCGCGGCAATCACCGGGCTTCTCGAGCTCTTCAGCGGACTGCGAAGCCGCGGTCGTTTCGTCGCAGCACGGGACTGGATGACGGTCGGGGGGTTCACCATCATCGCGGCGCTGGTGTTCCTGCTCATCCCGCCCGGCTTCAGCCAGTCGTTCAAGGATCCGGATGGCGTCGTGCGGGTGCTCGACTCCGCGGTGGTCGCGGTCGGCGTCCTCGGAGCCTATGCGGCTATCGTCACGGTGTACCTGCTGATCGCCGGCCTCTCGGCGAAGTGGGACACCCAGGGTGCACAGGCGCTGACCATTCCGGTGCCCCCGGCAGTCGCGACATCCGAAGCGCAGCCGACATCCACGACTGCAGATATCCCAACCGAAGGCGAGACCACGGCGTGAGCACCCCCTCAAGGAAGGACCGCCTGCGGCCCCTCGAACTCGTGGGCATGGCGGCGGTCATCGCGATCTTCATCGGTGTCGTCGTGCTCGGAAGCACCCGGCAGCTCATGCTGTCGCTCATCTTCTTCGGGGTCGCCTTCATCGTGTCACTCGTCTTCATCGCGATGCTCTCGCTCGCGGTCAAGCCGAACGAGGCGGAGATCGACGATCTTGACGAGCAGAATCACCCGAAGAGTCACTGACTCAGCGACCACCTGCGATTTTTACAACCACTCACGTGTGCGAACAGGCAGGTGGTTGCAAATAACGCCAACGGATGGCGCGGGTCAGTCGCCGAGGTAGTCCACGAGCTCGCTGGCCAGGCCGACATAGGTCGCCGGGGTGAGGGTTGCGAGACGCGCTTTGGCCTCGTCTCCGATGTCGAGCCCGTCGACGAAGGCGCGCAACTCCTCGGGGCCGACCCTCCGTCCGCGGGTGAGCTCCTTGAGCATGGCGTACGGGTCGGCGATGGAGCTGCGGCCGGCGGTCACCTCCGCTCGGATCACCGTCTGGATCGCCTCGCCGAGCACCTCCCAGTTGCTGTCCAGGTCTGCGGCCAGGCGCTCGTTGTTCACCGCGATCTCACCCAGGCCGCGCTCGATGTTGTCGAGCGCGAGCAGGGAATGACCGAGGGCGACGCCGACATTGCGCTGGGTCGTCGAATCCGTGAGGTCACGCTGCAGTCGCGACGTGACGAGAGTCGCTGCGAGGGAGTCGAGCAGCGCGGAGGAGAGCTCGAGGTTCGCCTCGGCGTTCTCGAACCGGATCGGGTTGATCTTGTGAGGCATTGTCGACGATCCGGTCGCACCGGCCTGCGGGATCTGCGTGAAATAACCCATCGAGATGTAGGTCCAGATGTCGGTGCAGAGATTGTGCAGCACGCGGTTCGCATGGCTGATGCGCTGATATAGCTCCGCCTGCCAGTCGTGCGGCTCGATCTGGGTGGTCAGCGGATTCCAGTCAAGACCGAGCGAGGTGACGAACTCCCGCGAGATGGCCGGCCAGTCACGAGCGGGGTCGGCCGCGACGTGAGCCGCGAAGGTTCCCGTAGCGCCACTGAACTTGCCGAGATACTCCGTGGCGCCCACCGCGGAGACGATTCGACGCAATCGCCCCACGAATACGGCGAACTCCTTGCCGACAGTGGTCGGGGTGGCGGGCTGACCATGGGTGTGAGCGAGCATCGCGTCGCCGCGATGGGCGACCGCGCGCTGCTCGAGGATCGCCATCACGGCACTGAGCTTCGGGAGCCAGACGTCCTGAACCGCGGAACGGATCGTCAGCGCGTACGACAGGTTGTTGATGTCCTCACTCGTGCAGGCGAAGTGGGTGAGCTCCGCGACATCCGTCAGTCCGAGTGCGACGAGACGGGCCCGCACGTAGTATTCGACGGCCTTGACGTCGTGGCGGGTGGTCGCCTCGAGCCCTGCGAGCTCGTCGATGTCGGATTGGCCGAAGTCTGCGACGACCGCACGCAACGAGCGCGCCTGCTCGGCATCCAGCCGCTGAGAGCCGAAGAATTCGTTGTCGGTGAGGTAGAGCAGCCACTCGACCTCGACATGTACCCGAGCCCGGTTGAGACCGGCCTCGGACAGATGCTCTCCGAGAGCGGCCACCGCGAAACGGTAGCGGCCATCCAGCGGACTGAGTGGTTGTTCTGGCAGTGGGCTCACGAGACTCCCCGTCGGATTCCTGGTTCGATCTGTCGAAAAAGCGCTGCACAGGCGTGCTGGATCATGCCGAGCACGCCGTCGAACATCGCGGCGTCAGAGTAGTACGGATCTGGCACGTCGATCTGGGCCGCCTGCTCGTGGTCGAAGCTCAGCAGCATCTGCACCTTGCCGCGATCCTGCTCGGTACTCGCCCAGGCCCGGAGAATCCGTTCCTGGCTTCGATCGAACACCACGATGAGATCGAGGTTCTCGAACCACTCCGGGTCGAACTGCTTCGCGCGATGGCGCGACCCGTCGTATCCGTGTGCGTCGAGCGCGGCGATCGTTCGCGAATCCGAATTCTCACCGACGTGCCAGTCTCCGGTGCCGGCCGACATGACGGTGACCGCACCCTCGTAGCCCGCGTTCTTCACGATGTCCCGGAAGAGCACCTCGGCCATCGGTGAGCGACAGATGTTTCCGGTGCAGACGAAGCAGATCCTGAACAGAGCCGACTCGTCGAGGGTGCGATCGAAGCTCATGGCTACATTGTCCCGCAGATTCGAGGTGGCGCCGAGTGCGCGGGTGTCGACCACTCCTCCCCGGTGCGCCCGGTCGGCGAGGCATCCACAGTGTGCCTGTTCGCCCCGCACGGCCGGCTCGCCGCGGGAGAGGATGACGCTGTCGAAAGGGTGCCAATGAATGCATCGCCACCGGGGCTTCCGCTCTCAGCTCTCGCCTCGCCGAATTCGGCGGCGGTGGTCGTCGCCCTCGAACACCAGGCCGCTCGCCTCGAGAGCCTCGTGCGTCGGGTCGGCACGGCACGATCCACCCTCCCCGGGCCAGACGCGGGGGTGTGGAATGGTCCAGCGCACACGGTGTACGCCGTCGCGCTCCAGGCACTCGTCAGCGAGGTGGATGCCGCTCACCAGAGTCTCTCCTCTGCGCTCCGAGACACGCGCCGAGCCCACGCCGCAGTGGCAGCAGATGCCTGACGGCGACGATCTGATCATCAGCGGCGGCGGCTCGGTCGCCGTGGGAACTGACGAACTCTTCGCCGCTGCGGGCAAAGTGCGGTCGGCAGAGACCCAGCTCGTCGACTGCGCCGGCGAACTCACGGCCATCGACAGGCTCGTCAAACCCGGTCGGCTGAGTTCCGGCAGTATTCCGGCGACGGCCCTCGCAGCGGAGCGGGCGATGGATGACGCGACCATCTTCCTCGATCGGGCTCACTCGAAAGCGCGCCTGCTGTCCTTCGCGATCGACCGCTCCGCCGATGCCTATGGACTCGCGGAACGGGCGGCGACCCGGGTCTCCGACGACATTGCCGCGTCGATCGCCTATTCGCTCGGATTCTTTCTCCCCGTCATCACGCTCGCGGCGATGCCGGCACTCTTCGGAATAGCGAGAATCGGAGGAATGGCCGCAGCAGGGTTGCTCGCCCTTCCCGAGGCGAAGCGGGCACAACTCTTCGCCGCACTCTCCGTCTGGCTTCAGGAGAACAGCTCCGTGCTGAGCGACCCGAACTTCGTGACGTTCGTGCGGCACACGGTGACGAGCCTCGACGACCTCGGCGCCGGAGTGGTTCATCTGCCTCCGGCCCTCTCCGGATTCCTCGGCGATGGCGGCATCGGGCTGCTCGGGGTTTCGACATCCAGCGCCGCGATCATCGGTGCGGGAACGCTCGTCGGCTACCTCGGCGAGACGAAGGTGACGACGACCCGTGTCTCGTCGACGAATGCCGTGACGTTTCCGTCGGGGTGGGAAGACCGGGCGACACGGGTGCAGCACGAGACCGGACCAGACGTTGCGCAGGTGCGTATCGACCGGTACGAGGTCGCGGGCGAGCCCGACCGTTTCGAGGTCTACGTGAGTGGGACGAAAGACTTCGCCCTCGGAAAAGACACCCAACCCTGGGACATGACGAGCAACATGAACGGCATCGCCGGGTGGGACTTCGGCTCGAACGAATCGGTTCGTCAGGCGATGGAGCAGGCCGGCGTGACGGGTGAGACCCCGGTGCTCTTCACCGGTCATTCGCAGGGCGGGCTCGTCGCGGCGCAGCTCGCCGCATCCGGCGACTTCGACACGCGTGGCCTGTACACCATCGGGGCTCCCTCGGCCCAGGTGGCGGTTCCGAATGACATCCCGTGGCTGGCGCTCGAGCATACGAACGACATCGTGCCCGCACTGAGCGGATACTACGGGATCGCCGATCCCGTGCTGGTTCGTCGCGATCTCTACGAGGGAGTGCCGACCGGCTCGGATAAATTCTTTCCGTCACACCAACTCGGCGCCTACGAGAGCACGGCGGCGATGGTGGATCAGGTCGACGAGCCACGCATCGACGCGATCGACCGTCGTTTCGCCGACTTCACCACCGGGGCGACCCCGGTGCAGTCCACCACGTACCACGGCCTTCGAATCCTCGACCAGTCGGCCACGGATTCAGCGGCGCGCTGACTCCGTGACCGGACGCAGGATGAGCCCGATGACCCAGCTGATCAGGCCGAGCACGATGGCGCCGAGAACTCCCCACCAGAATCCGTCGACCACGAGGCCGAAACCGATGAGCGAGGAGATCCCGCTCACGAGCAGGAGCAACAAGCCGTTGACGATCAGTGCGAGCAGGCCGAGCGTCAAGACATAGAGCGGGAAGGCGACGACCCGGATGAAGGTACCGACGACGCCGTTGACGATCCCGAAGATGAGCGCGACGAGAAGGTAGGTCAAAACGGTCGCCCCGGTCCCCGATGCATATGGAACGACATGCACGCCCGCGACGAGAAGGGTCGTCAGCCACAGGGCGACGGCATTGATCAGCAGGCGCACGACGAATCTCTTCATGCGACAACTATGCCGGTAAAGCACGCTCGCCGGTGAAGCGCGCTCGCGGGTTAGGGACGAGCGCGGGTTAACGACAGGAGCCGGGAATAGGCTTGAGCGGTGAGCACCCCCGACCGGCCCGTAGTGCGCCTCCGTCCCGACATCGTCGCGCTCGTGGCGTATCGCCAGGGTAAGCCGGCCGCCGACGACGCTTTCAAGCTGTCGTCGAACGAGAACCCCTTCGACCCGATCCCCGAGGTGCTCGCGGCGATCAGCGCCTCATCCGTCAATCGCTATCCGGATGCGGCGGGTCTCGAACTCCGCACCCGCATCGGTGAGCGCTTCGGCGTCGGCGTCGGACAGGTGCATCTCGGAGCCGGCTCGGTCTCGATCCTCTCGCAGCTCATCCAGGCAGCCGCCTCTGTCGGAGACGAGGTGCTCTACTCGTGGCGCTCATTCGAGGCGTACCCGGGGCTCGTCGCCGTCGCCGGCGCGACCAGCGTTCAGGTCGCCAACACCGCCGATGGCCGACACGACCTCAGTGCGATGGCCGCGGCGGTCACCGACCGCACCCGTGTGGTCATCGTCTGCAGCCCGAACAATCCGACGGGCAGCATGGTCACCGCCGACGAGTTCGGGTCGTTCATGGCTGCCGTGCCGAGCGACATCCTCGTGGTGCTCGACGAGGCGTACGCCGAATTCGTCACGGACGATTCGGCGGTCGACGGCCAGAGGCTGACAGGCAGGTACCCGAACCTCGTCGTGCTGAGAACGTTCTCGAAGGCCTACGGCCTCGCCGGGTTGAGGATCGGCTACGCGGTCGGGCCCGAATCCGTGCTCGACGCCGCACGCAGCACCTCGATCCCCCTCTCGGTGACGGAACAGGCCCAGCGGGCGGCGCTCGTCTCGTTCGATCACGAGGAGGTGCTGCTCGAGCGCGTCTCGCGGCTGGCCGTCTTGCGCGACCAGGTCTGGCAGGCGCTGACTGACCAGGGCTGGTCGGTTCCGAAGCCGCACGGCAACTTCGTCTGGCTGCAGACCGGACCGGTGACGGAGCGGGCCGCCGAGATCTTCGCCGAGCACGGGATCGTCGCGCGCGCGCTCGGAAGCGATGGCCTCCGGGTCTCGATCGGGGAGGCGCAGTCTGTCGATAAACTCCTTAAGGCTGCCGCAGACGTTGTGCGACTGCTACCAGTGGCAGTGGTGCAGCCGGGTTAGATTAGGCCCGGTCGGCTTTTCATCGCCGCCGCGGCCGGTCGTCGCCGGGAGCCCGGCGCGACCGCATCCTCATCCACCCGTTCAGAACGACGCCACCCTCCCGAGAGGGTCGAGACAGGACTGCGAGGTTTCGAGTGCAGCACTCGTCCGGGATGATCCAACTCCTCTCCATCGACGGCACCGTGAATCCCGACGAGGCGTCTGCCGAGTACCTTCCGTACATCGAGGCGCTGTCGGACGACGACCTGGGGCAGTTTCACCGTGACATGGTCACGTCCCGCCGATTCGACCTCGAGGCGACGAATCTGCAACGCCAGGGCCAGCTCGCGCTCTGGCCACCGGCCCACGGCCAGGAGGCCGCCCAGGTCGGGTCGGCCAGGGCCAGTCGCCCGCAGGATCACCTCTTCCCGTCCTACCGCGAGCATGCTGTCGCGCTCGTTCGCGGGCTCGACGTGTTCGAGATCGTGCGGGTGATGCGCGGGGTGACGAACGGTGGCTGGGATCCCTCGGCCTACAACAACTTCCACCTTTACACGCTGGTTCTCGGATCCCAGGCGCTCCACGCGACCGGATATGCGATGGGCGTCTCGCTCGATGGCGCGACCGCGACGGGCGATCCGGAGACGGACGAAGCGGTGATGGTCTACTTCGGTGACGGATCGACCAGCCAGGGGGATGTCAGCGAGGCCTTCGTCTTCGCCGCCAGCTACCAGACGCCGGAGGTCTTCTTCCTGCAGAACAACCAGTGGGCGATCTCCGTGCCGGTCAGCGTGCAGTCCCGCATTCCGCTCTACCTTCGCTCGGAGGGCTTCGGCGTGCCAGGCATCCAGATCGACGGCAACGATGTGCTCGCCAGCTACGCCGTCACCCGGAAGAATCTCGACGAGGCACGGGCCGGGGGCGGACCACGGATGATCGAGGCCATGACCTACCGCGTCGGTGCGCACACGACGAGCGACGACCCGACCAAGTATCGGACGAATGACGAGGTCGCATCCTGGATCCTGAGGGATCCGATCAGCCGATTCGAGAAGTACCTCCGACTGCGCGGGGAGGGTGACGCATTCTTCGCCGGGGTCGCAAGTGACGCCGAGGACTTCGCGGCAGATCTGCGCACCCGCACGATCGGAATTCCGATCCCGCCGACGAACATGATTTTCGACAACGTCTACTCCGAGCCCCATCCGGTCATGGACGAACAGAAGCGCTGGCTCGATGCCTACGAGGCGTCGTTCGGGGGTGACGCGTGACCACCTCGGAACTCCCGCTCGTCAAAGCGCTGAACGCCGGACTGAAGAAGGCGCTCGCCGACGACGCGAAGGTGCTGCTGATGGGCGAGGACATCGGCCCCCTCGGCGGTGTCTTCCGCGTGACCGAGGGTCTCCAGGCGGAGTTCGGCGACCGGCGGGTCTTCGATACGCCGCTCGCCGAGTCGGGGATCGTCGGAACCGCCATCGGGCTCGCGATGCGCGGGTATCGCCCGGTGTGCGAGATCCAGTTCGACGGTTTCATCTTCCCGGCGTTCGACCAGATCACCTCGCAGCTGGCCAAGATGACGAGTCGGCACGAGGGCCTGATCAGCATGCCGGTGGTCATCCGGGTGCCCTACGGCGGGCACATCGGCGCGGTCGAACACCACATGGAGAGCCCGGAGGCATACTTCGCCCACACCCCGGGGCTCCGGGTCGTGAGCCCCAGCACACCGAATGACGCGTACTGGATGATCCAGGAGGCCATTGCCTCGAACGACCCGGTGATGTTCTTCGAGCCCAAGAGCCGCTACTGGCACAAGGGACCGGTCGATTTCGAGGCGAGCGCGTCACCGCTGCATTCCAGCAGGGTCGTCCGAACCGGAACCGAGGTGACCCTCGTCGGTCACGGAGCGATGGTCAACGTGCTGCTCCAGGCTGCTGAGCTCGCGGCATCCGAGGGCACGAGTGTCGAGGTCATCGATCTCCGTTCGCTGTCGCCGATCGACTATGCGCCGATCATCGCGTCCGTTCAGAAGACGGGACGGGTCGTCGTCGCATCCGAGGCTCCCGGTTTCACCAGCATCTCGTCGGAGATCGCGGCGACGATCACCGAGCGGGCGTTCTACTCGCTCGAGGCTCCCGTGCTGCGGGTTACGGCGTTCGACACCCCGTTCCCCCCGGCCAAACTCGAGACCGTCTACCTTCCCGACGCCGACCGCATCCTCGAGGCCGTCGACCGCGCACTCGCCTACTAGCGTCACCAAGGAGCCAGATGAGCACCTCAGAGTTCGAACTTCCGGATGTCGGCGAGGGCCTGACCGAGGCCGAGATCGTCTCCTGGCGGGTCGCGCCCGGTGACACCGTCGCGGTGAACGACGTGCTCGTCGAGATCGAGACGGCGAAGTCTCTCGTCGAATTGCCGTCGCCCTTCGCCGGGGTCGTCGCCGAGTTGCTGGTCGCCGAGGGCCAGACGGTGGATGTCGGCACGCCCATCATCAGCGTCAGCACCGAGTCTGCCAGCACCGAGTCTGCCAGCACCCCGGTCGGCGCCCCGTCAGGTTCCGCGATCGCTGCACCGGAGGACGAGCAGGTCGCCGATATCGCCCGCGGCGTTTCATCGGAGGAGCAGGGCGGCGACTCCGGCGCCGTGCTCGTCGGGTACGGGTTGAAGGGAGGCGTGACCTCGCGGCGCTCGCGGCTCACGCCCGCCGCGCCGGTGGAGAAAGCGGCGGCGCCCGCCAGTGCGGTCGTTCGCCCGACATCGGTTCCGGCGTCATCCGCGAGCACGATCATCGCCAAGCCGCCGATCCGTAAGCTCGCCAAAGACCTCGGTGTCGATCTCGGCCTGGTGGAATCGACCGGGCTCGCCGGGGAGATCACCAGGGACGACGTCATCCGCACCGCCTCGCAGGCCAGCGTGTTCCACAACATCGCGACGCCGGAGTGGTCGGCCGACCGGGAGGAGCGCATCCCGGTGAAGGGTGTTCGCAAGGCGATTGCTGCCGCGATGGTGTCGAGCGCGTTCACCGCCCCCCACGTGAGCCTCTTCGTGGATGTCGACGCGACCCGAACGATGGAGTTCGTGAAGCGACTGAAGAGCTCTGCGGACTTCGCCGGGGTGAAGGTCTCGCCACTGCTGATCATGGCGAAGGCGATGATCTGGGCCGTGCGGCGCAATCCGATGACGAACGCGCAGTGGACCGACAGCGAGATCATCGTCAAGCACTACGTCAACCTCGGGATCGCCGCCGCGACTCCGCGTGGGCTCATCGTTCCGAACGTGAAGGAGGCGCAGGATCTCTCGCTCCGCGACCTCGCCTCGGCGATCGAGCAGTTGACGATCACCGCGCGGGACGGCAAGACGCAGCCGGCCCAGATGTCCGGCGGCACGATCACGATCACCAACATCGGTGTCTTCGGCATGGATACCGGCACCCCGATCCTGAACCCCGGCGAGGTCGCGATCGTGGCGCTGGGCACGATCAGGCAGAAGCCGTGGGTCGTTGATGGCGAGGTGCGTCCGCGATTCGTGACGACGCTCGGGGCGAGCTTCGACCACCGTGTCGTCGACGGGGATGTCGCGAGCCGCTTCCTTGCGGATGTCGCCAGCGTGATCGAGGAGCCGGCGCTGCTGCTCGACTGACTCCTTTCCTCATTCGGGAGTCATGCGCGGAGGGTGAGTCCCCCATTGTCGATGGCGACTTCGCTCCGCGCTACGGACGTGCCATACTATTGATAACGAATCTCATTACGTCTCGTCAATGCACGTTAGAAAGCACCAACCATGCGCGTGAAGACCACCGCTGTCGCCCTCGCCGTCATCGCAGCCCTCGCTCTCGCCGGCTGTTCGGCATCCACCTCCCCCGCCGGTCCGGCGAGCAGTGGCGGGAAGATCCGCGTCGTCGCCTCAACCGATGTCTACGGCGATATCGCGAAGCAGATCGGCGGCTCACGCGTGACCGTCGACTCGATCATCAGCGACCCATCGCAGGATCCGCACTCCTACGAGGCGGATGCGCAGGTGCAGCTCGCACTCTCGAAGGCTCAGATCGTCATCGAGAACGGCGGCGGCTACGACAGCTTCGTCGACACCCTGCTGAAGGGGGCCAACAATACCGGCGTCACCCTGCTCAGTGTCGCCACGATCTCCGGCCACGATCTCAACCCGACCACCGGCGAGTTCAACGAGCACCTCTGGTTCGATTTTCCGACGGTCACGAAGCTCGCGGACCAGCTCGCGGCGACGTTCACGAAGCTCGACGCATCCGGAGCCGCGACCTTCAGCGCGAACGCGAAGAAGTTCGATGCCGCGATCGCCGTGCTCACGACCGATGAGGCGGCGCTGAAGGCGGCGCACGGCGGTGAGGGTGCGGCGATCACCGAGGCCGTTCCGCTCTACCTCCTCGACGCGGCCGGGCTCGTCGACAAGACCCCGGTGAAATTCAGCCGGGCGATCGAGCAGGGAACGGATGTGCCTCCGCTGGTGCTCCAGCAGACCCTCACGCTGTTCACCGACCACACCGTGAAACTGCTGGCCTACAACGAGCAGACCAGCAGTCCGGAGACGACCCAGGTACTCGCAGCGGCGAAGGCCGCAGGCATCCCCGTCGTCGCGGTGCGGGAGACCCTCCCCGCGGGCAAGGACTACGTCCAGTGGATGACCGACGTCCTCGCCTCTCTCAAGAGCGCACTCAAGTGAGGCGGTCGTGACCTCTGACTCCGTACTCAGCCTGCAAGCGGCGACACTGACCTTCGGTGACCGCCGGCTCTGGAACAATCTCACCCTCGAGGTGAAGGCCGGCGAGTTCCTTGCTGTTCTCGGACCGAACGGCACCGGCAAGACCAGCCTGCTGAAGACGATCCTCGGCCAGCAGAAACTCACGTCCGGGTCGATCGAGTTCCTCGGCGAGCCCGTCGGACGGGGAAACAGGCGGATCGGCTACATCCCCCAGCAGAAACTGCTCGAGCAGGGAACCCCGCTTCGCGCGCGCGATCTCGTCACGTTCGGCGTCAACGGAAACCGCTGGGGCCTGCCGATCTCGTCCCGGGCCGTTCGCGCGAAAGTGGACGGCATCCTGGAAGCGGTCGGCGCGACCGAGTTCGCGAATGTGCCCGTCGCAACGCTGTCGGGCGGCGAGCAGCAGCGCATCCGTGTCGGTCAGTCGATCGCCGGCGACCCGCGGTTGCTGCTCTGCGACGAACCGCTGCTGTCGCTCGACCTGCACCACCAGCGCCAGGTCAGCGAACTCATCGACGAGCAGCGCCGCGCCCTGAACACCGCCGTCGTCTTCGTCACCCACGATGTGAACCCGATCCTCGGAATGGTCGACCGCGTGCTCTACCTCGCCGGCGGACGCTTTCGGGTCGGAACACCGGATGAGGTGCTGCGCTCCGAGGTGCTGTCGTACATGTACGACACCCCGGTCGAGGTGATCCGCAGCCGCGGCCGTGTGGTGGTGCTCGGCGCGCCCGAAGGCTACGGCGTGCACGATCACCTCGGGCATCACGTGGAGAGGTCGAGCGCGTCATCCACTTCGGGGCAGGTGCTCTGATGGGCGACCTCTGGGGCCAGATCTTCGGGTTCGCAAACTACGGCGAGCTGCTCGTGCTCGTGCACAACTCGATCATCGCGGGCGCGATCCTCGGCGTGGTCGGCGGGCTGATCGGGCCATTCGTGATGACCCGTGACCTCGCATTCGCCGTGCACGGCGTGAGCGAGTTGAGTTTCGCCGGGGCATCCGCGGCGCTGTTGTTCGGGGTGAATGTGGTCACCGGATCGATCGCCGGCTCGCTGCTGGCGGCCCTCCTGATCGGGGTGCTCGGGTCGAGGGCTCGCGAACGCAACTCGATAATCGCCGTGCTGATGCCCTTCGGGCTGGGGCTCGGCATCCTGTTCCTCGCCCTGTACAAGGGGCGCAGCGCGAATAAGTTCGGTCTGCTGACCGGCCAAATCGTCTCGGTCGACAACCCGCAGCTGCTGATGCTGATCATCATCTCGCTCGTCGTGATCGCGGGCCTCGTGTTCGTCTGGCGCCCGCTGAGCTTCGCCAGCGTCGATGCGGATGTCGCCCGCGCCAAAGGTCTGCCCGTCACCGCGATCTCGATCGCCTTCATGATCCTGCTCGGGCTCGCGGTCGCGGTGTCGATCCAGATCGTCGGCGCTCTGCTCGTACTCTCCCTGCTCGTCACGCCGGCGGCTGCGGCGATGCGCATCACCGCGTCGCCGGTGCTGACGCCCGTGCTGAGTGTCGTCTTCGCCGTCACCTCGGTGGTCGGCGGTATCCTGCTGGCACTCGGTGGCGGGCTGCCGATCAGCCCCTATGTCACGACTATCTCGTTCCTCATCTACGTCGTCTGCCGCATCGTCGGTTCCCGCCGCGGTCGCCGTGGCAACAACGGACGGGTCAGCACCGCGCCGAAGGTGCCGGCGGAGGTCGGCGCATGAAGCGCAACACCTGGCAGCGGGAGGCCGTGCGCGGGGCACTCGAGAAGAACGAAGGCTTTCTGAGCGCGCAGGGCCTGTACGCGCAGTTGCGAACCACCGGCTCCCCGATCGGACTTGCGACGGTCTACCGGGCTCTCGCCGATCTCGCCGCCGAGGGCGAGGCGGACTCACTGCAGCAGGAGGGCGAGAGCCTCTTCCGCGCGTGCACACCCGGCCAGCACCATCACCACCTGATCTGCCGCAACTGCGGGCTGACGGTGGAGATCGAGGCGGACGAGGTCGAGCGCTGGGCGCAGTCCATCGCTTCGCAGAACGGATTCACCCAGGCCAATCACGTCGTCGACGTGTTCGGGCTGTGCGCGGACTGCACTGCCGTCGCGGGTGGCGACACCCCGCTGGCAGGCCACATCCACTGAACGGTGTTTGCAGGACTGCACTGTTTGCACGAATGGGCCGGAGTCCGTAGTATTGGACGCTGTTGCCCGCACTCTGCGGTGTGACCTGTGCGCAAATCCCCCTCCTGAAGTTTCGGTGGATTGTGCGTGCCGACAAGAGATCTTGGGTAGAGGCGAATTAGTCTCTACGGTAGATGGAGGAAAACCATGGCCGCAGTGTGCCAGGTGACCGGAGCCGTTCCCGGCTTCGGACACAACATTTCGCACTCGCACCGTCGCACCAACAGGCGCTTCGACCCGAACGTGCAAAAGAAGAAGTACTACGTGCCGTCGCTTCGCCGCAACGTCACTCTCACCCTGAGCGCCAAGGGCATCAAGGTCATCGACGCCCGCGGTATCGAGTCTGTGGTCAAGGACCTCCTTGCCCGTGGGGAGAAGATCTAATGGCAAAGCAGCAAGACGTTCGTCCGATCATCAAGCTCCGCTCGACGGCCGGCACCGGATACACCTACGTGACCAAGAAGAACCGTCGTAATGACCCAGATCGCCTGGTGCTCAAGAAGTACGACCCCATCGTGCGCCAGCACGTCGAATTCCGCGAGGAGCGCTAACACATGGCGAAGAAGAGCAAGATCGCTGCCAACGAGCAGCGCAAGATCGTCGTCGCGCGGTATGCGACCAAGCGTCTCGAGCTAAAGAAGGCCCTCGTCGACCCGACGTCGACCGACGCGCAGCGCGAAGAGGCCCGTCTCGGCCTGCAGAAGCTCCCCCGCAACGCCTCGCCGGTGCGCGTTCGCGGTCGCGACGCCATCGACGGACGGCCCCGAGGTTTCCTCAGCCAGTTCGGCGTTTCGCGGGTTCGTTTCCGCGATATGGCGCACCGGGGCGAATTGCCCGGAATAACCAAGTCAAGCTGGTAAATTACAGGCGGCTGTAAGGCGAAAGCCCCCATGCCGATCCGATCCAAGCAACTGACCTGTTCTCTCGAGCAGGAATGTCTGTTCTGAAAAGCACAATGTCCGAGGAGGACTTCAATGGCTGACAAGTCACTAAACCGTACCGAGCTCGTCGCAGCAGTTGCCGCTGAGTCTGGCCAGAGCCAGGCATCCGTGAACGGCGTCCTCGACGCACTGTTCAACACCCTCGCGACCTCGGTCGGCGAAGGCACGAAGGTCACCATCCCCGGATGGCTCGCCGTCGAGCGCACCCACCGTGCCGCGCGTGCCGGACGCAACCCCTCCACCGGAGAGGCCATCCAGATCAAGGCCGGCTACGGCGTGAAGGTCAGCGCCGGCAGCAAGCTGAAGGCCGCCGCGAAGTAGGTCTTCCCAGAACCACTGCCGAAGGGCCGCCGACCTCAGGGTCGTCGGCCCTTCGGTCGTTTGACAGCGCAGTCGTTTGACAGCGCAGTCGATTAACAGCGGGGCACACTTAAACTGGATGCTGTGCCCAGGCTCGTGAGGATCGCAGGGCCAGCCCTGCTGCTGGTCGTCGCGTTCGTGTCGCTCCTCGCCGCACTCGCGATCGGCGGCGCATCCGCCCCGCAGCAGGTCTTCGACCCCGGCGCCGTCGTGCGCTATGGACTTCCGATCGCCACGATGCTGATGAATCTCGGCGTAGCGGTCACCATCGGTGCACTGGTGCTGGTCTGCTTCGCGCTCAGCGATGCGCAGCCGGAGTTCACGAAGGCGCTGGACATCGCGGCGGCGGCATCCGCCTTCTGGGCAGTCTCCTCCGCGGCGACCGGCCTGTTCACGTTCCTCAGCCTGTCGGGAACCCCGGTGTCGTTCGACTCGAACTTCGGTGGTGTGCTCAGCCAATTCCTCCAGGGGCAGCCGAGCGGCCAGACCGTCGGGCCGTCGTGGGTTGCGACGACGCTCATCGCGGCGGCCGTCACCGTGCTCTGCTTCGCTGTTCGCAACCGCACCGCGCTCGTCTTCGTCACCGTGTTCGCCGCGGTCGGGCTCGTGCCGATCGCCCTGCAGGGTCATTCAGCGGACGCTGCCGGGCACGATGCGGCGACCAGCTCGCTCGGCCTGCACATCGTCTTCGCTTCCGTGTGGCTCGGCGGCCTCGTGACCATCGTTCTGCTGCGCAAGTCGCTCGAGGGCGGGCGGATCGGCCCGGTGCTCGCCCGCTATTCGACGATCGCGCTCATCTGCTTCATCGTCGTGGCGGCATCCGGTTACGTCAATGCCGCCCTCCGGGTCGGAACGCTCCCCCAACTGTTGACGACCTACGGCATCCTCGTGCTCGTCAAGGTGTTCGCCCTCGGCGCGCTCGG
>JANYGT010000026.1 GCA_025362355.1 Lacisediminihabitans sp. | reverse complement strand
CTCGTTCAGTTCGAAGAGCCCGATGTCGTCGATCTCGAGGCCGGCCTTCTTCAGTGCCTTCTCGGTCGACGGAACCGGTCCGATACCCATGATCTCGGGTTCCACGCCGGCGAACGCGAAACTGACCATCCGCATCTTCGTCGGGAGACCGAGTTCCTTCGCGGTCGCCTCACTGGCGAGCAGGCTGACCGTCGCACCGTCGTTGAGCCCCGAGGAGTTCCCGGCGGTGACGCGCCCGTGGGGGCGGAACGGCGTCTTCAGGGAGGCGAGTCCTTCGAGCGTGGTCTCGGGACGCAGCGCCTCGTCCCGGGTTGCGAGCCCCCAGCCGGCGTCACCGCGGATGGCGACCGGGATGAGGTCGGGCTGGAACTTGCCGGCCTCGTAGGCGGCGGCGGCCTTCTGCTGGCTGCGCAGAGCGTAACGGTCTGAGCGTTCCTTCGTGAGCTCGGGGAAGCGGTCGTGGATCTTCTCGGCCGTGTTCCCCATGTTCAGCGCCTCGGCGTTGACCAGCTTCTCGGAGAGGAAGCGGGGGTTCGGGTCGACACCGGATCCCATCGGATGACGCCCCATGTGCTCGACGCCACCGGCGAGAGCGAGGTCGTAAGCGCCGAACGCTATCCCTCCTCCGATCGCGGTCACCGAGGTCATCGCGCCGGCGCACATGCGGTCGATCGCGAAACCGGGAACCGACTTCGGCAGCCCGGCGAGAATGGCGGCCGAGCGGCCGAGGGTGAGGCCCTGGTCGCCCTGCTGGGTCGTCGCCGCGATGGCGACCTCGTCGATGCGGTCTTTCGGAAGATCGGGGTGGCGTTCGAGCAGTCCGGTCATCGCCTTGACGACCAGATCGTCGGCCCGCGTGTTCCAGTACATGCCCTTTTCGCCGGCACGTCCGAACGGGGTGCGGACCCCGTCTACGAACACGACTTCATGTCTCTCGGCCACAGTGCCTCCACTTTCGCTTAGTTGCGCATCCGATCCTAGGCTCGCCAAAAACCGGCCCCGAATCGTTTGACTGTTCCTACGAAGTGGGTTCCCCGGCCTCGACCGGCTCTTGGCCGGCTTCTACAAACGCATCGACGATTACCTGTGAGATAGCGTCAACCTGCCAGGGGCGAGCGCCCAGCTCCGCGAGCGCGCCGCGCACGGCATCGAGGTCGAGCGTGGCCGGGGGGCTCCAGGCGATGCGGCGGAGCAACTCCGGCGTCAGCAGGTTCTCCACGGGGATGGTGAGCTGTTCCGACACCACTGTCATGGCTGCCCGCGCTGCCTTGAGGCGCCTGTCGGCCTCGGGGTTGCGATCGGACCACGCTCGCGGCGGCGGCATGGTGTCGCCCGAAACCCTCAGTGCGGGGAGGTCGTCAGTCGTCTTCCCCGCCTCGATCGCGGCCCACCAGCGCGAGAGCTCCGAGCGACTCGCCCGTCCGTTGAATTCGCGCATCGCGGCGAGCCCCTGGCGGGTCTCCGGAAGTGCCTTCGCCGCGGCGACGAGCGAGGCATCCGGCACGAGGCGACCCGGCGCCGTGTCGATTTCCCGCGCGAAACTGTCGCGAGCCTCCCAGAGCTCCCGCGCAACGGCGAGGTTTTGGGCACCGCGAACAGTGTGGAGTCCGGAGAGGCGTCGCCAGGCATCCGTCTTCGCGGGTTTCGCATCTCGGCCGAGAACGGCCGCGAATTCCTGTTCGGCGAGATCGATCTTCCCCTGGTCGGCGAGCAACCCCCGGACGGCATCCCGGAGATCGACGAGCAGCTCCACGTCGAGCGCGGCGTACACGAGCCAGGACTGGGGGAGCGGGCGCGTCGACCAGTCGGCCGCCGAGTGTTCTTTGGCGAGATGAATGCCGAGCAGTTCCTCGACGACGGTGCCGAGACCGACCCGGGGGAGGCCGGCGAGGCGCGCGCCGAGCTCGGTGTCGAAGATACGCGTCGGGAAGAGGCCGACCTCGCGCAGACAGGCGAGATCCTGGCTCGCCGCGTGCAGCACCCACTCCTCGTCCGCGATCACCGCGTTCAACTCGCTGAAGTCGCCGATCGCCGGCGGGTCGAACAGGAAGACCCCCGAACCGCGACGGAAGATCTGGATGAGGTAGGCGCGCTGCGAGTACCGGAACCCGGATGCCCGCTCGGCATCGATCGCGATAGGACCGGTTCCGGCGGCGATCGCTTCCACCGCGGCGAGGTACTCCTCGCGGGACTCGATCACCGTCACGACCACATGGGGAGCCTGCTCGACCGGCTTGACCGGCGTTTCAGGATCGCCGTCGACCACTTCGGCACCCGAAGGCTCCTCGGTATTACTCACGTGCTGCTCTGCGGGCCGCCAACACTGTTACTCCCTCTGCCGCCGGCGGGAGCCCCGCCAGCATGCACAACAACTCCCCCCAGCCTTCCACATGTGCGGTCACTTCGTGATCGAGGGGGGTCCATGAGGCACGGAGCTCGATCTGCGCCCCGTCGCCCTGGCTCGCGAGTTCGCCGTAGCCGGTCGACAGGATCTTGGTGGCGGTGCCGGAGGCGGAGGTGTACCTGGCCCCACGACCGTCGAGTGCGTCGACGAGCCAGGACCACGCGACATCCGCGAGAAAAGGGTCGAGGCCGATGTCGGTCTCGAGGGGAGCCTGGGCGAAACAGACGATACGGAACTGGCCGCCCCATGCCTCGGAGCCGGCCGGGTCGTAGAGCAGGATGAAGCGCCCCGTGCCGAGATCGGAATCCTCCGAATGACGGGCGGGGGTGACATCCGCCGCCAGGGCGAGGGAAAACGGTGCCAGATTCGCGGGGGCCGGGATCTCCGTCAGAACGAGCTCCGGGCGAAGCACCGCACGCCGGACCGCATCGATCGCCTGGTCGAACACGGCGGGCACGGGAGGTCCAGCGACGGTTTCAGGCACGACTGAAGACTAAAGTCAGGGGGTGGGAGTTACTCGAAGGCACGCCGACCGAGGCAATCGCTGGTGGGGGATCACCCTTCTCGCGACCGGTGGGCTCGCCGCTGTCACGGCCTTCGCAATAGCCAGTCTCGCGCTCGTCGTCGCCCGCACCGTCGTCACGCCGCCCCGCCGACGCGCAGAGAGCACTCGGGTCATCGCCGTCGATGTCGCCGGGGGGACGATCACTCTCGAATCGAACGTCGACTCCCGGCTGCGGGGCGACTACGGATTCTGGTTCGCGCGCGGGGACGGCTACGCGCGCATCGGCGACATCCTGACGTCGACAGCGCTGACGGTGACCCGTCAGATCAAGGACGTCGAATTCGGCGACCTGTCCCTCGCAACGCGGGGCCGGCTGACCGGCTGGTTCTATCTCGATCCGCAAGAGCTCGAGTTCCCGTTCGAGAACATCGAGCTCGAGACAGAGCTCGGTCCGGCCCCGGCCTGGCTGATCCCCGCCGAGGACGATACGTCCCGCTGGGTCATCCAGGTGCACGGTCGCGCGGTTCGTCGCCAGGAGACGCTGCGTGCGGTCCCGGTGTTCCGCGCGGCCGGATTCACCTCGCTGGTCGTCAGCTACCGCAATGACGGCGACGCGCCCGCCAGCGTGGATGGGCGATACGCGCTCGGCGACACGGAGTGGCGGGACGTGGATGTCGCAGTGAAGTACGCGATCGACAACGGTGCGACCGATGTCGTGCTCATGGGTTGGTCGATGGGGGGAGCGACCGTTCTGCAGGAGCTGACCCGGTCGGAGCACTCGGCCGTCATCCGCGGCGTGGTTCTGGAATCGCCGGTCATCGACTGGGTGACCGCGCTGCGATTCCAGGTGGAGTTGCGGAGACTTCCGGTCTCGGTGGGCGACGGTGTTCTCTCGATCATCGGACGGTCGTGGGGGCGATGGCTCACCGGGCAGGGCATGCCGATCGATCTTCCGAGACTCGACTTCGTCGCCAGGGCGGGAGATCTCGATGCCCCGATCCTGCTGATGCACAGCGATGACGACGGCTTCGTTCCGGTGACGGCATCGCGTGCCCTCGCCGCCGCCAGACCCGACATCGTGCGGTTCGAGGCCTTCTCGCTCGCCGGCCATGTGAAACTCTGGAACTATGACAGGGTGCGCTGGACCGAAGCCATCAGGTCGTGGCTGTCGGACCTCGGCTTGACCGGTGGTCCGGCAGAGCCCAGCGCGCGTAGCTGACTCCCGAGTCATCCACGAGCAGCTGCCGCAACTCGAGGGCCATGGGGTCGAGTTCGACCCCTCCGAGCATTCGCAGGGCCGGTCCGCCGATGGTCGGGCTCGTCGACAGGCACAGGTCGTCGACGAGACCGGCCGCGATGAGGCGACCGGCGAGAACCGGGCCGCCCTCGCAGACGATCGAGCGGAGGCCGCGGTCTCGGAGCGTCGTAACGATCGTCGCCGGGTCGATGCGGGCCGCGGTATCGTCATCCCTCATCTCGATGATGTCGGCGCCGGTCACCGCGAGGGTTCTGCGGACGGTATCGACGGCCGACGCCGGGCAGAGTACGAGGAGGCGACCGGATTCGACGGATGCGGGCATCCCGTGTCCGGTCAGATCGCCCGACGTGGTCACCACCGCGAGCGGTGCGGCCCTCGGAAGCAGGTATCCCTCGCCGCGAAAACTCGAGGCTCCCACCAGCACGACGTCGCTCGCTCGCCGGATTGCACCGAGAACCCGCCGATCGGCTCCGCGGGTGAGCGTGCCCGACGTGCCGTCGACGCCGATGACGCTGCCATCGATGCTCGAGACGAGGTTCAGTCTCAGCCACTCCGGGCGCTCGGTCGCATACAGGGCATCGAGCCGGTATTGCTCCGCCGGCAACTCGAGTGGTGCATCCACGCCCGGATGGACGCGGCGGATGTTCACGCGGCCGTCTTCTCGCGAACCTGGCGCTTCGTGCGTCCGAGTAGAGCGGTCATCCCGCGGATCCGCAGCGGGCTGACCGCTTCGGTGAGGCCGATGGTGTTGGGGAAGTCGTCCGGCACGGCGAGCACCTGCTCCACCGACAGCCCGGTCAGACCCTGCGCGAGGATCGAGGCGAATCCGCGGGTGGTCGGCGCCTCTTTCGGGGCGGTCGCGTGCAGGTGCACGATGCGGTTCTCGTCGACCTCGACGAAGATGAAGACCGGCGACTGGCACTCCACCACCTGCTCGAGCAGGTCGGGATGCTCGGCGAACTTCTCCGGCAATTCGGGTAGTTCATTGGCGAATTCGAGCAGCAGCAGCAACTTGTCCTGCTTCTCGAGGGCGAGGAAGTCTTCGCGGATCTCGATGAGGGAGGCGGGAAGGTCGGTGTCGCTCATGATGCTCCCAGTATCCCACCGGCCTCTCAACGCTTCGGTGCGGCGCCCGGTTCGGAACCGGTGACGATCGGTACCCGCACAGCCGATCCCCATTCCGTCCACGAGCCGTCGTAGTTGCGGACGTTCTCGAACCCGAGCAGGTGGGTGAGCACGAACCAGGTGTGGCTGGAACGCTCGCCGATGCGGCAGTAGGCGACCACGTCATCCCCATCGTTGAGGCCGGCCTGGCCGCGGTAGAGCGCGTCGAGCTCGGCGACCGGGCGGAACGTGCCGTCCTCCGCCGCCGCTTTCCCCCAGGGGATGTTCTGCGCCCCCGGAATATGCCCGGCCCGCAGAGCCCCTTCCTCCGGGTACGCGGGCGCCGTCGTGCGCTCACCGCTGAACTCCTCCGGCGAGCGCACATCGATCATCGGCTGGCCGAGATGTGCGAGCACGTCGTCCTTGTAGGCGCGGATGACCGAATCGTCTCGCTCGACGACCGGATAGTCGACGGCGACCGGGGTCGACGGCAGGGTCGTGTACTCACCGCCATCCGCCTCCCACTTGGCGCGTCCGCCGTCGAGGAGGCGCACGTCCTCGTGGCCGAACAGGGTGAATACCCAGAGCGCATAGGCGGCCCACCAGTTGCTCTTGTCGCCGTAGACGACAACGGTGGTGTCTCGCGAGATGCCCTTCCCGCCGAGAAGGGCGGCGAACTCTGTGCCGTCGATGTAGTCGCGTTCGACCGGGTCGTTGAGGTCGGTGTGCCAGTCGATCTTCACGGCCCCCGGGATGTGACCGGTCTCGTAGAGCAGCACATCTTCATCGGATTCGACGACGACGAGTCCTGGTGTGCCGAGTTTCGCCTTCAGCCAGGCTGTGCTGACGAGTCGTTCGGGGTGAGCGAAGCCGGCGAATGCGGCTGATGGGTCTGGCTCGACGGCCATGTGAACCTCCAAGTGCCGCACGAGGGCGGCGGATAGCGCGGGTGGTGCGGGTTAGGCTTATTCGACGGCCCCCTTTGAATGTACGCACTCGGGGAGCTCTCCCAGGGCCTTCCGTAAGACTTCGACACAAAAGACCCTCAGCTTCTGCCAAGGGCGAACCGCGATGAGGTATTCCCGAGTGACGCCGGAACAGTTGCAGCAGTACGCGCACCTCGTCGACCGTTCGCCGGCGCTGTCCGCCGGCGAGATGACTCAACAGCTGGTTCCCCCGCGGCAATTCGAGACGGCGACGCTCGAGTCGTACCAGCCCGACCCCGACTATCCGTCACAGGCGGAGGCCGTCACGGCCATCGCCCTCTTCGCCGAAGGTTTCACCGGGAAGCGCGGCGGGCTGTTCTCGCGGAAGTCCAAATCGGGTGCGCTCCCCGGCGTCTACCTGGATGGTGGATTCGGCGTCGGAAAGACCCACCTCCTCGCGGCACTGTGGCACCTCGCACCCGGGCGGAAATACTTCGGGACGTTCATCGAATACACGGCGCTCGTCGGAGCACTCGGCTACCAGGCAGCGGTCGCGCAACTGTCGGGCGCGTCGCTCGTCTGCATCGACGAGTTCGAGCTGGACGATCCGGGGGACACCCGCCTCATGTCACGGCTGCTGTCGGAGCTCGTCGCCTCGGGGTCACGGACCGCCGCGACATCCAACACTCCGCCGAACGCCCTCGGCGAGGGACGATTCGCAGCCCAGGACTTCCTGCGCGAGATCGATGCCCTCGCCGCACGGTTCACGACGATCCGCATCGACGGGCTCGACTATCGGCGGCGCGACATCGAGGGCCACACGGTGGTCGTCGCCGATGAGAAGTTCGACGAAACGATTGCGGGCGTCGACGGGCTCGCGACGGTCGACTCGTTCGATGCGGTGCTGAAGCACCTGGCATCCGTGCATCCATCCCGCTACGTCAAGGTGATCGACGGTCTCAGCGCCGTCGGGATCATCGGAGTGCACCCGCTGGACAACCAGACGGATGCGCTTCGACTCGTCGCGTTCGTCGACCGGCTCTACGACGCCCAGGTGCGCATCATCGCGACGGGCACGCCGCTCGACCAGGTCTTCGCGGAAGACATGCTCGCCGGCGGCTACCGCAAGAAGTACCTGCGCTCGGTATCGCGGATGATCGCGCTCACGTCGGGCCGACCCGACTGACGCCAACGCTCGTTCTGGTCAGGGACAGATCGGGGGGCTTCCAAGGGCGCGACGCCGATACTGGCGCGAGCGGGTGGCGACGAGCGCGATGCCGATCACGGCGGCGATGATGGATGCGGTCAGCACCGCGAGCGTCCCCTCCGTCGAAACGCGCGGCTGGTTCGCGTAGGCCAACTCGTTCATCAGAAGTGACACCGTGAACCCGATCCCTCCCAGACCGGCGACGGCGATGACGTCCCCGAGCGGAATACGGTCGGCTCTCACCTGCCGGGACGCGACAGCCGCCACCGTCGCCCCGATGGTTATCCCCAGCAGTTTTCCTACAGGGAGTGCGATGACGATCGCCCAGAAGACAGGGCTCAGCTCGCCGATACCGACGGACGGCAGCGTGACCAGCGCGGCGACGAAGGCGAAGATCGGGAGGATGACGACGTTACTGACCGGTTCGAGGTTGTGACGGGCTCGTTCGGCTATGGGACCATGCATGACGAGGCCGAGTGCAACCCCGGCGACGGTCGCATGAATACCGGATGCGTGCACGAGCACCCACGCGGCGACTCCGAGCACGATCAGGATCGCGACCAGAATACCCCTTCGCCGCAGGCGGCTCACGATACCGAACGCGGCGATGACGGGGATGGCGACCAGCAGGGGCACGATCTGCAGGTTGCGAGTGAAGAAGATCGCGATGATGACGATGGCGATGAGGTCGTCGATCACGGCGAGTGCGAGTAGCAGCGCACGAACCCGGGGCGGGAGGCTGCGCCCGACGATCGCCAGGATGCCGAGCGCGAACGCGATGTCCGTTGCCGTGGGGATCGGCCATCCGTCCCGAAGACCGGGGGCGCGCACCAGCACGAGGAAGATCAGCGCCGGGGCGGCTACACCTCCCACCGCGGCGACCGCCGGCACGAGCGCGCGCTTGACGCTGTCGAGTTCTCCATGGCGGAGTTCGTGCTTCAGCTCGATGGCGGCGAGGAAAAAGAAGACCGCGAGCAGGCCATCCGACACCCAGTGTGCGACCGACAGATCGAGGCCGAGACCCGGGATACCGAAGTGGAAGTCCCGAAAAGCGAGGAGCGCCGGGGCCGCTGGTGAGTTCGCGAGGATGACTCCGAGGGCCGCAGCGATGATGAGGAAGAACGCTGTGATGCGCTCGCTTCTCATGAGTCTCATCCGTCACCGCCCGGCGGCAAGTCTACGGGGACGCCCGCAGGCACCCCTCTCGGGATACGAAGGCAATGAGCGGCTTTTGGAAACACGATGTTTACGTGGGCGCAGTCTGCGTAACACCTGTGAAACACGGCAACACCCGTTCCGAAATCTCGGCGCAGCAAACTTGCGTCATCGCGAAGTCTTCGTGCGCCAGCGGACTGCGGACGCCGAACTTAGCCGACACACCCTTGTAGAAGAGAGAGGCATCCCTACCCATGCTCCACTTGTCGGTCCTCACCAATGCCACGACTGACGGCATTACAAATAACGTGAACTCGCTGTGGCTGATGGTTGCCGCAGCGCTCGTGCTCCTCATGACCCCCGGGGTCGCCTTCTTCTACGGGGGAATGGTGCGCGCGAAGAGCGTCATCAGCATGATGATGATGAGCTTCGGCGCAATGGGCCTCGTCGGAGTGCTCTGGATCATCTACGGCTACTCGATGTCCTTCGGAGGGGGCAGCGACTGGATCATCAAGGGCTTCCTTCTCAACCCATTCCACGATCTATTCCTCACAAATGAGCTGAATTTCAAGGGTGGAACATCGAGTCAGTGGATGAACCTAGACATCCACGGCCTCGCGTTCGCCGGCTTCCAGGCGACGTTCGCGATCATCACTGTCGCGCTCATCTCCGGTGCAATTGCGGATCGCGCGAAATTCGGTGCCTGGATGGTCTTTGCCGGCGTGTGGGTGACGCTGGTGTACTTCCCGGTGGCGAGTTGGGTATTCAACTTCACGGCGGGTCCGAAGGGGCTCACCGACGGTGGATGGTCTGTATTCAATCTCGGAGTCAACGACTTCGCGGGGGGAACCGCGGTGCATATCAATGCCGGTGCCGCGGGCCTCGCGCTCGCTCTCGTGCTCGGCAAGCGCGTCGGATTCGCGAAGGGCATGGCCAAGCCCCACAACGTTCCATTCACTCTTCTCGGTGCATCACTCCTGTGGTTCGGCTGGTTCGGATTCAACGCCGGCTCCGAAGGTGCAGCGGACGGCATCTCAGCACTTGCCTGGATCAACACCCTCGTCGCCCCGGCAGCCGGTATTCTCGGCTGGCTGATCGTAGAGCTGATTAAGGATGGCAAGCCCACCTCGATCGGTGCCGCATCAGGGGCCGTCGCCGGCCTCGTCGCAATCACCCCGGCCTGCAACATCCTGACGCCTGGCTGGGCGATCGTGCTCGGCATCCTGGTCGGAGTCGTCTGTGCCTTCGCCATCGACCTGAAGTTCAAGCTCGGCTTCGACGATTCGCTTGACGTCGTGGGTATCCACCTCATCGGTGGTCTCGTCGGAACGCTCTACATCGGTATCTTCGGCGCCGGCATCGGCCTCATCGACAGCGGTAGTTTCAAGCAACTGGGCGCCCAGGCGGTCGGGGCGTTCGGCGTCATGATCTATTCGTTCGTGCTCGCGTTCGTCATCGGAACCATCATCCAGAAGACGATGGGCTTCCGTATCACCAACGAAGACGAGGTCGCCGGAGTCGACTCGATCGTCCACGGCGAAGAGGCGTACTCGAACGAAGTCGTCTAACCAGCGGAGAATGAGCACAGGGGTGTCGTCCTTCGGGGCGGCACCCCTTACTGTTATGGCGCAGGGTTCCGCCGTAGTGATCGACAGGGAGAGCGGATGAGCGCAGCACTCGCCGCACTCAGCATGGTCGGCGCGTTGGCCACAGCGGCGCTGCTCAGCCTGCTCGCGGCACGCATCGTCGGGCAGCGTCAGAACTGGACTGCCGTCGGGTTGCAGGGCGGTATCGGGATCCTCATCACCGCCGCAGCCTGGCTAACGGGGTTGACGGGAATTCCGGTTGTCTTCCTCGGGCCGGTCGTCGCGCTCGGCGGCCTCTTCGGCGTGGTCGTAACGCTCGCGCATCGCGAGCGGGGCGAACGTGAGATCGCCGGCACGATCTTCGCCGGCATCCTTACCGCGATCGTCTACGCGCCCCTCGTCTCCATCGTGTTCACACTCTGGTACGACCCCTTCGCGACAGGGATCGGATTGCTCGACTTCGGCGCGGCAATCCCGACGGAGGTTGCAGCGGGTGGGGCAGCAATCGCTGTGGTGCTGGTCGCCCGGCGCGAGCCTCGTCCGGTCGGCACGCCGGTCGCGTGGCCCGGATTGTTGTTGCCGACCATCGGACTCGTCGTCGCGTGGGTCGTATGGCTGATGGGGCTCGAGCTCGACCACCTGACACCGCTCATCGTCGGCAACAGCGTCCTCATGGCTGCCTCCGGCGCGCTCGCGTGGGCGCTGGTCGAGAGAGCCCGTTTCCGAACCAACACGATGACCGGTGCGAGCCTCGGGGTACTCGCCGGGCTCGCTGCGGCAACACCCGCCGCGGGGTACCTCCTGCCGGGCCTGGCGGTCATGACGGCTGTGGTGACCACCGCCGTCTGCGCGCTTGCGGCCGGACGCTCCTCGTTCACCGCCTCGCGCCGCGTCGCCACCGTTCTGCTGGTCGGTGGGGCGACGAGCCTCGTGTTGCTCGGGTTTCTCGCCACGGACGTCAGTTTCATCTACACGGGCCAGCCGGAGCTCTTCTTCGGCCAGGCCTTCACCGTCGTCGCAGCGGCGGTGGGCGGGTTCGGAGTCGGGCTGCTCGTCTGGCTGGCGATTCGTCGCGTCGGGCGCCCGCGTCGTCAGCCCGGCCGCACCGGGGCTCGTGTCACTAGCCGGCGATCGCCCGTCGCATGATCTCCCGGGCCGGCCGGGCTTCCGGGATCGGCAGGAGCGGGTAGACGTGGATCATCCCCGCGACCTCGTGGAAGTCCAACTCGAGACCTGCCGCCGGCGCCTTCTCCAGCAGCCGGTGCGCATCCGCGTTGAGGATGTCGCGTGTTCCGGTGAACACCGTGATTGCACCGAGTCCGCGGAGGTCGCCATTGAGCGGACTCACCATCGGGTCGTCCTCCGGCACGGCGCCGCGATAGACGGCGCCGGCGGCATGGGATCCGGGAACGGCGAGCCACGGGTCGGTCGGCGCGATGACCGCGAGTTGCGGGTCGGTGCCGCTGATGTCGAGCCAGGGTGAGATGAGGATCGTGGAGTGGGGGGCGGCAACGCCGCGATCCCGAAGCAGGAGCGCGACAGCGAGGGCCATTCCGCCGCCGGCGGAGTCGCCGAGGATGTTGCTGTTCTCGGGCCCGACATCCGCGATCATCGCCGCGGCGAGATCCGTCGCCGTCGGCACGATCGTCGCCGCGGTCTCGATCGGGGCGAGCGGAAAGATCGGAACGGTGACGGTCACGCCGGCCCTGACCGCGAGCTCGGCGATCAGCGTCCAGTGCTGGTGCGCGATCTCGTAGACGTAGGAGCCGCCGTGCAGGTAGAGCGCACGGCGGGTGGTGCTCACGCCTCGGGGTCTCACCGTGTAGACCGGCCAGCCTCCGATGGTCTCGAGCGAGACATCCACCCGGCCGGCGATGCTCTTCGGCGGCGCGCTCGACTTCGGATGCTTCGCGGTCTCGGCCATGTCCGCGAGGGTCGCGGCGGCTGAGCTGTAGCGCTTCTTGCTCCCGCGAATCGTCATGACGAGGGGCATCAGTCTGCTGGCAAGGCTCTGCATTCAGCGAGCGTATCCCGAGCCCTCCGTATCATCGTGATGTGGAGGCAATTTCGGTACACGCGCCGGCGCTTCCGGGGCGCGCCATACTGCAGCAGTTCTGGGCCGATCTCACTTTCCTCCACTGGCGGGTCGATCCCGCGATCGTCGCCCCGCTCCTCCCGGAGGGCATCGAGCCCGACCTTTTCGACGGATCCACCTGGGTCGGCCTCATCCCGTTCCGGATGCTCGACACGTCGTTTCTCGGTTCGCCGGCCGTGCCATACTTCGGCTCCTTCACCGAGGTGAATGTGCGGCTGTACGGGGTCGATGCGCGGGGGCGACACGGAGTTGTCTTCACCTCGCTCGAGGCATCGCGACTCGCGTCGGTCCTGACCGCTCGTGCCGCCTTCAGCCTCCCCTATTTCTGGGCGGCGGCGACCGTGCAGCACACGGGGTACGACCTCACCTATCGCAGCGCGCGGCTTCCGGGGGAGGGCCCCTCCACGCTCATCCGGAGCAGGAGATCGGATGTCGCGGTCACCGATGACCCGCTGGCCGACTTTCTCACCGCGCGATGGCGGCTCTTCGTTCGGCGGGGGAGCCGAACCCTCGTTCAGGCGAACTCCCACGACCCGTGGCCGCTCTTCGAGGCGCAGCTGCTCGAGCTCGACGACGGGCTGCTCGCGGCATCCGGATTCGGAGACCTCGCACTGCGGCCGCCGGACTCGGTGCTGTACTCACCCGGAGTGCTGACGCGCTTCAGCGGGCCGAGGGAACTCTCCGCCGACTGAATTTTCAGGCTTACGGCTGTTTTCGGAGTTCAGGGTGGGCGATACCGGACTTGAACCGATGACCTCTTCGGTGTGAACGAAGCGCGCTACCAACTGCGCCAATCGCCCTGACTCGACAATCCTGCCACACCGCCGCGCCGGTCCGTCACAGAATTGGCTCATCGCGCGCGGCTGGGATAGAGTCATCAGCGCACGCAGAAATGCGGGCAGTGCGGATGTGGCGCAGTGGTAGCGCATCACCTTGCCAAGGTGAGGGTCGCGAGTTCGAATCTCGTCATCCGCTCGAAGTCTCATGGTGTCGTAGTCCTGAAAAGGGTTGCCCACCTCGCCAGAACATGGTGGCGTGGCCGAGAGGCGAGGCAGCGGCCTGCAAAGCCGTCCACACGGGTTCAAATCCCGTCGCCACCTCGCAGTTGCACGCAGAAGTAAAATTGAATACAGAGTTTGAGCGATTGGCGCAGCGGTAGCGCGCTTCCCTGACACGGAAGAGGTCGCTGGTTCGATCCCAGTATCGCTCACACCGGTAAGGCCCTG
>JANYGT010000008.1 GCA_025362355.1 Lacisediminihabitans sp. | reverse complement strand
CGGTGCCGACGCTGGTGCTGACCAGCTTCGGATCGACGGACAGGGTCGCAGAGTCTGGTGACGTGTCGTTGGCCAGCACGGCGGTTGTCGCGATGTCGCCTGCCCTGACGACGACGGAGTCGTCACGGGCGACAGGAGGCTGGTGCTTGGTGAGCGGCGCGACCGGTACGACGGTGACGCCCGCGGTCGAGGTACCCCGACCATCGGAGATCGTGTATTGGAACTGCACCTGCGACGTCAGCGCTGAGCTGCTGGATACCCGAATTGTGGCGTTATCGAGGATCTCGACCGAGAGTGATGACGCCACTGCGGAGACATCCACCGACTGCACCGCGAGCACCCTGTCGGAGGGCGACACATCGTTGTCGAGAACCATGACGGTGGTCGGCTGCCCCGGTCGAAGGTAGGCGATATCTTTCACCGCGAGCGGCGGAGGGTCGCCTTTGACTGGGGCTGCGATGTCGACGCGGATCAGCCCCCCGGTGGATTTCGCCCCAGCGCCGAGGGTGTATTCGACGTAATAGACACCGACCGAGCTCGATTGCACCGTTACCGTGGCGTTCACCGTGTCGGTCGTCACGATCGCCGTACCACCTCCGTTCAGCTTCGCTCCCACGAGGGTGAGTGTGTCTCCCGACGGCGACATGTCATTCGCGAGCGGCGAGATCACGATGGGGGATGCGACGAATCCACTGGCGGAGTCGGGAACAGCAACCGGGCCAAGGCTGCCTCGGGGCTGGACGCTGACCGTCAGGCTGCCGGAAGCACTCGCCTTCCCGTCTGCGACGGTGAAGTTGACCTGCTTCGACCCTGACTGGCCGGTCTTACTCGTGAATGTGATCGTGCCGTCCGGGTTGAATTGCACGTCGTCGGCGGTTGTCGAGACCGCCGCCACCAGGTAGATGTCGTCGCCGTCCGGGTCGTTCCAATCATTCAGCACGTTGTAGGAGATGCTCTGGCCGGCCTCAACCTGAGTGGCGCTCGAGCGCGTTGCGACCGGAGCGACATTCTGGCTGAGGGGGCGGATCGTCGCGTTCACATCCGCCGAAGCGGTTCCCCCTCGCCCGTCGTCGATCGTGTATCGGAACGAGACAGTGCCGGCGACCCCGCTCGCCGGCGTGAACTGCACCGATCGGTCGCCCTCGATGAGGTCGAGATGACCTTGGTCGGCACGAATGGGAGTGACGGAGACGATCGTGAGCACGTCTCCGTCCGGGTCGGTATCGTTCGCCAGCACCGGGAGGATGGTGGTGCGACCGGGACGCACCCCGAATGTGTCATTCACCGCGATGGGCGGCCTGTTCTGCGGCGTTCGTTGTGCAAGGGTGTCGGCGAACGACTGTTGCACCGGCTTCTCAACGCCTGTGTCGCCCTGGCTGGTCACATCATCCGGCTTGACCTGACTCCAATTGTTCACCAGTCGCATATTCGACGTGACGAGCCAGGCATTGCCGTTGCGCAGATTGTTGAGCGCGATGACTCCGCCGTTGACGCGGAACTCGAGGTCGTCGCCGCTCACAGTCTGCTCGATGTCTTGGGCGACCGGACTCTTGCGGTCACAGGAGTACAGGTAGCGACCGCTACCGGCCCATGCTCCGTAGGCACAGCCATTCAGCCACACCGGTGCCGAGATGTTCCTGGCACTCGTCACGACGGTGGGTGCACCGGTGACGCGGTCGACGGTTCCGCCGTCTAGCGGTGCCTTCAACAGAGCGTCGCCGGTCGCGACCAACACGTAACTGTTGTCTTGGCCCACTTGCTGGATGCGGAGCGCACCCGAAGGAAGTGCCAGCGATGAGCCGTCCGCCTTCAGGATTCGATGGGCGCTCACATCGAGTACGACGGGATGCTCGCCGACTGCCGACAACTGGAAGTCTCGAACGGCCGGGAAGGTCGATGACTGCACGATGTCGCCCGGATGGGCCACCGTATAGAGTTTTTTCTTCGCCGGGGAGACGGCGAACACGGTGCCTGACTTGCTTACCACGACTTGCGCACCTGCGCCGAGTTGTGCGGCGACCGCCGTGGTGGTTCGGTTGAAGTCGAGGTGTCCGCTCGCATTGACGACCCAGAGCTGGCCCGTCGGCGAGAGGATTGCCAGGGTGGGACCGCCATAGGCCACCGTCGAATCGATCGGAACCGCGATGCGGTCAACCAGTGACACAAACGATGGATCGATGCGGTCGACCGTGCCCTGAGTCGTGTCAGTGAGGAAGTACGCTGAACTGTCCTGAAGCACATTCAGCGCCGCCGAGGTACCCGTCACCGCGGCGTCGAGCTCGCCGATCTGGTGATTGAGTCGCCCACCGAGCAGCTTCTGTCCGTTGGTGACCCAGACGTCGGAGGCGGAGAGTGTTACATCCGTGATGGGGAATCCCGGGTGCAGGACTGCTGCAATGACAGGGGCGCCGATCAGGGCGGCCAACGCGACTACCGAGATGACTTTCTTTCGGCTATGAAGCCACGCGGGAATAGTCACCCCAGCCCCAATCCCCGCACACCCCGAGCCACCGATACAGTCGGGGAAACCTTAGCGCACCCGACCTCCGATGCTTGACGTCACGTCCGACCCACGTGAACCCTTGTGACCATCACCGCGTCATCCGGTGCGTGATCTGGTGGGTGGATTGGCCTCGCACGGCTGCTCAGCCGGAGTTCTTCGTAGAGCCCGCACGCAGGCTTCTCTCGGGTGGGTCCGATTGAATGTCCAGCATGACGCCGCCCGATCAGCTCCGCCAGACCCGTCCGTTCCGATCCCAGAG
>JANYGT010000273.1 GCA_025362355.1 Lacisediminihabitans sp. | reverse complement strand
AGGTCAGCGAGCGGTTGAGCAACTCGGGATGCGCCAGCGCGTAGAGCCAGGTGAGACCGTGGATGACGGAGGCGATAGTCAGGTGCAGACCGTATTCGACCACGGCGAATCGTGAAGTCGGATAGCGCGCGAGCAATGCTGCGGAAAATGGCACCAGGGCGATCGCAGAGAGAAACAGCAGGTTCAGCCACACCAGGGGGTGGTTGGCCGCTCGCAGGTATTCGGACTGTGCACGGTTTCCGAACCAGAGAACACCCAAGGTGACGAACGTGAGGAAGTAGGTGAGGAGTGTCGGCAGTACCTCGCTGATCTGACTCACCAGAGTCGATTCTGGACCTCCGGGGACCCTGACCCCGAGCACGATCAAGGTCATGACGATGGCGAAGATGCCATCGTTGAGAGACTCCAGGCGCTTGGGGGAGCCCACCCCTGGAGCGAAGTTGGTCACCGCTGACGGCACATCGACCATCGGTCTGACCTCCTTCGGAAGCCTCCCGTCAGGGGGCTGTTCCCTCTCACTGGAAGAATTCGGGAACAGCGCACAGTTCGATGGTGATCTCGACTGTGAAAGTCACCGGATGAGTGCCGGTGGGTGAACTCACTGCGTCTGGCATAAACGGAGCTCCCTGGTTCGTGGCTGGCGGTCGTGCGCTGCCGCCGGATGACTCACGAGAGGACCCTAGCAAGGAAGTCGTTGATCAACGCCCCCACTTCACGCGCGTGCGTCTCGAGCAGGAAGTGCCCGCCCTCCAGGAGGTGGATCTCGGCCCTGGGCAGGTCGGCGCGGAACGCCTCGGCGCCAGCCGGCACGAAGATCGGGTCTCCGGCGCCCCACACGACGAGAGTCGGTGGCTGGCTGGAGCGGAACCACTCGTGGACGGCCGGGTACAGCTCGACGTTGGTGTGGTAGTCCCGGAACAGGGTGAGCGCGACATCCGCGTTCCCCGGTCGCTGCAGGTTTGCGAAGTCGGAGTGCCAGGTGTCGGGGCTCACCAGCGACGGGTCGCCCACACCTGTCACGTACTGGTCGCGGATGCTGTCGAGCGTGAGTCCGGCCCGGAGCGGCATCTCGTTCTGCGCGGTAGGACGCTCGGTGTGCTCCCAGAGCTCGGGCCAGAAGATGTCGCCGAATCCCTCGACGTAGGCGTTGCCGTTCTGGCTGATGACCGCCGTGATCCTCGTCGGATCGGCGAGCGCGAGCCGCCAGCCAACGGGAGCGCCGTAGTCCTGCACGTAGATCGCGTAGGTGGCGAGTCCGAGGTGGTCCGTCAGCCCGGCGACAACCCCGGTAATCGAATCGAACGAGTAGGCGAACTCGTCGATCGTCGGGGAATCGGAGAATCCGAATCCCAGGTAGTCCGGCGCGACCACATGGAAGCGTTCGGCCAGCAGCGGGATGAGGTCGCGGAACATGTGCGAACTCGCGGGCGCCCCGTGGAGAAGGAGCACATGCGGCGCGGACGGGTCCCCCGCCTCGCGGTAGAACACCTGCCGACCGTCGATTTCGGTGAAACGATGATGGACCTTCATGAGTTCTCCTGCTTTCGCGGTCGTGAGTTGGTGGAGTGCCGTGGCACTCAGGTCTGGGGACCGGGCTGCCGGATTCGGGTGCGACCCCAGACGAACCACGCGAGTGGCCCGAGGAATGGCAGCACTATCGCGATCACGATCCAGACGCCGCGCTCGAAGGAGGAGACATCCGCTCGACGCAGCACGCTGAAGACAGCGCCGATCCAGAAGACGAGCCAGGCCGCAGTGATCACGAGGAGTACGGCGAGATGTTCGAGGTTGCTGTTCATGAGCGTGTCCTGACTGTGGAGGGGAAAGGGAATCAGATCGAGAGGACGGATGCTTCGCGCAGCGCCCACTCGCCGAATGATGTCGCGGGGCGGCCGAGCACTCGCTGCACGCCGTCGCTGAGGTAGGCGTCTTCGCCGCGTCGAATGCCACCGAGCATGGCCATCCGCCAGGCGATGTACCCGTCGGGCGTCCCGGCCGCACGCAGTCGGTCCTCGTGAAGGGATGGGTGTTCGTCGACGAAGGTGAATTCGCGGTCGGCGTGCCGACCCAACATGGCCACCGCCTCCTCGAAGCCCAGCGCCGCCGGCCCGGAGATCTCGACGGTG
>JANYGT010000268.1 GCA_025362355.1 Lacisediminihabitans sp. | reverse complement strand
AGTGGTGAAGACCGTTATCCGTTTTCACTCTATTCGCGGCGGGGGAGTCACAGTACCGTCGCGTCTAATCAGTGAGGCTGGCCTGAATCTTGGGAACACTTGCGCTGGATGCGACCAACTCTGCAACTGCCCGAGACCGACTGTGCGGGGGCCAAGCAATGACCGTCGCCACCATGTCTGCGTCATGCACCGGTACAACGGCCAGGCTGTTGCCTAGCCGCGGCGAGGACTCCGGTACGATCGCGCACGCGCGGCCCAACCCAATGAGTTGCAAGAGCTGGACATAGTCGCGCACGGTAGGACCGTCGCCCTCCAGGAAGGAGCCATCCGGTTCCGGCCATCGTGGCTGGGGAAGTCCGGGTAGAGCCTCGAGGTCTGAAGTGCTCAGCCGCTTGCGCTTTGCGAGAGGATGCCCGATCGGCAGCAGCGCGACTTGCCCTTCTGAGTTCAGTTGCGTGAAGTCGAAGCCGGCGGGCTCATCGAAGGGAAGAAGCAGAAGAGCCACGTCCGCTCGGCCGTCGCGGAGCATGCGCTCGGGCTCGCCGACGCCGACGAGTTGCACGTCGACGTGCGCGGCGGCGGGGGTGATGGCGTATCGATCCAACAATGTCGTCAGGAGTTCGTTGCTCGCGCCGGCCTTGGCGGCGAGCACGATCTGGGTGGGAGTGGCTGCCGCGCGCTGGGTGCGGCGCTCCGCGGCCCGCACGGCCGCGAGAGCCGCTTTGCCCTCATCCAGGAGCACTTCCCCAGCGATGGTGAGCGCCACGTTTCGTCCGGAACGATCGAAGAGTGCGACGCCAAGCCGACGTTCCAACTGCTGAATTGCGCGCGACAGTGGTGGCTGCGCCATTTGGAGCAGGTCCGCGGCGTTGCCGAAGTGCAGTTCCTCGGCTACGGCGATGAAGTAGCGAAGCTCTCGTGTCTCCATTCACCAAGGCTAGATGCTCGTGATACCGGGAGCCACCATTTTTCGATACCCGTGAGGTATCAATGGGTGCCCGATCGGTCTTGGACGCCCCTGCCGTCGTGACCTTACGGTCGGAGCATGACTGAACAGAAGATTGCGCTGATCACTGGCGCGAACAGAGGTATGGGGTTCGAGACCGCGGCCGGGCTCGGCCGACTCAGATGGCAGGTCGGTATCGGTGCCCGAGACGAGGATCGCCGTAGTGATGCCGTTGCGGCGCTTCGCGCGGAAGGTATCGACGCCTTCCCTGTACCTCTCGACGTCACCGACGACGAGAGCGTACAGGCAGCCGCTGAGCTGCTGAGCGAACGTGGCGGACTTGATGTGCTGGTCAATAACGCGGCCATCTCCGGAGGTCCACCAGTGGCGCCGACCGACACGGTTCTGGCCACCGTCCGCACAGTCATGGAGACGAACGTTCTCGGCGTCGTGCGCGTGATCAACGCCATGCTTCCCCTGCTGCGTCGCTCCTCCGCGCCCCGCATCGTGAACATGTCGAGCAGCGTGGGATCGCTCGCGCTGCAGAGCAATCCAGACGTCGAATTCGGCGTGATGGACCTCGCGTATGGTCCGTCGAAGACGCTCCTCAATGGCGTCACCGTGCAATTCGCAAAGGAGCTCCGCGAGTCGGGCATCCTCATCAACTCCGCCTGCCCCGGCTTCGTGGCCACCGAACTCAATGGATTTACCGGGTTTCGCACGCCGAGCGAGGGAGCTGCCATCGCGATCCGCTTGGCAACGCTTCCGAATGACGGACCAACGGGCGGGTTCTTCAACGACGAGGGCGTGGTTCCGTGGTGATCGCTCAAACCAGGTATCGGGAGGGACGAGGTTCCGCACGACTCTTCACCGATGCCGAAACGGCGCCTCGGTAACATGAAGGCGGTCAGATACGAGGAGTTCGGCGGAATCGAGGTCCTGCGCATCGGCGATGTGGACCGCCCCGCGCCTGACCACGGGCAGGTCCTGGTCCGGGTGCGCGCAGCGGGCATCAACCCAGGCGAGGCGGCCATTCGAACCGGCGCGATGGCTGGCATCTTTCCTTCGACGTTTCCGTCCGGGCAAGGCAGCGACCTCGCGGGGGTTGTGGCCGAGGTCGGCGTCGGAGTCGACCGATTCTCGGTTGGGGATGAGGTGATCGGGTTCTCCGAAAGGCGGGACGCCCAGGCCGAGTTCGTCCGGGTTGACGTCCACAACCTCACTGCCAAACCGAACGGCGTCTCGTGGGAGGTCGCTGGCGCGCTCTACGTCGCTGGGGTGACGGGCTTGGGGGCAATAAGGTCCGTGCAACTCGACAAGGGAGACACCGTTGTCGTCTCCGCAGCAGCTGGGGGAGTGGGGTCGTTCGCCGTTCAACTCGCTCGACGTGCCGGAGCCAAGGTCATCGGACTGGCGAGCCAGCACAACCACGCTTGGCTGGAAAGCCAAGGCGTCACTCCGATCGAATACGGTGCACGCGCCATCGACCGGATCAGAGCCGCCGCACCGGGCGGCATCGATGCCTTCATTGACACCCACGGCGGGGGGTACGTCGAACTGGCCCTCGCCCTCGGCGTCGACGCCGACCGGATCGACACCATCGTCGACTTCGCAGCGGCCGCGAGGTACAGAGTCAAGACCGAGCCTGGAGTCAATGCCCGGCCGGGCGCTGAGGTGCTGGCGGAACTGGCCGCACTGATCGCCGGAGGACACCTAGAAGTTCCCATCGCGAACGTCTACCCGTTGGCACAGGTCCAGCAGGCATACGCCGAACTCGAACACGGACACATCCACGGCAAGATCGTGCTCGTGCCTTAGCCACGATCCATCGAGGAGTCGACGCAGGGCGGTGTTGTTGTGATCGGACGCGCCAGATCGGCCCGGGCGTCAGCGCGCGGCGTCGCCCGGCGTGACGAGTCCGGATTCGCGGCTCCGGATGACCAGCCGGGAGCGGTCTCGCGCGGGGAGCTTGCTGAGCAGCCGGCTGACGTAGGTGCGAGCGGTAGCGGGACTGACGTGGAGGCTCTTGCCGGATCATCGTTCGACTCGCCGAGCCCGACGAGAGCGAGCACCTCGCG
>JANYGT010000267.1 GCA_025362355.1 Lacisediminihabitans sp. | reverse complement strand
GACCGTCGGACGACTCGAGGTCATCCCCGGCGGGACGAACGTCATCGCGTCCAGCGTCTCGGCCTGGCTCGATGCCCGCGCCGGGACCGACGAAGCGACGCGCGCCCTCGTCGCAGGCATCGAGGGGCGCATCCACGATCTGCTGGACGGATCCGGATGCTCGGCGACCGTCACCGAGGAGTCCTGGTCGAGCGTGCTGCGGTTCGACCCGACGCTGGCGAACGGATTCGCCGGAACCCTCGGCGGCGTGCCGCTGCTCGCGAGCGGTGCAGGTCACGACGCCGGTGTGCTGGCGACGAACGGCATCGCGAGCGCGATGGTCTTCGTCCGCAATCCGACCGGAATCTCGCATTCGCCGGAGGAATTCGCCGAGTTCGACGACTGCCTCGCCGGAGTGGATGCGCTCGAGACCGTGCTGAGAAGCGTCCTGTGATCTTCTGGTGCGGCACGCTCGTCGTCGGAACCTCGGTCTCGTCGTCGGTGCGCATCACGGCCGACCCCGCCGGTCGCATCGGCTCGGTCGAGGTCGGCGATGCTGTGGAGGGTGACATCCGCCTCGGCACCGTCGTCCCCGGGTTCGGCAACGCCCACTCGCACTGCTTCCACCGCCTGCTGCGCGGGCGCACGCACTCCGAGGGCGGCGACTTCTGGCGCTGGCGCGAGCGGATGTATCGCACCGCCGCGCTGCTCGATCCTAAGCTGTACTTCGAGACAGCCCGCGCGGTCTTCGCCGAGCTGCTGGTCAGCGGCTACACCGCCGTCGGGGAGTTCCACTACCTGCACCACCGGCCGGATGGCTCACCCTGGCCGCAGCCTAACTCGATGGAACTCGCGCTGGTGAAGGCTGCTACAGAGGTGGGCATCCGGCTGACTCTGCTCGACACCGTCTACCTCGCCGGCGGGATCGGTCTGCCGCTGCAGCCTGAGCAACGGGGATTCTCGGATGGCTCGGCATCCGCCGGGCTCGACCGCTGGTTCTCTCTGCGTGACGCGCTCGACGGCACCGGGGTGACGCTCGGAGCCGCCATCCACTCGGTGCGAGCGGTGCCGCGTGACGCGATCTCGGAGATCCTGCGAGGGCTGCCCGAAGACATACCGCTGCACGTACACGTCGCCGAGCAGCCGCAGGAGAATGCGGATTCTCTCGCCGCCTATGGCCTCACGCCGATCGAGTTGCTTCACGAGCTCGGAGTCCTGTCCCAACGGGTGAGTCTCGTGCACGCCACCCACCTGACGGAGGGGGATCGGGCGCTGGTGGCGGCATCCGGAGCGACCGTCGTGATGTGTCCGACGACCGAGGCCGACCTCGGCGACGGCATCGGGCCGGCCCGTGAACTCGCGGATGCCGGCACCCCGATCGCGCTCGGCTCCGACCAGAACGCGGTCATCGACCCGTGGCTCGAGATGCGCGGGCTCGAGGCGGGCGAGCGGCTCCGCTCGGGCCAGCGCGGCCGCTTCGACCCGTCCGAACTGTTCATCGCGGCCACCGACAGCGGCTACCGCTCGCTCGGCCTCGGTCGCCACACGCTCGCCGTCGGAGACCCGTGTGACCTCGTGGAAGTCTCGGCTGACAGCATCCGTACCCTCGGATCCGCAGCGTCACAGTTGCCGCTGACCGCCACCGCATCGGATGTCGAACGCGTGATCATCGGCGGCCGAATCATTGCCGAGAACGGCCGTCTGGTGAAGCTCGATGTGCGGCCGGAACAACTGTTGACAACAACACTGGCCGACATCGACCGGACGATCCGATGACCTCGCACCTCATCACCGGTATCTCCGAGCTCTCCACGAACGACGCACCGACCCCCGTCGAGGCGCACCGCATCCTCGACGCAGCTCTTGTCATCGAGCACGGTCGCATCGTGTGGATCGGTGCCGCGAAGAATGCTCCGGATGCCGACAGCCGCACCGATGTCGGTGGCCGGGCCGTCCTCCCCGGCTGGGTCGACACGCACTCCCACATCGTCTTCGCCGGCGACCGCTCGGCCGAGTTCGAGGCGCGGATGGCCGGGCTTCCGTACGCCGCGGGCGGCATCGCGACCACCGTCGCAGCCACGCGTGCGGCCTCCGATGAGCAGCTCATTCGGAACGCGTGGCGTTTGCGGGTGGAGGCCCTCGCCCAGGGAACGACGTTCCTGGAGACGAAGACCGGCTACGGATTGGACGTGCCAACCGAGGAGCGATCGGCGAGGATCGCGGCATCCGTCGCCGATGTCGTCACATTCCTCGGTGCGCCGGTCGATGCCTGGCGGCACTACATGCG
>JANYGT010000227.1 GCA_025362355.1 Lacisediminihabitans sp. | reverse complement strand
CTCCCACATCCAGCGACTCATTCCATGGCCGGCCGCGCGAAGGTCGTCCTCCCGCGCCTTCTCGTCGAGCAGGGCCTGGTGCGGCGTTCGACCGCGCAGGAATTCGGGGTCGCTGTATTTGTAGCGTCCGTCGAACTCGCCGATGTGGTTGAACTGCGGCCACCAGAAGTCGACGGTGTACCACCGGCCGCTCGCGCCCTGCAGCCGTACCTGCAGCTGCGGCGCGGGCAGGCTGGCGATCGACATCGACACCCGGCTGATCGATTCGCCCGGTCGGTCGGCGAGGGCGTTGGCGAACTCGATCGCGCGGCGCGCTTTCGCCCTGCCGTGCCGGAGGGAAATGCGCTCGAGCTCGTCGAAGAGGTCGTCCTTCGTGTTGGCCGTCTGCGGTAGACCGACGAAAGGATGCGAGGTGCGTCGAAGGGCGGCATCCATGGCAGTGACACCCTCGACGAAAGTGTTGGTCGCCGCGACATCCACGACGGTGCGGGCGAGAGTGGTCACCCGGATGCCGTCGATGGTCTCCCCGTCGTCGGGGATTCCGACCGGGTGTCGCACCAGCTTCGACGTTGGCCGTCCTGGGCCGTCGACCGCTTCCAGAACGTGCACTCGAGTCGGCCGAGGACCGAACCTCGGGAGCCGCCAGAGCGCGGCAGCCGACTCGTGAGAGACGACGATCTGCCCGCGCTCGTCGACAACCGCCTGGATTCGAAGACGATACCGAGCGTCGCGGTCGAGTGCTCTCCAGAACTCGGTCTCAACGTAGGTGCCAGGGAAGATGCGCGTCAGCTCGCCACTCCGGGTGAGAGACAGGAGAGCGGAACGGTTCGACCCGTCGCGTTGCTCACGGGAAAAGAGAAGGGGATTTCTCCATGTGGCTTCGGCAGGAATAGTCATCGCATCAGAATGCGGCGACCATTGGTCGCAACGAGGGGTTCTCGGCACGATGTGTTGCGCCATCCGACGCGGCGACATGTGAAGGAGTAGAGCGCCGGGTGATCGTGACCGCCACCGGTGATCGGGCATCCCCTTCCAGTTTTTGCAACCACAAGCTTGTGCGCACAGGTATGTGGTTGGAAAAAACGTAAGCGGTTGACGAAGGGGGCGGATGCGACGGCGCGCCGCGAGCCGTTGACAGCCGCCGCCCACCCGCAGTAGCGTTTCCCTCACGGACTGAACAGGTCTGAACAGGTGCAGAAGCGAACATCCAGTAGGAGATACGGCATGACCACCATCGACAAACCAACCCCCGGCTCGCCAACGCCCGGCAACTCGACCCCTTCACGACAGACCTCACCAGCGTCACGCGGCGGCGTCGAACTCAACGGCATCAACACGATCGCCGAAGCGGAGCGCAAAGGCCGGGCGCGCAGTCTCTTCTGGCCGTGGTTCGGCGCCAACGTGTCCGTGCTCGGGATCAGCTACGGCTCGTTCGTGCTCGGCTTCGGCATCTCCTTCCTCCAGGCGACCATCGTCGGGGTGATCGGCATCGTGGTGTCGTTCGTGCTCTGCGGCATCGTCGCCCTCGCCGGCAAACGCGGCTCGGCACCGACGATGGTGCTCAGCCGCTCGACGTTCGGGGTGCGCGGCAATCGCGTGCCGGCCGTGCTGTCGTGGGTGCTCACCGTCGGATGGGAGACGGCGCTGACCGCGCTCGCCGTGCTGGCGACATCCACGGTCTTCACCAAACTCGGATTCGACGGCGGGATCGCCACGAAGATCGTCGCCCTCATCGTCGTCGCTGCCCTCATCGTCGGCGCCGGGATCATCGGCTTCGACCTCATCATGAAGCTGCAGGTCTGGATCACCGTCATCACCGCCGTGCTGACCGTCGTCTACATCGTGCTCGCACTCCCCTACATAGACCTGGCGAAAGTCGCCGCGGTGCCCGCCGGAAATGCCCAGGCCCTCATCGGTGCGATCGTGTTCGTGATGACCGGATTCGGCCTCGGCTGGGTCAACGCCGCCGCGGACTACTCCCGCTACCTTCCGCGGAAGACACGGAGCTCGGGTGTCGTCGGCTGGACGGCGTTCGGTGCTTCGGTCGCCCCCGTCGTGCTCCTCGTCTTCGGGCTGTTGCTCGCCTCATCGTCATCGAAGCTCAACGCAGCCATCGCCGCCGACCCGATCGGGGCACTCACCACGATCCTGCCGGTCTGGTTCCTCATCCCGTTCGCGCTCGTCGCGGTTCTCGGCCTCGTCGGCGGCGCCGTTCTCGACATCTACTCGTCGGGGCTCGCACTGCTGAGTGCCGGCATCCGAATTCCGCGCTATGTCGCGGCCGGTATCGACGGCGTCGTCATGATCGTCGGTGCGGCGATCGTCGTCTTCTCCGCGGTCAGCTTCATCGTGCCGTTCCAGGGCTTCCTGATCACCCTCGGAACCCCCATCGCAGCTTGGTGCGGAATCATGGTCGCCGATGTCGTGCTGCGAAGGAAGAACTACGCCGAGGCCGACCTGTATTCGACGACGGGACGTTACGGCGACATCCGCTGGCTGCCGATCGGCCTCATCGTGATCGGCACGGGCCTCGGCTGGGGGCTCGTCACGAATGCCGCCGCGACCTGGCTGACCTGGCAGGGCTACCTGCTCGCACCGCTCGGTCTCGGCGGCAAGACCGGCCCGTGGGCCTACGCGAACCTCGGTGTGCTGCTCGCGCTACTGATCGGATTCTTCGGCATCCTGATCTTCGGACGCGCGGCGATCCGACGCCAGGAGGCGCTGCCGGTGACGGATGCCGCGGCGCTGCCGGTGACGGATGAGCACGCCGAGCGCGTCCAGACCCCATGACCACCGCACCCTGGCTCGTCGTCATCGATATGCAGCAGATCTTCGGTGATCCGGGCAGCGAGTGGTTCACCCCGGGCTACCCGTCGATCGAGCCGACGGTGGCCCGGCTGGTCGAGGGCTTCGGTGAACGGGTGGTGTTCACGCGGTTCGTGGCGCCGCGCCATCCATCCGGCGCCTGGATTCCGTACTACGAGCTCTGGCCGTTCGCGCTCGTGCCCGAGACCGACCGTCTCTATGACCTGATGCCGGCGTTCGGCGGCTCCGGGCATCCGGTGGTCACGCGCACGACCTTCGGCAAGTGGGATGACGAGTTGGCGAGCCTCATCCCGGTGGATGCCGACGTGGTGCTCGTCGGCGTGTCGACCGACTGTTGCGTGCTCTCGACGGCGCTGCCGGCCGCCGACGCCGGGCGTCACGTGCTCGTGGTCACGGATGCCTGCGCCGGGCTCACCGACCTCGACCATCGACGCGCGCTCGACGCGATGGCGCTCTACGCTCCGCTGATCGAACTGACGACTGCTGATGCCGTTCTGACCGGGGTGGCCTGACGATGGCCGCCCGCGTCTCGGGTCTCAAGCACGAGGAGATCGCGCGCATCCTGACCGGGGAGATCCACGACGGGCAGGTGCCGTACGGTCGCCAGCTGCCGGGCGAGACGACGCTCGCCGAACGATTCTCGGTCAGTCGCAACACGGTTCGCGCGGCGCTGACCGAGCTCGGACGCGCCGGCCTGATCAGCACTCACTCTGGCAAGGGGTCGTTCGTCACCTACGACGGACGGCCGCTGAACGTGAGGCTCGGCTGGGCGCGGGCGCTGCAGGAGCAGGGCGTCGAGACGAGGGTCACCGTGCTCAGGGCGTCCGAGATCGTGGATGCTTCACTCGCATCAGAACTCGGCGAACAGTCGCAGCGTTTCATCGCCATCGACCGGCTCCGTTCGATCGTCGATGGCCCGATCATCTCCTACGAACGGTCGAGGGTGCCGGCGAGCGACGCTGTCGCGGAGGCCGTCGCGCGTGGGGATGCCGGCGGATCCCTCACCCGGATGCTGGTCGACACCGGCCTCGTTGCAGCGACGGGCCAGCAGTGGGTGGAGGTGAGGATGCTCGGCGACGACGATGCGCGTCTGCTCGGACGCACGGCGGGGGACGCGTTCCTCTGGTCCCGCTGCGTCACCCGTAACGCGGTCGGCGAGCTCGTCGAGCACGTGGACAGCCTGCTCGACCCCGCGCACTTCCGGTTGCACTTCCAGTTCTCCAGCGAACAATTCTCCGGCGAATCGTGACACGGGCCGAATCGTGACGCCTCGAGACCGCGCTCTCGGCGCCCTCTACGGGCTGGCGCTCGGTGACGCGCTCGGCATGCCGATGCAGCTCATGTCGCGCGCGGCGGTCCAGGCCGCGTATGGCAGCGTTACCGGATTTCTGGATGCCACCCCCGACCATCCGCTCGCAGCCGGAATGGCAGCCGGGTCGGTTACCGACGACACCGAACAGGCTCTACTGCTCGCGCGGCTCCTCATCGACGGAGAGGGACATGTCGATGCAGGCATGTATGCCGCCGCTCTCGTCGAATGGGAGAACGGAATGCGCGCCCGCGGCTCGCTCGACCTGCTCGGGCCGTCGACGAAGCGTGCCGTGCAGGCCGTCCTCGACGGTGAATCGGTCGAGACCACGGGGCGATTCGGCACGACGAACGGAGCGGCCATGCGGGTCGCGCCGATCGGCATCGTCATGCCATCGGACGACCCCGATGCCCTCGTCGATCGCGTCGTAGAGGCGAGTCGTGTCTCGCACAACACGGGGGTCGCGATCGCCGGTGCAGCGGCGGTGGCTGCCGCGGTCAGTGCGGGGATCGACGGGCAGCCGTACCTTCAGGCGGCACTCGCGGCGGCGCGGATCGGGGCGGAGCGCGGCTACTGGATCGCGGCAGCGGATGTCGCGAGCCGCATCCACCTCGCAACGACCCTCGCATCCCCGCTCGACCCGGAGGCCTCCCTCACCGCGATCTACAAGGTCATCGGCACCAGCCTTGCCACGCAGGAATCGGTGCCGGCCGCGTTCGGCATCCTCGCCATCTTCCCGGATGACCCGTGGAAAGCGGTCTGCGCCGCCGCCACGCTCGGCGGGGACAGTGACACCGTCGCGGCGATAGTGGGAGCGATCGCGGGAGCAGTGCATGGAGTGGATTCGTGGCCGTCCGACGCTCGCGCCACGGTACGCGACGTGAACGAGCTCGACCTCGAGGCCGTCGTCGACCAGCTGCTGGCACTGCGGGGTGAGTCGGCGTGACCGGGCGACTTCCGGCTTTCCGGGCCGAGCCGCGGTGACCCCGCGACTGATCAGCGTCGGCAACGCGATCGTCGACGTGGTGGTTCGCATTCCGGCCCTGCCGGAACGCGGGGGCGATGTGCTCGGGAGCAGCGTCGGATCGACCCCCGGCGGAAGCGCCAACATGCTCATCGCGGCAGCACGGCAGGGTCTCGCGAGCATATACGGCGGAGGGCATGGAACCGGCCCGAACGGCGACCTCGTGCGCGCGCTGTTCGAACGCGACGGCATCTCACTCAGTCGGCCCCCGTCTCCGGACGCGGATACCGGCTTCGACATCGCCCTCATCGACGCGGATGGAGAGCGCACCTTCGTGACCGTCTTCGGTGCCGAAGCGTCGCTGATCGACACGGAGCGAGTAGAAGTCTCGCCCGGCGACCTGCTCCACGTGTCGGGCTACGGACTGCTCGAGCGCACCAACGGGGCTGTACTCGGGCCGTGGGTCGCGGAGGTCGCCGAGGGCGTGACGGTGCTGTTCGATCCGGGGCCGCTCTGCGGCGACATTCCGCCCGTCGTGCTCGAGCTGATGAAGGACCGGGTCGACTGGCTCAGCTGCAACCTGCGCGAGGCCCGGCTGCTCACCGGGGAAATGGATGCCGCCGCCGCCGCAATCGCTCTCGCCGCTGAATGGCGCGCCGTGGTCCTCCGGCTCGGCGCGGAGGGCTGCCTCGTGGCACAGCGACGGCGGCCCAGCGCGGCCGCGCGCGGCACCGTGCCAGGTCCCGCGCGAGGTCTCGCGCTGGGCACCGCCGCGCGGGGTCTCGACGCTGCACTGGTTACCGCGGTACCCGGCTTCCCGGCGACGGTGGTCGACACGAACGGGGCCGGGGATTCGCACGTCGGCGCTTTCCTCGCTGCGCTGGCGGCCGGGCATCCGCCGCTGGAGGCAGCCCGGCGCGCGAACGCCTGCGCGGCCATCGCGGTGGGTCGCCCCGGCCCCACCTCGGCGCCAACCGCTGCCGAGGTCGACGAGCTGCTCGCCGCGCACCCGGCCTGACCAGTTCGTCGGCTCGAGCGCCCGCCAGCCTTTCTGCCCGCCCGGCCGCTCGCCCCTCCTCCGCGGTCATAACTCGTGCTGTTTGCTCCGAAGCGACCGAATCTCGGCCGAAACAGGGGTCTGGCGAGCAATTGGCATGAGTTGTGCACCGGGGGGCGCGGCGCGACAAACTGCATGAGTTGTGCACCGGGGAGGATCGGTGCGGAGGGCGGTGCGCCCTCGAGATCCGGGGGTACCGGCCCGCGACGCCCGCTGATAAACTCGCGTTGTCGCGACTGGCGTTGAGGTGGGTTTCCACCGGGGAGCGACTGCTCCTCACGCGCAGGTCTGAACGGCGATCTCTCGAAACAGGATGGCCGGACGGGCACGGCGGTGGGGCACCAGATTCGGCCGTTCGCCTGGGCCGAACCGGATCCTCACTATTCATCCGGTCAGATCCAGGAGACAGCTCATGTCGATAGAAACCGCTACAAAACTCCCCACCACGTTCTCCGATCCGCTCTCGAGCGTCGACCCGGAGATCGCTGCCGTTCTCGAGCAGGAGCTAAGCCGTCAGCGCGGAACCCTCGAGATGATCGCGAGCGAGAACTTCGTGTCGCGCGCCGTGCTCGAGTCGCAGGGCTCCGTGCTCACGAACAAGTACGCGGAGGGCTACCCCGGCCGCCGCTACTACGGCGGCTGCGAGTTCGTCGACATCGCCGAGACCCTCGCGATCGAGCGCGCGAAGAGCCTGTTCGGGGCAGAGTACGCGAACGTGCAGCCGCACTCCGGCGCGACCGCGAACGCCGCCGTCCTCGCCGCGATCGCGACCCCCGGTGACACAATCCTCGGTCTCGAGCTCGCCCACGGCGGCCACCTCACCCACGGCATGAAGCTCAACTTCTCGGGCAAGCTCTACAACGCGACCGCCTACGGCGTCGACCCGGAGACCTTCCTCGTCGACATGGATGTCGTGCGCGAGAAGGCGCTCGAGCACCGTCCGACGGTGCTCATCGCCGGCTGGTCGGCATACTCCCGCCAGCTCGATTTCGCCGCATTCCGCTCCATAGCCGACGAGATCGGCGCGAAGCTCTGGGTCGACATGGCGCACTTCGCCGGGCTCGTCGCGACCGGCCTGCACCCGTCGCCCGTTCCCTACGCGGATGTCGTCTCGACGACCGTGCACAAAACTCTCGCCGGTCCGCGCTCGGGTCTCATTCTCAGCCGCGACATGGAGCTCGCCAAGAAGCTGAACTCGGCCGTCTTCCCCGGCCAGCAGGGCGGGCCGCTCATGCACGTCATCGCCGCGAAGGCCACGGCGTTCAAACTCGCCGCGGAGCCCGAGTTCAAGGATCGCCAGGAGCGCACCATCCGCGGAGCCCGCCTGCTCGCCGAGCGTCTCACGGCGCCGGATGCGAAGGCTGCAGGCATCGACGTGCTCACCGGCGGAACCGACGTGCACCTCGTGCTCGTCGACCTGCGCACCTCGGACATCCACGGCCAGCAGGCCGAAGACATCCTTCACGCGGTCGGCATCACGGTGAACCGCAACTCTGTTCCATTCGACCCACGCCCGGCGATGACCCCGTCCGGTGTACGTATCGGTACGGCAGCCCTCGCCACTCGAGGCTTCGACGACGCCGAGTTCACGGAGGTCGCCGACATCATCGCTTCGGCACTGATGCCGAATCCGGATGTCTCGGCCCTCCGCTCGCGCGTGCTCACCCTCACCGACGGCTACCCCCTGTATCCGGGCCTCACGTCGCCCGGCACCTGGGCCTGACGCGGCCGAACGCGGCTGAAGTACGTCGATCGGCCCTTCGGATCGCCGACAAAGGGCCGATTGGCAAACCTCACCCGGCGAATCCGGAATTCCTGCCCGGATACGCGAACCCACTCGCGGCACGCACTCTAACCTGAACCCTTCACGGCCGCGAGACCGAAAACAGCCGAATCTGAACGGGAGTCACCCATGACCGCTGTACGTATCGACGGGGTCGCGACCGCGGCCACCGTGCGCTCGGAGCTCGTCGACCGCATCGCGGCCCTCAAGGCCCGCGGAATCTTCCCCGGGCTCGGAACGCTGCTCGTCGGCGCCGATCCCGGATCCCTCTCCTACGTTGCCGGCAAGCATCGCGACTCGCTCGAGCTCGGCATCGAGTCGGTGCGCGTCGACCTGCCGGAGACCGCGTCGGCCGATGAGATCCGGGCGGCCATCCTCGCGCTGAATGCCGATCCGATCGTCACCGGGTACATCATCCAGCTACCGCTTCCCGCCGGGATCGACGAGAACGCGATGCTCGAGTTGATGGATCCGGCGAAGGATGCAGATGGCCTCCACCCGATGAACCTCGGACGTCTCGTTCTCGGGGTCGCCGGCGAACTGCACTCCCCGCTGCCGTGCACGCCGGCCGGGATCGTCGAGCTGCTGCAGCGCTACGACGTGCCGATCGCCGGAAAGCGGGTCGTCGTGATCGGGCGAGGGTTGACAGTGGGTCGTCCGCTCGGGCTGCTGCTGACGCGCAAGGGCATCGACGCGACCGTCGTGCTCGCGCACTCGCGAACGACGGATCTTGCGGATGAGGTGCGGCGAGCGGATATCGTGGTCGCCGCGGTCGGCGTGCCCGGCCTCGTGAAGCCCGAATGGGTGAAGCCGGGTGCGGCCGTTCTCGACGTCGGGATCACCCGTGTGCTGAACTCCGACACCGGGAAGGCCAAACTGATCGGCGATGTGGATCCGGATGTCGCCGAGGTCGCCGGGTTCCTGTCGCCGGTTCCGGGTGGGGTGGGCCCGATGACGCGGGCGATGCTGATGAGCAACGTGGTGGCCGCGGCGGAGCGGCTGTGAGCACCCGTCCGACCCGCGAGCTTCACAAATTCTCCGGGGCGACGCGAGAGAAGCTCGACGCGCTGCTCGACCAGAGTGTCATCGGACACTTCGCATTCGTCGAGGACGGCCTGCCCCGGGTGATGCCGATCGCGATCGTCCGCGACGGCCGCGACATCCTTCTGCACGGATCGACAGGGTCTCCGTGGATGCGTCTTCTCGCGACCGGAGTGCCCGTCGCGCTCTCCGTCGCAGAACTCGATGCGCTCGTCGTCGCCCGCTCGGCCTTCGAGTCGTCCATGCGCTTCCGGAGCGCCGTGCTCTTCGGCTCGTGTGCGGCGGTGGCCGACGACGAGAAAGTCGCGACCCTCGATCTCGTGACGGACGGTCTGCTACCCGGGCGGGTATCCGAGGTGCGAAGAAGCTCTGCGAAGGAGCTGGCGGCGACACTCGTGCTGCGGATGCGGATCGACGACTGGTCGCTCAAGATCTCAGACGGCTGGCCGGATGACTCCGCCGACGACATCGCCGGCGACGCCTGGGCAGGGGTGCTACCGGTGCGCCGCGGCTTCGAGGATGCAGTGCCGGCGCCGGACCTGCGGGCAGGCATCCGGGTGGCCGCATCCGTCGCAAGACTGTCGGCGGGCTAGTCGGCTGCCCACTCGGCGGCCTACTCGCCGGTGTACCCGATGCCGCAGATCTTGCCGCTCTGTGCGGCGTCTGGATTCCAGCCGTTGACGGACGCCACATCAGACTGGGTGGCGAGTGGGGTGAGGGTCACGGTGCAGGCCTCGATCGTCGCGCTCGAGCCATCCGTGATGCCGAACCCGTAGTACCCGTAGCGCCAGAGGCCGGTGTCGGGGGCCGGGGTGCCGCTTTCGAAATCGGCGATGGCGGTGGCGCTGCCGGAACTCGACCAGGTGTAGCCGCCATAGCAGGGCTGGCTGGAGTCGACGGGCGCAAGGCCTTTTCCGGTCGCCGACTGGGCGAAGTTCGCGCTGCCGACCGCGACCTGCATCGCCGAGACGAAAGGCTTTCCGGTCGTGCTGCTCGCGAGGGAGACGGGGAGCAGGATCGCCCCGTTCGCCTGGAGCGACGCGGTCGTGATGGGGGTGCCTCCGACGCCGGCACCGCACTGGGCGATGAACGTCGCTTCGAGCGGTTTCGCGGCGGCCTCGTTGTAGGGCACAGGCTTGTGCACGGTCATCCGGATGCTGATGGTGCTTCCGTCTTTTCCGCGAACGTTGGCCCCGATGGTGAAGAGCACGTCGACCGCCTGCGGAGTGGATGTCGGCTTCGCGGAAGCCGATCTGGTCGGCTTCGGGGTTGTCTCTCCCTGCGGCTGGCCGCCCTGTGACGTGCAGCCGGCGAGCATCGCGACGCCGACGACGACTGCGGCGGTGAGCAGTACGCGCGAGTGAAGGGTTCTCATGACATCCCCTCGGCTCGGTGCTGTGCTTCAGTACTCTCGCGACGCACCGTGTGCTGCCGTAACGACGAAGGTATCAGGCACACCGTAGCCATGTTCTGCGAAAGCGCCGTCAATCGCAACCTGCACCCGCGAGAGATCTTCGGTCGCGACGAGGGCGATGGCCGCTCCGCCGAAACCTCCGCCGGTCATCCGGGCTCCGATCGCACCGTTGGCCTGGGCGGTCTCGACGGCGAGGTCGAGCTCCGCTATGGAGATCTCGAAGTCGTCGCGCATCGAGCGATGGGAGGCGTCGAGCAGGTCGCCGATGCTGCGCGGCCCTCCGCTGGCCAGTGCGGCGACGGTGTCGAGCACGCGCTGGTTCTCGGTGACAACGTGCCGGACGCGCCGGAACGTGACGTCGTCGAGTTCGGCGCGCGCCCGGGGGAGGTCGTCGACGCCGAGGTCGCGAAGAGAGTCGACTCCGAGCATCCGTGCTCCGAGTTCGCAGGATGCCCGACGCTCCGCATATCCACCCGTCGCGTGTTCGTGCGAGATGCCGGTGTCCATGATGAGCACGACGAGTCCGGCGTCGGCGAGGCCGAGCTCGACGATGCGCGACTCGAGACTGCGGCAGTCGAGGAAGACGGCGCAGTCTTTTTCACCGAGGAGGGATGCCGACTGGTCCATGATGCCGGTGGGAGCGCCGACGGCCTCGTTCTCGGCGAGCTGGCCGACCCGGGCGAGCTGTGGTCGGTCGAAGCCGAGCTGCCAGACGTCGTTGAGGGCGAGAGCGACGGCACTCTCGATCGCGGCGGAGGAGGAGAGCCCTGCGCCGACCGGCACGTCGGATTCGACGAAGATGTCGAAACCCGGAACCGCGGCGAGATCGGCGCCACGAGCGCCGAGCGCCCAGGCGACCCCGAGCGGATAGGCGGCCCAGCCGTCGAGGGCGGCCGGATCGAGCCGCGAGAGGTCGATCTCCACGACCTCGTCGGCGAAGGAGCTGGCCACCCGCGCGATGCGATCATCCCGTAAGCCGAGGGCGACGACGGTTCGTCGATCGATCGCGAAGGGCAGCACGAATCCGAGGTTGTAGTCGGTGTGTTCACCGATCAGGTTGACCCGCCCCGGTGCCGACCAGAGCCCGCTCGGTTCGTAGCCGAAGGTGGCGCGGAATCCGTCGGTCGTCTCGTCGCGGATGTCGGTCATTCGGGCTCTCCAACGGTCTCGAGAGCTGCACGGAGCCGCAGCGCCGTCTGCTCGGGGGTGACGTCGCCGATCCAGGCTCCCATCGCCGACTCGGATCCGGCGAGGTACTTCAGCTTGTCTTCCGCGCGCCTCGGCGACGTGATCTGCAGCATCAGCCGGATGTCGTCGCGCCCCCGATCCACCGGC
>JANYGT010000224.1 GCA_025362355.1 Lacisediminihabitans sp. | reverse complement strand
CCAAGATCGACGACACCGACTACCCGCTCAATGCCACAAGTATCCCGTCCATGGCAAACTCCGCCATGCTCAACGACGACGACGCACGCCGACTGTGGGACCTCAGCGAGCAACTCACCGCCTAGTCCAATTTTCGTCCGGACCATCCGATCGCTGGTCTTACCGTGTTCTACGCACCCGACATCGAGCGATCGCACAACACGGCTGCAAGCCGGTAACCTCACAGGTTTGTGAGGCGCGTTTCGGCCGAACATCTGTGACCCGACCGAAAATGAATTACAACCGCCGGTCGCCGGAAAGCTGAATTAAGGGCGTTGACTCCGGGCCGCGTGTTCTGGCCGACCTCGGCTGGGCCGTGGCTCAAAGCGGGCCGTCGGCGCCGGTGATAGTTGTTACGTCAGCGCCCCGGCGGTGGGGTGGTTGCAAGCGAAGTCGGGGCGACCTTGCTGCCAGACCCCAACGATCTCTCGAAGAGCACTACGGAATCGTTCGACCGAGGATGCGTCGAGGTCGGTGCGCGAACGCTTAGCGAGAGCTTGGCGACCTCAACAGCTTGAGGGTCGATGTCGACGCCGAAAATGTTATTGAGGAGGATGCGTTTGCGTTCACGAGTATTAATGCGGGTCTGACCGTCTGTACCCAGCTCGAGGAACTTTTTTGCATTGCTAGGGGTCAGCGCGTAGTAGTCCCGGTGCCAATCAAGCAGATATTGGAAGGCCGCGATGAGGAACGACCCGCTGCCGGCGGCTGGGTCGACGATGGCTAGAGATTCCACCTGACCAGGAGTCTTACCTTTGAGCAAAGGACCGAGGGTCTCCTGGACGATGTAGTCCACGATGGGTGAAGGCGTGTAGTAAACGCCCCCCGACTTCCGAAATTCGGGCTTGAGCTCCACGGTGATTGAGCGGTCCGGAGCAACCCGGATGTGCTCGCCCAAGAACTGTTCGTAGATCCGACCGAGGATGTCGGCCGGAAGCACTGAGAACTCATAAGGCTCCGGGTAGTAGAGCCGCTTGATAACAACTTCAAGCACGGAGTCGGCGATATCAAGATCACGAGATGTCATGTCGAGGTCTGGGTCGCTGGCAGGACCGATGAGATGGAACAGCCCGGAGTTATAGCGGTCGTCGGCGCGTTCAAACAAGCGCAAGAGGCGCAAGTAGATACCCGGCGACTCCCCGATGGTGCGCTGAAGGGCTCCGTCGGACTCGAGACCCCTTGCCTCCGCGTTTCTGAGAAACACGATTCGATCAATAAGCGTTTGGACGCATTCGCTCACTTCGAGGCTCGTGAGCTTTCTGTTTCGAATCGCGATGTTAGAGGCAAGCAGTCTCCGCCATTCCGCAATCTCCGCCAGGAAGGCGGTATCGATTGGACGAGTGCCTGCTGGGGGAGCGGCTTCTGCGGCAAGCAGGTCGAGCATTCCGGCGTCGACTGATGCCCGGCCGAACATCCCGCTCAGAAGATGCCAGTGATCTTCGAACTCGTTGAGAGTGAAATAGGCAACTCGACCCACAGAGGCGCTGTCCGCGACGTTCGGAATAGCGCGGCAGTCGTAGATGGCAAACTCCTCGAAATTAGTGACGAGGCCGTATGGCAAATTGGCGCTCCAGCAATAGCGCCGAATCTGGAACGCGGCCTCCTTCCCTTCGGAAATGTTGACCGAGGGCCGCTTGGCCTCGATGAAGAAGCGACGACGGCCGCCCAAGATGAATGCATAATCCGGGGCTTTCGAGACGCCATCAACGGTGACCGACGCTTCTTGAATGACCTCACGCTCTGCAAACGTGTTGCCGTTCTTGTTCGTTGGATCCCAACCGAGGTGCTCTAGGACGGGATTCAGAAAGTCCGACCGAAGAGCCATCTCCTTAAACTCGGCAGATCGATATCGGGCGGCATCCGCGTTGAATTGGTCGATTTTCTGCCGGAGCTCATCGGGGAACGGGAGAGCATCGGTTACTGATTCGACCAGGCTCTTAATCGAGTTGGGCAAAGGGCTCCTAGCGAGATAAGTCGACGTGGTGGGATCGACATCGCTACGATATCGGCGACCACCCCTACGCTCCACTCGCATGATGACGACGGGCTAGCGCCACCGCCTCGAGAAGCCAGCTTGGCACGCGAAAGAGCGCGACACGGCCGGGTAGGCATTCGCGGCCAGCCGGATCGCTCCAATCAGGTCGTGCCATACTCGTCTGCATCAGCGAGACGAACGACCAGGCTCCCGACACCACCCCTCTCACTGACTCACTCGAAATCGTCGAGGCGCAGTACGCCGAGTACGCCCGTCTTGTCGAGCTTGCTCGGAACGCGACCACAATGACGGGCCGCCCTCAGTACTTCGCGCCCCTCCCTGGGCCGATGACGCTCTCGGCTTTGTAATCAAGTTGGCAACATGGAACGAGTTACTCGCCGAGCTGTCAGCGACTCCGCCGGATCAGCGAGACTCCTGGTTTAGTAACAAGATCGACGGCGGCATTGCCGCGATCGGCTCGCTCCGAGGCGAACGAAATGTGCTCCTCTACGCATCAGGGTTTCTCCAGAAACCCTCGGTGCCAGGAACGCACATCATCATGATGCCCGAGGACATCAATGGCGTGATGGCGGCGTTCACAGGAATGGACTGGGACCGAGGTTTGACCATCGTTCTCCATACTCCTGGCGGGGCGACTATGGCTGTCCAAACGCTCGTCGAATACATCCGTTCCAAGTTCGTCGACGTCGAAGTAATAGTTCCGGCGTACGCGATGTCAGCCGGCACGATGATGGCCCTGGCGTCAGATCGCGTCGTCCTCGGGAACCAGAGCCAGCTCGGCCCTATCGACCCTCAGCTCGGTGGCGGGCAGCACTCGGCTCGCGCGATCACCGAACTCTTCGCGCGTGCGCGGGAGGAAATAATGAGCGACACGACGGCGGCCCATGTGTGGAGCCCAATTCTCGCGTCGCACGGCCCGTCACTTCTCCAGTACGCCCAGGACCAGCTCGATTTCTCAGAACGAATGGTGGGGGACTGGCTGACTCGCTACATGGTGTCGGGAGCCGACGACCCAGCGGCAGAAGGCCAGCGGATAGCTTCGTACTTCAACGATGCCTCAAACCACAAGAGCCACGACAAGCGCATTGGCATCGACGAGGCCCGCACCGTCGGCGTGACAGTTGAGAAGCTGGAAGATAGGCAAGAGCTTCAGGAAGCCGTGCTCACCCTCTACCATCTGGTCACGATCCTTATTGAACAGTCGCCAGTCACGAAGATCATCAGCAGTGGGTCGGGACGCAGTTGGATCAAATCGTGGGTCGGAAATACTCCCTAGTCGAGTCGGAGGCGCGATGTACATCGCGACGGAGTTAGAGCGGCCCAGTGGCCCGATCTGCTAGATGCGCGATCTTGAGAATTACTCCGTTAATCTACCTTATGTCAGCATGAAGTACGCTGTGTACAGTTTCAGCACATAGCGTGAAGGCGGGAAACCGAATCGCCGCGCTCAAACTCGACAGCTGAACTGGGATTGCGATTTTGTTCGGGCGCAGGACGCTAGGCCAGTACGCCGGTGAGGGTCTTGAGTACCCAGTCGCGATACGCCTCCGGCGACCAACCGAGCTCGCTGACGAGAACGCGGTAGGCGTGCGGGTGCGCGGTCGACCAGATGGCGGCCGCTGCCTGAGCATCCGTCATCCCCGAGGTCAAGCCACCACG
>JANYGT010000220.1 GCA_025362355.1 Lacisediminihabitans sp. | reverse complement strand
GGCGCCGTGTTCGCCGGATTCCCGGTGTTCTGGATGCTCGTCAGCTCGTTCAAGACGAACACCGAGATCTTCGCGTACCCGCCGCAACTGATCACCAAGGGCTTCAGCTTCGACGCATACGCCGCGGTGCTCAGCGATCCGGTGGAGATCCGCTTCTTCATCAACAGCTACGTCGTCGCGCTCTCTGTCACCGCGCTGACCGTGCTGTTCGCGATCATGGCGGCCTACGCATTCAGCCGCTACGAGTTCCGCGGCAAGAAGGTGATGAACGTCATCATCATCGGCACGCAGGCGGTGCCGCCGATCGCCTTGATCATCCCGTTCTTCGGCTTGATGGTCACCCTCGGGCTCTACAACACCTACGCGGGGCTGATCCTCACGTACATCGTCTTCACGCTGCCGTACGCGATCATCATGATGACCGCGTACTTCAACACCCTGCCGCGCGAGCTCGACGAGGCGGTCAAGGTCGACGGGGCGGGCCCGTGGACGGCCCTCTGGCGCATCCTCGTGCCGATCTCGATCCCCGGCATCGTGTCGGTGGCCGTGTACACGTTCATGATCTCGTGGAACGAGTACCTGTTCGCGCTGACCCTGACGCGGACCAACGACCTGCGCACGGTGCCCGTCGGCATCCAGTTGCTGATCGGGCAGAACACCTACCACTGGAACCAGATGATGGCGATCTCCATCTTGGGGAGCATCCCGGTTCTCGTCCTCTTCCTCATCTTCCAGCGCTACTTCATCGGTGGCCTCACGTCTGGCTCGGTCAAGAGCTGAGCCCCGCGGCATCCGTCGCACCATCACCCACTAAGGAGAACACCCCACAATGTTGATGAACGGTAAAGACCTGCTCGCCGTGGCGAACGCGAACAACTTCGCGATCCCGGCGTTCAATGTCAGCGACTACGCGATGATGAAAGGTCTTTTCGAGATCAGCGAGGAGAAGAACTCGCCGATGATCGTGGCCATCCACCCGGATGAGGTCAGCCACATCGGCGTGGAGGCGATCCTGGCGATCCGCGAGCGCGCGCACAAGTCGAGCGTGCCGGTCGCGATCCACTGGGATCACGGCGGCTCGTACGAGCAGATGCTCACCGCCATCCAGGCCGGTTTCACCTCGGTGATGATCGACAAGTCCATGGAGCCGTTCGCCGAGAACGTCGCTCAGACCAAGCGCGTGGTCGAGACGGCCCACGATGTCGGCCTCTCGGTCGAGGGCGAACTGGGCACGATCGGCAAGCTGGACGAGGAGGCCGAGGAGGGCGGTGAGATCATCTACACCGTGCCGTCGGAGGCGGTCGAGTTCGTCAAGCAGACCGGCGTCGACAGCCTGGCCATCGCGATCGGCACCAGCCACGGTCTCTACCCGAAAGACCTGGACCCGAAGCTGCGCATCGACCTGCTCAAGGAGATCAAGGCGTTGCTCCCGATCCCACTCGTACTCCACGGTGGCTCGAACAACCCCGACAGCGAGATCGCCGAGGCCGTGAAGTACGGCATCAACAAGATCAACATCTCGAGCGACATCAAGGCGGCGTACCATGATGCGATGCGCAAGGAGCTCGAAAACAAGGGGCTGCGCGAGCCGAACACGATCCAGCCGCCGGCGATCGCCGCGATGAAGAAGGTCGCCGCGCAGAAGATCGACCTGTTCCAGGCCGCCGGCAAAGCCGCGCTGTACTGAGCGGCCTGGCACGCTGAACGCATGGTGAGCTCCGACACCGTCCTGGGCCTCGGCGGGACGGTCGACTACGAGATCGAGTGGGATTCGTCCGTGCTCGAGGCCCTCGCGCTCGACTATCGGGTGACGGTGTCGGAGCTCACCACCGCGCATCCGATCGCGAGCGAACGGGACCTGCTGGTCTCGGTGCTCGAGTTCCTGCAGACCGGTTCCGGGGGAGAGCGCTTCGTCGCCTCCTCCGGCATCGTCGAGAGCTTCGCCGCGCGCTTCGTCAGTCGGGTGACGCTCGGCGGCACGGGCGTGCGGGCCGCGTTCGCCATGGAGGTGCTCGGGGTGACGAGCATCCTGCATCTGGTCAGCATGGACGACCACGTGCGGCGGCTGCTGCCTCGAGGGAGCGGCTGGATCAGCAGCGCCGAGCGCGACACGACCGATCCGCACCTCATCATCCAGTTCCCGGTGGGGGCGACCGTCCGGATCGGCGACGTGGCGCTCATCGCGAGCCACGCGAACCGCTTGATCTACTCGAACGACCCGCCGAATCAGACGCTCTACCTGAGCCCAGAGCTCCCGGCGGCGCTCGAGCGTGCTTCGCTCTTCCTCATCTCCGGGTTCAATTCGATGCAGGATGCCGCGGCGCT
>JANYGT010000078.1 GCA_025362355.1 Lacisediminihabitans sp. | reverse complement strand
GGATCTGATCGCCATCCCCATCGTGCTGGTGCTCGGTCTCGCGCTCGCGATCCTCGCCGCGCTGTCGGACCGCGGGCGCGACCGGATCGCACCTCGCGCCGTCGTTCGGCACGATGACCCGCCGCCCCTCGTCATCCGCGGCCTCTCGAAGAACTACCGAGGCGGATTCCGCGCCGTCGACGATCTCACCTTCACCGTGCAGCGCGGTCAGGTGCTCGGGCTGCTGGGGCCGAACGGGGCCGGAAAGACCACGGCGCTTCGCATGGTCACCGGGCTGCTGCGCCCGGACGCCGGCGAGGTCGAGATCTTCGGCGAGAAGGTCTCGCCAGGCTCGCGTGTACTGACGAGGGTCGGCTGTTTCATCGAGGGTCCGGGCTTTCTCCCGCACCTCTCCGGACGTCGAAACCTGCAACTGTTCTGGGCGGCATCGGGTCGCCCGGCCGGCGAAGCGCGAATCGCCGAGGCCCTGGCGATCGCAGATCTCGGTACGGCAGTGAACCGACGCGTCGGCGGGTACAGCCAGGGGATGAAGCAGCGGCTCGCGATCGCCCAGGCCATGCTCGGAATGCCCGAGCTGCTCATTCTCGACGAGCCGACCAACGGCCTCGACCCTCCGCAGATCTTCGCGCTCCGCGGTGTGCTCCGGCGCTACGCCGAGACCGGTCGCACGGTCATCGTGTCGTCGCATCTGCTCGGGGAGGTCGAGCAGACCTGCTCCGACGTGGTCGTCATGGCGCGCGGTCGGCTCGTTGCGAAGGGGACGGTGGCGGAGTTGGCCGGGGAGACGAGTGAGCTCACCATCGACGTGACGGATGCCCCTGCCGCGGTGCTCGCGGTCGAGCGGCTCGGGGGCGCGGAGGCATCCATCACCGCGTCCGGCACGATCCGCGTGCTGCCGGCTGCACACTCGCCCGAGGATGTCGTCGAAGCCCTCGTCGCGGCCGGCGTCGGAGTGAGGTCTGTCGCTCGCGGTCGACACCTCGAGGAGACCTTCCTCGCGATGGTCGGCACGGAAGGGATCATCTGATGAGTTCCACCCAGCCGGCGCTGTGGACCCCCGGGCCGATTCCCGTCGCCTCCGACAGGGTGCGCCGCACGCTGCCGATCCGTGTTGAATTCGCGCGCCAGATCAGCCAGTGGCGGGTGCGGGTGGTGCTGATCATCTTCGCGCTGCTGCCGATCGTGGTGCGTCTCGCATTCCTGATCGGTGGTGCCGGTGGACCGGCTGCGGGCCGCACCGACCTCGCGGCCTTCGCGCAGGCGAGCGGTACGACCTTCACCGCGTTCATCCTCGTGATCACGGCCGGATTTCTGCTGACCCTCGTCGTCGCGCTGCTGTTCGGCGACATGATCGCGGGTGAAGCGTCCAGGTCGACACTGAAATATCTGCTCACGATCCCGGTCGGTCGCACCCGTCTGCTGTTCGTGAAGATCCTGGTCTCGTCGACAGTGCTGGTCGTCGGAATCGTGTTGCTCACCGGGATGTCGCTGCTGGTCGGCACGATCTCGTACGGGGGTGGCGGCATCCAGATCCCGGTCGGACCCCAGCTGGAGATGGGCGAATCGATGCTGCGGATCCTCGCTGCCGTCGCCGTGATCTGTGTGCATCTCGCCTGGGCTGCGGCACTCGGCACGATGTTCACCGTGATGGCGGAGGCCCCACTCGCGGCGGCCGGAGGGGTCGTGATCACGTCGATCCTGTCGAGCATTCTTGAGCGGATCCCGGATCTCGGGATTGTGCGCAACTACCTGCCCACCTGGAACACGGATGCCTTCCGCCAGTTCTTCGAGGCCCGCATCAACTACGTCCCCATCGCAGACTCCGTGCTCTCCGCGCTCATCTACGCGCTGATCTTCACCGCGGTCGCCGTGTGGTGGTTCCGCCGGAAGAACATCTCGAGCTGATCGGCGGAAGCGGCGGCGCTCAGCGCATCGACCTCTTCGTCAGCAATCGCTTGCTGAAGCGTTTCCAGGAACGAAGAAACCGAGCTTCGGATGTCGCGCCCCTCGACTGCTCGATGGCATGCAGGCGCCCGTAACTGAATGAGCTCTCGCCGCGAAGGTGCGCCTCCGTCGCCGAGCGAGAAAGCCAGGCTCGGGCGACGACGCTGTCCTGGTGCTCCCCCAGGATCGACTGCAGTTCTCCGACCGTGATCGCGAGTCGAAGCAGGCGTTTGTGCAGCACCGGTGCGGCTACCTCGACCGCGTAGCGAAGTCGTTTGGCACTCTTTCGAACGTCGTGGAGTGCCAGATCGCGAACAACGGGGTCAGTGACTTTCCCCGCGGCGCGTGCGAGCTTGCGTAGTCGCTTCCCTTCCGTTCGGATCAGGGCGACGACGATTTCACGCTGGGATCCTGATGTCGGCTCCGCAGTCGCCAGCCTGGCCAGGAGGAAATCGAGCGAGTCGAGCAATCGGAAGTAGCGCTCATCGTCGAGCGCCGTCAACATCGCCAGACGTGCGGTCTCGAATTCCTGCTCGATCTGTTCGCTGATCCGGAGGGACACCGGCCCCACGATGAGTTCAGACGGTTCCGCCGCGATCACGCCTGCGAGTCGTTCTCCGAGCACCTGAAGATCGCGTGCCGCTCCGAGAGTGGTTCCTAACCACTTCAGCTCGGCGCTCACGCGTTCGGCCGCGGCGGCATCCACCAGCGATCGGTACGTGGTGAGCGCCGATCGGAGACGTCGGGCCGCGACTCGCAACTGATGTACCGAATCGGGCTCGTCCTGGCGTACTCGCGGGTCTTGCTCCCAGAGTGTCTGCACCTGCCCGTCGAGGTAGGCAAGCAGAACCTGCTCGGCCGAACTCGTGCGGGTCGCTGCCGGAACGCGAGGATGCTCCGCCGGGTATGTATCGTCGAGAGCCCGGGCGAACTTCGAACCGTGCAATGCAGGGGTGATGCCGACGGACTCCAGCGTGGATTGCACCGCGTCCAAAAGTGAGGGGTCTCCGTCGACGAGTTCGACCTCCCATTCGCGCCACTGCTGGCTGATCGGATTGGGCAGGAGTCGGTCGGCACGCACGTGATCGTCGCAGAACTCGGCGAGAATACCGTCGTGCGCGTCACGGAGGTGGCGCACGATGCGCCGCGTGTGCAGGTGCACCACGGGAATCAGCCGTCGGTCCCGAGTGTGCACCCGCACGAGGCCGAGAAGCCGCGCGGGAACCTCTGCCGCGTCGGTTCCGGGGGGTTCGCGGAACTCCCGGCGCGCATCCGGTCCGAGAGGAGTCTTGAGGTGCCATCCGGCGTCTTCGCCACCGGTGCGCCTGCGCAGCGTCAGGCGATGGGATGCGAGCGCGAAATCCTCGGTATCGAAATAGACGGCATCCAGGTCGAACTCGACCGCATCCCCGACGGATGCCACGCCGGCGATTCCGTCGAAGGCCGGCAGAGGCGTCTCATCATCGACGTCGAACTTTCGTTCGATCTCGACACCATCCGTTGCGGCCATGCTCAAGTGTATTTGTGCCTAGTAAAGGCGGATGCAGCCCGCTCCGCGATCGGCCACCGCAGTCAACCACCCACGCAGTCGTTGCTTCCGCTGTAGCAGGGGTGATAGTTGCTGTTCGCCGGTTTCGGCGTCGGGATCTCGTGGTGAGGAACGAACCTGTTCTGGGGAATCGCAAAAATCAGAGCCGCTAACGACAAGCCGACGATGAATACGGCGCAGAGGATGACAAGCGACCGGGCGCGCACGAAGAGTGCGATGACGAGGGCGACGATCGGCACCGCAACTGCCACCGCTGCGGATCGCACGTAGATTTCTCCGTCGCGCACGGAAGCCATCCGGGGCGAGGAAGAAATACTGAAGTAGACGCTGAACCAATGTGCCACCAGCGCAGAAACGGCTCCGGCGCCCAACGCAAGCAGCAGCACGACGCCGATCGCACCGACGGCACGCGGCCGCGAGTCGCCGCGACGGACCACGAAAACAGCTGCCCCGAAAGACCCTATTGTGACCGCGGACGCGAAGCCAAGCACGCCGAATCCGAGTATGACCAGCGCTATCAGCCCGCCGGTGGTGAGAAAAGCAATCGACCCGAAATTAACCGTCGTACCGGCGATGGAGGCGATGACGGCAGCGACGGTCGCCATCCACGCGCGACCGATCGCATCCCTTCCAGGGATGAATCCGAGAGCGAGAGCCAGCACAACCCAGATCAGGAAATCCGGCGAGGCCAGTCGTAACGTAGCGGCAAGGATGTCCGGTCCGGCCCGACCTGCGTCGAGTGCGGTAGAGATGACGCCGGCGACGATGAGCGCGATAGCCGTGAACAGGATCATCACTGCAACCTCCGCGAGCGCCGGTCGCGGTCGCGGGACGAGACTCGGAAATTTCTCAAGCCGATCCATAGCCGAACTCTAGTCGGCACCGAATCTCCGTCCGTCGCTTCACTGAGAGATCCTCGGAATAGAGCGGGTGCGACGACTACTGTTGTTTCGTGGATCGCCGCGTATTCCTCTCCCTCGCCTCGGCGACCGCGCTCGTAACCCTGGCCGGCTGCACAGCGACAGGATTCGCCCTGGATTCTCCGACACCCGTACCGTCGAGCGACACCCTCCATCCGCAGCCACCGACACCGACACCCACCCCGACCTTCGGCGCTCCCACCCTCGTCAAGGTCGCACTTCCCGTTGCCGGCATCACCGCTCTCCCGGGCACGGGAATGCTCATGGCATGGACGGTGGATGACGGCACCAGTTCCGACGTCGTTCGTAAATACGTCGAATTCGCGGCCAGCACGGGGATCCGGCTGACCTTCTTCCTCAACGGGCAGAATCCGGCCTGGTCAGATCACGTCGACCTGATGCGCCCCCTCGTGACGTCGGGCCAGATCCAACTCGGCAACCACACCTGGGATCACCCTAATCTCACCCGTCTGTCGGATGCCGCGGTCGTCGCCGAACTGCAGCGCAACCACGATTTCATCACCTCCACCTACGGCGTGGATGCGCGGCCCTACTGGCGGCCGCCCTACGGGTTCCGCAATCCACGCGTCGACCACCTGGCGGCGAGCATCGGCTACAGCACGCCCGTGCTCTGGTACGGATCGCTCTCCGACTCGGGGCTCATCACACCCCAGCAGGTCATCGACTTCGCCACGAAGTGGTTTCTACCCCAGCACATCGTCATCGGGCATGCCAACCACGCGCCGGTCACGACAGTGTTTCCGCAGCTTGCAGACCTGCTGATAGCGCGCCATCTTCAGCCCGTGACGCTGAACGACGTTTTCGTTCGCCCCTGAGAGAGTCGAGCGCCGCGCCCGTTCGTGCGCCTGCAGTTGGCGGCATGAACCCTACCGATCGTTGCTGGGCGATCGTCCACGTGTTGTATGCGGTCGCACTCTCGCTCGGACTCCGGATGCTGGAAACCTCCCTGGTCAGGGCGCCTGCGAGGTCGGCACAGCACTGCCCGCGCACTGGCCGGGCGCGTAAACCTGCTGGGGGACGGGCATCCGCTGTCACTGGTGTGATGACGTTGAGCGGGTTAGTGAAACCAAGCGGTGGATGTCATCGGCGATGAGGCGGATGAAGACGAAATTCATGGGCTGTGGCTTTCGGCGGAGGTCCGGATCGTCCCGGCTCTCCTAGCCTCAGTCTGCGTCGCGACAGCCCCTTTCGGCGATCTACGGCGTTCGCGACCAGGACGTACGGCGGTCAGTGCCGCCGAGCCTTCGCGTATTGCACCGCATCGAGTGCCGCTCCGACTGCGAGACCGATGGCGATGTACAGCGCGAGCGTGCCGGTGATGATCCCGACGGTGACGCCGACTGCGAGGCCGATAGTCATGAAATACGGAAACCACGTCGAACGTTTCTTCTCAGAACCGGTGGTGTTTTCAGTCATGGATTCAGACTAGAAAGCCCTTGACGACGGTACATGAACCGCCGGGGGGACTCCTCGCGACGGAGGCCGCGCCAGTCACGCGGACGAGTACACCGGGTGCCCAGCTGAGCGGGAACGAGGGTGGCGACCGGTCTCACCTCTGTGGAATGACCGGCCGATGATCCGGCCTGGGATCGCGCTCACGATCGAGGACGAAACGACTCTCGTGCCTCACAGCGGACATCGGTGCCGGCGCCTAAGGTGGTGCCCTGGACGCGCCTTTGCTGGCGCTCGGAAAATTCTTTTGAGGTACTTAGAAAAATAACGGTTCGGTAACTAGCGCTCCGTTACCGGACTGTTATATGGTTCAAGAGCAGAAGTTGTTTGCTGTGGCAGCCTCTGCGGAATGTGATTGCAGGACACTCTTGGTGCAAGGGAGAGGGTCGGTTTCTAGCCTCTGAAACCGGCCCTCAGTCCTCTTTAGCGTGTCATTTCTTTAACGTGTCATTTCCGCGCTCGCCTCCGCGTCATCCGGGTTCGCCTTCCGTAGAATTGGGCCCGGGTTGAAAGGAGGCCCGTGAGCGACAAGACGACGGCAGTCACCGCGTGGGAAGCCCTGTTTCGCGCCCAGGTGTCGGTGA
>JANYGT010000108.1 GCA_025362355.1 Lacisediminihabitans sp. | reverse complement strand
AGAGATTGGTGTGGGCGATCACCTTGTCGGGTGGAGGCGCACCCCACTCGGTCTGGTCTTCGGTCGTATGAGCGTCACCGACGAGAGTCACGTCGTAGCCGCGCGCGAACGCGCCGTGGATGGTCGAACGGATGCAGACATCCGACTGCGCACCCGTCACGATGAGGCGTCCGATGCGGTTTTCCGCCAGCACCTCTTCGAGATCTGTGCCCTCGAAGGAGTCCCCGTAGTGTTTCTGCACGAGGGGCTCCGTCTCGCGGCGCTCCAATTCGGGAACATAGCGCCAGGCGTCACTCCCCTCCTCCAGGCCCTCGTCGGAGTGCTGCACCCACACGATGGGCACCCCGCTCTCACGGGCCCTGTCGACGAGGGCGCCGATGTTGGCCACCACAGCATCGCGCTGGTGCCCCCCGGCGACCACCCCGTTTTGAACGTCGATTACCACGAGGGCCGTAAACGGCCGATCCATCAGAGTTGTCATGACGAAGTCCTTTCCGAGTCGAGCTGGTTTCCGTGTATTTCACGCTAGACCGGGTAGCCGACATCCGCGGTCCTTTCTTCTCTGCACACGACTCCCGGCTGCTTCCGTCGCGGCGCAGTACTCTCGGAGGGTGTGCGATCGACCTGTCGGTCGTTCCGTCATCACCGCATTTCTCGCTGCAAAATTTTTCGCTGCAAAGGAGCACTCGCATGAGCGCCGTCATCGTCGGATACGCCCGCACCCCGTTCGTTCGCTTCAACGGGGTCTTCGCCTCGATCCCCGGCACGGAGCTCGGCGGCCATGCGATCGCGGCAGCCCTCGCCAGGGCCGGAGTCTCCCCGAACGATGTGCAGCAGGTCTTCGCCGGTCAGGTGCTTCAGGGTGGCGCCGGGCAGAACCCGGCCAGGCAGTCCGCGGTCGCGGCCGGCATCCCGCTCACCGTTCCGGCGCTCACCGTGAACGCCGTCTGCCTCTCCGGCATAGAGGCGATCGTGGCCGCAGCGCGGATGATCGACGCCGGTGAAGCAGACATCGTCGTCGCCGCCGGGCAGGAGTCGATGTCGCTCGCGCCCCACGCGTGGTCCGCGCGCGCGGGCAAGAAGTACGGCTCGATCGAGTTGATCGACACGCTGGACCACGACGGACTCACCGATGCGTTCGAGCACCGCTCTATGGGCGCCTCGACGGAGGATCGCAACTCCGAACTCGCGATGGGACGGGCCGAGCAAGATGCCTGGGCTGCCGGCTCGCACGCGAAGCTCGCAGCGGGGGCAGAGTTCCTGGCGGGCGAGATCGAGCCGGTGACCATCGCCGGCCGCAAGGGCGACACGGTCATCAGCATCGACGACGGGCTACGAGCAGAGACCACGACCGAGACCCTCGGCACCCTGCGTGCTGCCTTCGGCGGTGCCGGCACCATCACCGCCGGAAACTCCTCCCAGATCACGGATGGCGCTGCCGCCGTCATCCTGATGAGCGAGGCGGCCGCGGCGGCAGCCGGCATCCACGGCATCGCGAAGATCGTGGCGCATGCGTTCGTCGCCGGGCCCGACGTCTCGCTTCACGCGCAGCCCTCGAACGCCATCGCGGCAGCGCTGGCGAAGACCGACTTCTCGACCGCAGATCTCGCCGCGGTCGAGATCAATGAGGCATTCGCCGCGGTCTCGGTGTACTCCACCCGCGAACTGGGCGTCGACCCGGGCATCGTCAACGCGAACGGCGGAGCGATCGCCCTCGGGCATCCGATCGGAGCGTCCGGCGCCCGGATCGTCGGCCACCTCGCCCGTCGCCTCGAGGCGCTGGGTGCCGGGTCCGTCGGTGCCGCAGGAATCTGCGGCGGCGGCGGCCAGGGCTCAGCCGTCGTGCTCGTCGCGCTCTGACCAGATTCTGTGTCCGACAGAGTGACCGGCGGGTTCGGGCGGGCGGTACAGTCCGCCATCTTCCGCGACGGTGCGACAGGCAGGAAACCGACTGTCCCGACGAGCTGGCCCCCCCTCGAGGCGGGCGCTAAGCGCGCCATGTCCCGAGAGGCATGGGCCTACGTCGCCGGCTCGAGTGGAGCAGAGTCGACGACCGCTGCCAACCGACAGGCCCTCGACCGCTGGCGCATCGTGCCCCGGGTGTTGCGCGATGTCGGCACCCGCGACCTCTCCGTCGAGCTGTTCGGGCAGCGTTTCCCGAGCCCGCTGCTCGCCGCGCCGGTCGGCGTGCTGGGGCTCGTTCATCCGGATGCCGACACCGGCGTCGCTCGCGCCGCTGCCCGCCTCGGGGTTCCGTACATCTTCTCGACCCAGGCATCCGTGCCGATGGAGCAGACAGCGGCCGCGATGGGCGGCGCGCCGTGGTGGTACCAGCTCTACTGGTCGACGTCGGATGACCTGGTCGAGAGCCTCGTCGGGCGGGCGGAGGATGCCGGGGCCTCGGCGATCGTCGTCACCCTCGACACGCACATGCTCGGCTGGCGTCCGCGCGACCTCGACCTCGGCTACCTGCCGTTCGCGCACGGCCTCGGCATCGCCCAGTACACGAGCGATCCGGTGTTCCGACGATTGGTCGCCGGCCGGGCGAAGGCGTCAGCTGAGCGCCCGCGCATCACCCCGTCGACGATCCGCACGCTCGTCGACATGACACGCAACCACCCGGGCCGATTCTTCGACAATCTGCGCTCACCGCTTCCACGGGCATCCGTCGACACCTTCCTCGAGGTGTTCTCGCGCTCCACCCTCACCTGGAGCGATCTCGCCTTCCTGCGGGAACGCACCAGCCTGCCGATCGTCCTTAAGGGAATACAGCATCCGGATGACGCCGGTCGAGCCGTCGAGGAGGGCGTCGACGGAATCATCGTCTCCAATCACGCCGGTCGCCAGGTCGATGGAGCGCTCGGCTCGCTCGACGCGCTCCCGCCGATCGTCGAACGGGTGGCCGGCGCGATTCCGGTGCTCTTCGACAGCGGCGTTCGATCGGGCACCGACATGTTCGTCGCTCTCGCCCTCGGCGCCACAGCAGTCTGCGTCGGACGCGCCTATACCTACGGTCTCGCCATCGCGGGAAGCACCGGAGTCTACGAGTCTCTTCGCAACATCATCGCGGAGTTCGATATCGTGCTCGGCCTCGCGGGCCTCGACAGCGCCTCATCGATCGACCGGAACGCCGTGGCTCGCGACTGAGCTCAACTCGCGCACTCGATGCAGAGGGCTGCCGTCGGACGAGCTTCGAGCCGCGGAGCGCCGATCGGTCGTCCACAGTTCTCGCAGAGGCCGTAGGTTCCGGCCGCGACACGATCGAGAGCGCCTGCCACCTCGGCCTCCTGTGCCGAGAGGCCGGCCTCGAGCCCGCTGATCCTCGACCAGTCCGATGAGAGGGTCGAACCCTCGGGATCGTGCTCGTCGTCCGCGGACGATTCGCCCTTCGCCGCCCGGATGCCCGCCAGCTCAGCGGTGAGCGACACCCGCTGGGCCGCCAGGTCTGCACGGCGCGCGCGCAGCAGCGACGCGGGATCGGTCACTTCTGCGCCATCAGCTCTGCGTCGCCGCCGACCATGCGGCGAGCGTGCGCTCGGCCGCGCCGGAATCGATGGCCTCCGCTGCGATCTCCAGCTTGGCCGCAAAACGGTCGACGATCGGTACCTGCAGCTGGGCGGGATCCCTCGCGAGGTCGAACGCGGCGAGGCCGGCCGCCGCATTCAGCAGCACGATGTCTCTCACCGCACCGAGCTCGCCAGTGAGAACGGCGCGCGCGACGGAGGCGTTGTACTCGGCATCCCCGCCGAGGAGCGACGACATGTCGGCCCGCCGGATTCCGAGGTCGAGCGGATCGAGGTCGTGTTCCGTCACGGATCCGCGCGACACCTCCCAGATGTGGCTGTGTCCGGTGGTGGTCAGTTCGTCGAGTCCATCATCCCCGCGGAAGACGAGGGCCGTCGCCCCCCGCGTGCGGAAGACCCCGACGATGAGCGGTACCTTGTCGAGGCTCGCCACCCCGACGGCATTCGCCTCGCACCGCGCCGGATTGCAGAGCGGCCCGAGGAAGTTGAAGACCGTCGGGATGCCAAGCTCGCGCCGAACCCCGGCTGCATGGCGGAATCCGGGGTGGAAGAGCGCCGCGAACGCAAAGGTGATGCCCGTCTCGCCGAGCACCTCCGCGACCCGATCAGGTTGCAGTTCGAGATTGATCCCGAGCGCCCCGAGCCCATCCGACGATCCCGATGCGGAGCTGGCCGCTCGA
>JANYGT010000105.1 GCA_025362355.1 Lacisediminihabitans sp. | reverse complement strand
AGACGATGTCGATGTCGAAGTCGATGTCGCCGGCGTGCGGTTCGAACATGCCAACCAGCGTCGGCCAGGTCATGCCGTAACGTTCGATCGTCTCCCGCTCGAACTCGGAGCGGGGAAGGGCAACGCGCATCAGGGAATTCTCGGCGGGTGCCTGGATCTCGTCGTCGCCGATACTCCAGAACTCGAGTCTCACGCCACCCGACGGTCCATAGCGAAGTGCGCCGCGTGGTGTGACGCGCGGACGGAAGAGCACGACGGCCCTCGTGCCGGCATTGGCCGCGATCCGGCCGTCGGCGACGAGCACGACCTTGCGACGGATGCCGTCGGCAGCCTTCGAATAAAACGGTTCGTCGACGCAGGCATCCGCGAGCGCGTGTCGCACCGCCTTGCGCTTGCGATAGTCGATCGCCAGGACGGGGCGCTGGTCGTTGCCGCGCACGAGCAGGAATTCGATGCCGGCCGAGTCGAGCACGGCACGGATGAAGAGCAGGTCCTCGATCATCGCGTCGAGCGGGGTGAGTGTGGTGTTGACGAGGGCCAGACGCCCGTTGCTGAGGACGACATCGTCGCGCAGCAGCATTCTGGACGGTTCGACGGCAACCGCGGGCGGCTGGATTTCGCTCAAAATACTGACCCAATCTCTCGAGCCGTACTCACCGCGATCGTGTCACTGGAGCCCTAAGCCGTGCTCATTTTAGCGCGGACGCCTCCGGAAGCCGTTCCGTTCGTCAACAGGCCGCCCGCTCACCGCTTCACCGAGCGGGCAATCCGTCGGAGATCGCCCTTCGCCGGCCCCTCGATCAGCTCCCCGGATGCCGCGAACCTCGAGCCGTGCAGCGGGCAGTCCCACGACAGCTCGGCGTCATTCCAGGTCAGCACCCCGGCGAGATGCGGGCAGACCGCCGAGACCGTGCAGGTGTCGCCGGCAACGGTCGACACTCCGACCGGCAGGATGCCATGGTGCGACACGACGCCACGCCCGTCAGCGGGCGGCTCGGTCGATTTCGCGCGCGACCACGCCCCGAGGTATCCGCGAACTGCCGCGACCCCGACGGCGGCGTTCGCCCCGATGAACGTGCCGGCGTCGGCCGGCGTCGTCACCCGCCGATGCAGCTTCTGCGACCAGGGCAGATTTCCGCCGAGGATGTCGGAGGCGAGGGTGAGCGAGCAGGCGACCGCGTTGGTCATGCCCCACTTGTCGTAGCCCGACGCGAAGTAGACGTCTTTCCGAGCCCGCGGCATCCAGCCGACGAAGGGGATGCCGCTCGCGGTGCGGTAGTCCTGGGCAGACCACGAGTTGGTCCGCTCGGCCCCAGGGAAATAGCGCTCCGTCCACGCCGTGAGGTCCGCGATCAGCGCTAGTGGCGATTCGGCTCGGCCGACGGGATGCCCGTTGCCCCCGACGAGCACACGGTCCTCGCCATCGATCGGCGCCGTGCGAACGGAGCGGGACGGTTCATCCACCGAGAGGAACATCCCGTCGGGCGTGTCACGGGGCACCCGGAATGCGAGGGCGTAGGAGCGGAGCGCCTGCTGCTTGGCGAAGTAGAGGCCTCGATCCAGGAACGGCGTGCCGGTCGCCAGGATGACCTTGTCGCCGAAGACGGCGCCACGATCGCTGCTCACCCTGGTCGGTTGAGACGGGCGAACACTCCGCACCCTCGTCTCTTCGATCAGCTGCCCTCCGTGCGACCGGAAGTCGCGGGCGAGGGCGTCGAGAACGTCGAGCGGGTCAAACTGGGCCTGGTCGGCGAGACGCACGGCGCCGAAGCTCGGGAACGGCACATCGAGCGCGTAGTTGCGGGTGACATCCAGTCCGAGCGAGCGACCGGCGCGGAACTCCTCCTCGACACGGTCGACCCCGGCCGGCGTCGAGGCGTAGCTGAAGGCATCACGACGCTGCACCGCTACCCCGTGCTGCAGGCAGTAGCGCAGTAGCCACTCCATGCCCTCGCGATTGCCGTCGACATAGGCCCGTGCCGTCTTCACGGTCGTGTGGCGAAGGATGCCCGACAGGTGTTTCCCCTGCAGGAGGCTCAGCTTTCCCGTCGTATTGCCCGTCGCCGCCGACCCGACCCGACGTGCCTCGAGGATCGCGACACGCATCCCGGCGCGCACGAACAGGAGGCCGGTGACGAGTCCGGTCAGCCCGGCTCCGACGATGACGACGTCGTAGAGGGCATCCGGGACGAAGTCGTCGGTCTGCGTGGTTTCCGAGCGCTCCAGCCAGAGAGAGGTCATGTCGAAGACGCTACTCCGCCCGGCCGCGCGGCCGCAGGTCAGCGGCGGTTCGAGGTCAGCGGCGGTTCGACCCGGTCCTGGCGGCAGGGCGCCGGTTGCGATCCTCGGGATTGCGGATCTTCACGAGGATGCCGGCGGCGATGAACACGATGACCGCGATGAACTGCGCGCCGACCCAGACCTGGCCATGGAAGGCGAACGGCAGGATCGGATTCCAGACGATCGCGATCGCGGCGAGCGGCGGGATCCACCACCACTGTTTAGCCTGGAACGAGAAGACCGCGACGATGAGCGCGAGGATCGCGACGGCGAAGCGGATGATGAGGAACCCGCCGGAATTGTCGAGCAGCGCGAGCCCGGCGAGGAGCACGATCGCCCCGAGCAGGCCGGGCGCGAGTGCGGTTCGGCGGAACTCGGGTGTCGGGTAGGAGGTCATACCCCATTGTCGGTCATGCCCGCACCGGCCGTGCATGTCGCACAATGGGTGCATGGTGACCCCGCTCGACCGACTGCGCGAACTGGTGCGGCTCCCGACGATCTCGCGGCTCGATCCGGCGGACACCGACTGGGCGTCGTTCCACGCGTTCGTCGATCGGCTTCCGGTGCTGTATCCGGGCATCCACTCGACGCTCGAGCGGGAGATCGTCGACGGCTACTCGATGCTCTATCGCTGGACGGGACGGACGGATGGCGCGCCCTCCGTTCTCATGGCCCACTACGACGTCGTCCCGGCGACCGACGACGGCTGGACCCACCCGCCGTTCGCCGCAGAGCTCGTCGGTGAGGGCGCCGAACAGCTGGTCTGGGGCCGCGGAGCGCTCGACGACAAGGGCGCGCTCGTCGGGGTGCTCGAGGGCGTCGAAGCCGCGATCGCGGCCGGATTCCAGCCGGAGTGCGATGTCTACCTCAGCTTCGGGCACGACGAGGAGACGGCGGGAAGCGGAGCGCGCGCGATCGTCGACCTGCTTGAGGCCCGCGGCATCCGTCCGGGGCTGGTGCTGGATGAGGGCGGTGCGGTCGTCGAGGACATCTTCCCGGGCGTCGACGGGCCGATCGCCGTCGTCGGCGTCAGCGAGAAGGGCATCCTCACCCTGACGCTCACGGTCGAGCAGGGCGGCGGACACGCCTCCACTCCCCCGGTGCTGTCGGCGACCGCCCGTCTCGCGCGGGCGATCGTGCGTCTCAATGCGAAGCCGTTCCCCTCGAGCTTCTCGCCGACGAATCTCGAGATGATCCGCACGCTCGGTGCGCACGCGAGGAATCCGCTCCGTTTCGTGTTCACGAACCTGTGGCTGACGAAACCACTGCTGCTGTCACTGTTCGGGCGGCTCGGGAACGAGACGCGCGCGATCATCCGCACGACGCAGGCCGTCACGATGCTGAAGGGAAGCCAGGCCGCGAACGCACTGGCGGAGCAAGCGGTCGCGACGGTGAACATCCGCGTCGCCGTCGGATCGTCTGTTGCGGAGGCCGTCGAGCACATGCGGTCGGCGATCCGCGACCCGCTCGTGCGGCTCGACGTCGTGCAGCCGAACGAGCCCTCGCCGGTGTCACCGACGAGCGGGCGCGCGTGGGAGCTCGTCACCTCGACGATCGCCGAGACGTATCCGCACACGATCGTCACGCCCTACGTGATGCTCGCGGCGAGCGATTCACGCCACTTCGCCCGCATCAGCGACCAGGTCTACCGCTTCACACCGTTCGAGATGTCGACGGCGGAACGGGCGACGCTTCACGCGATGAACGAGCGGATGCACGTGTCGACGTTCCTGAGCGGCGTCGACTTCTACACGCGGCTGGTGCGGAAGCTCTAGTGCGTGCCGGTCTAGAACTCCGGGCGCGCGTACTCATCGACGCGGATGATCTGGATCGGGCGGCTCATCGGCGGTTCCTCGCGAAGACGCTCGAGCCCCGGCCGCAACTCCGTCAGCCAGGCCTCGTAGCCCGCGGCGTTCAGGTGGAGTCGATCGTCGGAGAAGGCCGGATTGAGTTCGCCGTCCTCGAGGGCGAGTACCGGCCAGAGGTCGAGATACTGGGCATGCACCGTCGCCGAGAACTGGCGGAGATGGATGTTCGCCTCCTGGATGCGGTCGGCGAACTCGCGTCCACGCGGCATGACCGATTGCACGAGCATCCGCGATCCTGGGAGCTGCCGTCTCAGCTCGACCAGGATCGACTGCACGTTGCGTACGAGGTGCTCGACGGTTTGGCGGGTGCCGAGATCGTTAGTGCCGATCAGCAGGATGATCTCGTCGGGGTCGGCCGCCACCACCGAGTCGAGCCGCGCGACGATATCGTCGGTGGTGCTGCCACCGATGCCGAAGTTCAGCGTCTTCACGTCGGGAAACCAGGCCTCCCAATCGCCGCCGGCGGTCAGGCTGTCGCCGAGAAAAAGTACCGTGTTGTCTGTCTTGTTTTCCGTCATCTGGTGACCTCCCGAGGTCTGGCGCGCGAAACGCTTCACTTCCATGATCGTCCGCGCGGCGTCGAAACGCCAACTGAAGTTCAGGCCGGCACGTGCGAAGCGCTCGGCGTTTCCGCGGTTCTTGCCGCCTCGGTGATGCTGTTCGCCATGCCGCTGAAGATGACCCCGTGGAAGGGGAGGATGGCGAACCAGTAGAGTCGTCCGCTCAGCCCCCGCGGGAAGAACACGGCCCGCTGGCGGTAGAGCGACCCGTTCCCTTCCGGCGTGACCCCGAGTTCTAGCCAGGCCGAACCCGGCACTTTCATCTCGGCCCGGAGGCGGAGGAAGCGTCCGCGGTCGAGACGTTCGACCCTCCAGAAATCGAGCGCATCCCCCTGCGCGAGTCTCGTCGCGTTGCGGCGCCCGCGGCGAAGCCCGACGCCGCCGACGATCTTGTCCATCCAGCCCCGAACGGCCCAGGCGAGCGGGAACGAGTACCACCCGTTGTCGCCGCCGATGCCCTCGATGACACGCCAGACCTCGTCCACCGGGGCCTTGGTGTGTCGCTCTCGGAGGTCGGTGTAGACGATGCGTCCCGACCAGCTCGGGTCGCTCGGCAAGAGGTCGCTCGGAGCTCCCCTGACGGCAGCGTTCTGCCAGCTGGTCTCGACGTCGTCGTCACGTTCTTTCTCGAGGGCGAGGTGCACCGAGCGTCGATACCCCGTGAGGCCGCCCTCCGGCTCCGGGATGTAGTTCGCGATGTCGTGTTCGTGCACGACGCAGGCGTACTGCAGCGACGCGATGATCGGCACTGCGAGCGCCCGCGGGATCGGAGTGACCAGGTTGACCCACTGCGATGCGAGCCAGGGGGTCAGCACCGGGAGGGAGGCGATCGGTCGCTGGCGGAGGCCGGCCTCGAGCGCGTACCCGTTCATCATCTGGCCGTAGCGCAGTACATCCGGGCCACCGATGTCGAAGGTGCGATTGACATCCGCCGGCAGTTTCGCCGACTCGATCAGATAGTAGAGAACGTCACGGATCGCGATCGGCTGGATGAAGTTGCGCACCCACTTCGGCGCCGGCATGTACGGCAGCACGTCGGTCAGGTGCCTGACCATCTCGAACGACGTCGACCCCGATCCGATCACGACGCCGGCTTGCAGCGCCGCGGTCGGAACGCCGGAGTCCATGAGGATACGGCCGACCTCTGCGCGCGAACGCAGGTGGGGCGAGAGCTCGCCATCCGGGTGCAGACCGCCGAGGTAGACGATGCGGCTGACTCCGGCAGCTACGGCGGCGCGCGCCACATTTGTCGCGGCATCCCTTTCCTGGTTCTCGAAATTGCCCTTCGACCCCATCGAATGCACCAGGTAATAGACGATGTCGACATCGGCGAAGGCCGCCGGGAGCGTCGCCGGGTCGCACAGATCGCCCTTCGCGACCTCGACGGAATCCGCCCAGGGAACCTCGGCGAGTCGGGCTGGATCGCGAACGAGCACGCGGACGTCGTATCCCGCCTCCACGAGGCGAGGCGTCAGCCTGCCCCCGATGTAGCCTGTGGCGCCGGTCACGAGAACTCTTCTACCCATGATCCGCACGGTACGCCCGGCACCTGAGGCCGAACAGGGTGTCGCGGCCTCAATCTCTCCGCGCCGGCTGCGGATCAGCGCGCGGAGGGTGCTTTGCGGAAGGTCGCGAAGATCCGGACGATGAAAGCAAGCAGACCGAGGATGACGACCACAAGGATCAGCGGAATCGGGCCATCGGACGACAGGGGACGCGTGCTGTCAGCGAGATGGATCTTCGGGCTGAGGTACTTCGTCCACGCCGATGCAGCCGCCGAGTACCCGGGCTTCCGGAGAACGGAGATCGCGCCCTCCGGTTTCGGAGCCACACTCGGCGGCGCGGTCGGCTGCGGGGTGATCACGGGCGGGGGTGGCGGCGGCGCGGCCGGTGCGGCCGGCACCGGAGCCGGGGCAGCGGCGGCCGGTGCCGCGGGTGCGGCTCGACGGACCGGGGCCACCTTCGCGGCGGGCGCGTGCGCTGGTGCGGCGGCCCTGGCGGCGGGAGCGGGAGCAGGTGCCGGAGCAGCCGCGGCGGCGCCGTACTTTCCGAAGTCTTCGACGGCCCAGCTCACGCCGTTCGCGTCGACGAAGTAGGCCACACCGACAGAGGTGTAATCACCGAGGATGTTGGCCCGGTGTCCGGCGGAGTTCATCCACGCGGTGTGGGTTTCGGAGGCGCTTGCGAAGCCGGTCGCGACGTTCTCGCCGGCCCTCGTCCAGCCGCGCGGGATCTGCGAGCTGTAGCTCGGGTTGTGGGACATGGCGCCGTTGGCGGCCATCTGCTGGGCCCAGCGGGCCGCGACCGCATCCATCGCCCCGTTGCGCGCGAGAGGCGGCAGTCCGGCGGATGCCCTCGCCTGGTTGAGCAGCGAGCCGATCGTGTCGGCCTCCGACGCTGAAGCGCTCGAGACGCCCATGCCCGTGATGCTCGTGATTCCGATCGAAAGCAACACCGCGAGAATAATCCCGCCGCGCGCGCGCCCCAACCGCTTCTCCCCCAAGAATGCCATTCGGCGAGCATATTGGCGGGTGGCAGAGCCTCGACAGTCCCAACTTGTGGGGGTAGAACGATGCAGTCGCATCGAATGATGCGGCTATTCGTCGAAGCGCTTGCGCCCTCTCCGACGGAGCTTCTGCCCGTAGATACCGCCGATGAGCCCGATGAGCATCATCGCGCCACCGATCACGAATCCGAGAATCATGTCGTGACACCTCCCCCAGTCACACCAGTGCTTTCGTGTGCCAGACGGTCTTCGTCTCGGTGAAGAACGTGATGCGCTCCACCGACTGATGAGGCACGCCGGTCTCCGGGGCGAGCACCCGTTTGAGCGTCTCAGCGGCGGCGATCTGAAGGTCGACCCAGTCCAGTCGCTCCGCCCCGGTGAGGTCGAGGGCATTGACGTCGGCGTGACTCGCGAGCCACGGCGCGATCTCGGCGGGAGACCCGGTGAGGATGTTGACGACACCGCCGGGCACGTCGATCGTGGCGAGCACCTCCGCGAGGCTGATCGCGCTGAGCGGGGCGGTCTCGCTCGCGATCACGACGACCGTGTTGCCGCTGAGGATCACCGGCGCGACGACGCTCACGAGCCCGAGCAGCGACGAGCCGCCGGAAGCTCTCGTCGTCGAACCCTGGGGCGCGACCACCGCGACGACGCCGGTCGGTTCGGGCGTCGAGATGTTGAAATACGGTCCGCTGACGGGGTTGCCGTTGCCGGCGACCTGCACGTACTTGTCGGCCCAGCCCGCGTACCAGACCCAGACGTCGATGGCGGCATCCACCTCGGTCTCCGCCGCCCTGGCCGACAGCCCCTCGCCCCGTCGCAACTCGTCGACGAACTGCGCGCGGCGCCCCTCGAGCAGTTCGGCGATGCGGTACAGCACCTGGCCGCGGTTGTAGCCGGTGGCGGCGGCCCAGCCCGCGCCCGCCGATCGGGCTGCGACCACGGCATCCCGGGCGTCCTTCCGCGACGCCTTCGCGGCGTTCGCGAGGAATTCGCCCTTCGCCGTCGCGATCTCGTAGACGCGACCGGATTCGCTGCGCGGGAACTTTCCTCCGATGTAAAGCTTGTAGGTCTTCGGTACGGCGAGGCGGCTCATGTGCCGAGTCCTTTCGCGGTCGAGACGGATCCGGAAGTTTCCGCTGCGAGGTAGGCAGCGAGGCCGTGGCGGCCGCCCTCCCGTCCGTAGCCGGACTCCTTGTAGCCTCCGAAGGGAGACGCCGGATCGAACTGGTTGAACGTGTTCGCCCAAACGACACCGGCGCGCAGCTTGTCGGCCACCGCAAGCACCTTCGAGCCCTTGTCGCTCCAGATGCCCGCCGACAGCCCGTAGGGCGTGTTGTTGGCTTTCGCGATCGCCTCGGCCGGCGTGCGGAAGGTCAGCACGCTCAACACCGGGCCGAAGACCTCCTCGCGGGCGATGCGGTGGCTCGTCGAGACGTTCGTGAAGATGGTGGGCGCGAACCAGAATCCCTTCGCCGGGATGTCGCACTCGGCTGTCCAGCGCTCGGC
>JANYGT010000029.1 GCA_025362355.1 Lacisediminihabitans sp. | reverse complement strand
ATTAGTCAGGCAGACTGGGCGGCATGAATGTCGTGACCGAGGTGATCGTGGCCCTTGCGCTCTCGCCGTGGGTTTTCGCGGTGCTCGCCGCGCTGCTCATCATCGACGGTTTCTTTCCGCTGGTACCGGGCGAGACCACGGTCGTCGTGCTCGCAACGCTCGGTGCCGCGGGTCACGGGCCGGCGCCCCTCGCAGTACTCTTCGTCTCCATCGCAGCCACCATGATCGGCGACGGGATCGCATTCTCGCTCGGACGCAGAATGGGAACCACACGCTGGGCATGGATGCGTCGCCCGCGTGCCGCTCGCGCCCTCGAGTGGGCGGCCGCCCACCTCCAGAGACGGCCAGGGGTGATTCTCGCCGTCGCCAAATTCATTCCGTTCGCGCGGGTCGCGATCACCATGACGGCGGGGGCGAGCAGTCTTCAGGTGTGGCGTTACCTCATCTTCTCGCTCGTGTCAGCCAGCCTCTATACGACGTATCACGTGATCGTGGCGACGACCTCCGGAACGTTGTTCTCGAACAGCCCGCTCATCGCGGTCGCCGTCTCGATCGGCTTTGGGCTGGTCACCGCGGGAATAGTGGCCGCGGTGCGCAGGCTCAGGCGTCGTCGTCTACGCTCGGTGATCTAGCTCGCGCGACGGTGAGCGGAGGCTGCTGCCCCCGAGCACGACCTTCGGGAGGTCGATATTCGTAAGTTCGCATTCACGGTGCTGACCGTGCTCTCGGTCGCGGCCGCGGCATCCATCGTCATCGGCGTCGGGTCGCACCTGACGGGGTCATCCGGCTCGCGATCATCCATTGCTCTGGTGTGCCCGGCTCGCGCGCCAGTGCTCGTCGGCACCATTTCCGTGCCGGCCGGTCCGGTCGCCGGCTACTGCCAAGACCAATTGGTGAATGCCGCGCAGATCATCAGCGCCGCACGCTCGTTCGGGATCGGGCCGCACACCCAGGCCGTCGGGGTGATGACGGCGATGGGCGAGACCGGTCTGCGAAACCTCGATCACGGCGATATCGCCGGTGCCGACAGCCGGGGGCTTTTCCAGCAGCGGGCCAATGGTGCCTGGGGATCCCTCGCCGACAGGATGGATCCGTACACCGCGGCGAAGAATTACTTCGCAGCCCTCATCCGCGTGCCCGGGTGGAAGACGCTGACGCCGACGCAGGTGGCTCACGCGGTGCAGGTCAACCAGGATCCGAACTACTACACCCGGTACTGGGTGGATGCGCAGACCGTCGTCGCGGCCCTCGGAAAGTAGGGCGCACCTCCCGCGATTGTTCGCTTTCGGGACGATTGTTCGGCGGCGCGCACGAACAATTGGCCCAGGGGCGAACAATCGCTGAGATTTCGGCGAGCGGCCGAGGATTCAGCCCCGGTGCCGCGTCACCAGCGAGTCGATGAGCGCGGCGACCAGCAGCACCAGGGCCGCCGCGGCGAGCGAGATCCCCGCGACGGTGGTGCTGATCACACCGGGGACCGCCGGCGTCGGCTGGGTCAGGTAGACGAGGGACAGCACGGCGGCGACGGCACCGAGCGCGACGAGCAGCCCCTGCCGGATGAACCCCTTCAGCAGCGCACGATCACGGCGGTCGGCGAGCACTCGGATGTTGACATTGAGGTCTCCGGACTCGAGCGCGAGCCCGATCCGATCGAAGCGGCGGGGCAGGCGTCGAACGCTCGGGAGGAGGGCGAGCAGCTCCGTCGTCAGCAGGTCGCGCACGTTGGCCGGCGTCATCTGATCGCCGATCTGCTCCTGCGCGAGTGTCTTGGCCTCCTCGAGCAGATCGAACTCCGGCACCGTCGAACGGAGGGTGCCCTCGAGGATGGCGAAACCGCGGGCGGCGGCGACGAGTTCGGCCGGCACCCCGATGCCATAGCGGGTGAGGATGTCGACCAGCGCGTCGACCGTGATGACGCTGACGCTCGCCCCCGGCCCGAGCTCGAAGCTGATGAAGACGCTGAGGTCACGTCGGAAGGCCTTCTCGTCGGCCCCCTCGCGGAGCGGTGCGAGGGCGAGTAGCCCGTCGGCGATGACCTGGGTGTCGCCCTGGATGTAGGCGATGAAGAGCTCCTGGATGGTCTCGCGCAGCTGGAGGTCGAGACGGCCGACGGAGCCGAAGTCCACGAGTGCCGGTCGCCCATCCGACAGCAGCATTATGTTTCCGGGGTGGAGGTCGGCGTGGAAGACCCCGTCGAACACGATCTGGCGCAGGAATGCCCGAAGGATCGAGCGCATCGAGTCGGTGACGAGTTCCCGCTCGGATTCCGGGCGCAGCTTCCACGCGCTGATCGTCTCGCCGTCGAGAAACTCCATGACGAGCACTCGATCCGTCGACAGCGACTCGAAGAGTGTCGGGAAGTGAACCTCGCCCGACCGCGCGGCCCGACCCTGGAGTGTTCGCATGGCCGCGAGGTTGAGCGCCTCGAGGCGGAAATCGAGCTGGCGGATGAGGTCGTCACCATACTGCGCGGCGATCTCTTTGACGCCGAGCGCCTTGGCCTGCTGGGACGAGCGGGAAAGGAAGTTGGTCACCCGGAGCGCGATGTCGACATCCCGGCGCACCTCCGGCACGATCCCGGGCCGCTGCACCTTGACCGCGACGATCTCGCCGGTCTTCAGCACCGCTCGATGCACCTGCCCGATGGATGCCGCGGCGATCGGTACCTCGTCGAACTCTGCGAACACGTCGCCCAGGTGCGCGCCGAACTCCCGCTCGAGCAGCGCCTCGACGGCTGGCCACGGTGCCGCCGTCACGGCCTGCTGCAGCTTCGACAGCTCCCTCACGTACTCGTCGGGAAGGAAATCAGACCGTGTCGACAGAAGTTGGCCCATCTTCACGAATGCCCCGCCGGCCTCCTCGAGGGCCTGCCGCAACCGATCGGCCTGCATGGCGCGAGTCGCCGCGCCGGCCGGGGCGGTGGTGAAATCCAGTTTGCGGAAGGGCAGCAGTCCGTGCTTCCTCGCGATTCGCACGAGTTCGGCGAAACGGCGTCCGCGGATGACAAGCGAACCCGAGGTCGCAGACGACGTGCGGTCGGCCGCAAGACCGATCTTCGGAACCGTTATTCCCCGTGCGCCGTCCACCGCTCAGCTCTCCGATCGGTCAGCGAAACCGTTCCCCTCAATTCTCACGCACGCGCGGTGACTCACTCGACACGACTGGCGAGCGCTGACTCCGACCGGATCTCGGGAGCGGAACGTCGTGTCTCGTGCGGCCGCGGGAAGCTCGCAGACGGAACCGTCGCGGCCGATTCGCCCGTCTTCAGTGCCTCGTATCGAGACTCCAGCTGGGCGACCGCCAGGGCCGCAAGGTCTTCGAGATTCGCGATCTCGGACTCGGATGCCGCGCCCGGCACGAAGTCGAGAACGGAAAGCGTTCCGATGGCCTGGCCACCATTTCGCTTGAGCGGAACGCCGACGTAGAAGCGCAGCTTGAGCGGACCGGTGACGAGGGCGTTGTCGCGCACGCGCTCGTCGGACTGTCCGTCCTCGATGACGAGCGGAGCATCCTGGGGAACCGCCACCCGCGAGAGGTCGACGGTGCGCGCGATGCTGTCGACATCCGGCCCGTAATGCGATTCGAACCACGTGCGGTCGTGATCGACGACGCTGATGATCGCAATCGGCGCCGAGAACAGCCTCGCGGCCATGGCCGTGATCCGCTGGAGCGCTTCGGACGGCAGCGTTTCGAGCGCCTCGGAGCGATCGCCGTCCGCGTCGCCGGACCGCCCGTTGTCGAACACGTTGCTCTCGGGGTCTTTGTGCCGTGCGCTCTCCGCGATGACGATCTGACGGAGCGCAGCGACGAGCTCCCGGCCGACCGGGCGTTGAGTGGGGTCGCCGTTCGTCATCGATCGGAGGAGGTCTTGCCAATGGTCGGGAAGCTGCTCGGGGATCCGAGGATCGCGCGAGAGCCGTGCGAGGGCTGACTCGATGAGTGCGCCCGGATATTCGATGCTCCGGGTGAAGCACTGCAGCAGCACGAGGCCGAGCGAGTAGACATCGGAGGGGGGACCGACCGGCTTGCCCTCGACCTGCTCCGGGCTGAGGTACGCGGCCGTGCCGGTCGTCTGCCCTTTGGCGGTGAGCCTCTCGGCGTCTTCGGACAGCGCGATACCGAAGTCGGTGAGTTGTGCGCGAGCCCGCGGCGACCCGTCTCCGTAGTCCACGAGCAGGATGTTGGACGGCTTGATGTCGCGATGGATCACAGTGCGGGCGTGGATGTAGTCGAGCGCCTCGGCCATGTCGTAGCCGATTTCAGCGATATGCCGAGCGGCGAGCTGCGACGTCTTGAGATGCTCGTGCAGATCCGAGCCACGAACAAGCGACATCACGAGATACCGCCGATCCCGGCCCATGTCGTCTCGATCGATTCCGGCATCGAGCAGGCTCACGATCCCGTGATGGTCGAGGCTCGCGAGCACCGCGAGTTCGCTCTCCTGGCGGGAGGGGTCGAGCACCCGGAAGTCGAAGACCTTCACCGCGACGACCCTGCCGAGGACGGAATCCTGAGCCTGGTAGACCGTCGACATCCCGCCGAGACCGATCACGGAACCGAGGTGATAGCGACCGCCGAGCACCCTCGTGGTCGGGCCTGGTTCGGATGGCACGGCCATGGATTCCTACTTTCCGTGGTCAGTGTATGCGGGGGATCGCCGTCGACCACCATGCCGAACTGGGGATTGACAGCGGTGCGATTTCAGTCCCCTGATTCCCGGGCGCCGACGAGGGCCGATGCCGTCAGGTCGACCGTTTCCGGCCGGGTGCGCGCCCAGACGAAGAAACCGATGAGTGTGAATATTCCGTAGAAGACATACATCGACGCCGAGGCGTAGTACCCGGCGCCGAGGAGGAGCGGGACGCCGACGACATCCACTGCCACCCAGATCAGCCAGAACTCGGTCCAGCCCTTCGCCATGCCAAGGGTGGCGAGCAGCGAGCCGACGAAAACCCAGGCATCCGACCAGACCGGCTCGTACGAGCCGAGAAACCGGAAGATCGGAGTGAGGATGGATGTCCCACCGACGAGTGCGACCCCGAGGATGACGCGGTTGCGCCAGCCGGCCCAGCGCGGACGAACGGTCACCCCGCCGTGACTGCGACTGGTGCGCCAGCGCTGCCAGCCGTAGATCGAGACGGCGATGAACATGAGCTGGCGCCCGGCCTGGCCGTAGAGGTTGATCGGGTCGGGGTTGCCGAACACCGATCCGAGGAAGACGGTGAAGAGCAGCACGTTGCCGACGATGCCGACCGGCCATGCCCAGACCTTCCGTCGCATCCCGCCGAGCGCGCTCGCCAGCCCGAAGGCGTTGCCGATGACCTCCCGCCAGAGCACGGACTGGGTGCCGACGGTGAAGTGGGCCTCGAACAGCCAGTGGATGATGTCCATGCCTGTCGACAACGACGGAGCGGCGCGGATGATTCCACGGTCGGATACGCTGACCGTTGATCATCTACGAGAGGCGTGCCATGTCCGCATACGAATACGGTGGCCCGGCCGACATCGACCGCGCGATCGGCCTCCTGGTCGCACTCGACAACACGCAGCAGAACGCGCTCGCGGTGCTGCAGTTCGACGAGGCCATCGAGGAGTTGCATGGCGAGTACTCGAAGAGCGTCGCCGACCCGCGTTACCGTCCGGATGACGACTTCATCGAGCGGCTCAGCGGATACCTCGCGATGGCCGATGACCGCGAGAATCCGCAACTCGACTGATCGGTTTACGCATCCGAATCGTTGGAGTTTCGGGGGGAGCCGGTCTTAGGATGACGGAATGCCGGGAAAAGTGCTCGTGGTGGACAGTGATTTCGCCACGCGGAAGAATGCCATCGCGACCCTCATGCGCGCCGGATACATGGTCTCCGTCGCCGAGGATCCGTTCGCTGCGGCGAACGTGGCGGCGCAGGAACGGCCCGACCTCGTGCTCCTCGGCGATTCGATGGTGAGCCCCTCCGGTCTCGCCCTCGTCGGCCGATTCTTCTCCTCCGCCGCGACAGCCGCCATGCCGGTGCTCGTGATCGCCGACACTCCGGAAAGGCAGGTCGCAGCAGATCAGGCCGGACCGCGAGCCGTCCTCCCCGGGCCGGTCTCCGGCCCGGAGCTCATCGATGCCGTCGCCGTTCAGATCGTGACTCCGGGCGCACTGCAACATGCGCCGGCCTCCGTCTTGAACGATGCCGAACGACTCGCCGCCGTCGACGCGCTCCGGCCGGACTCGTCCGGTCAGGCCGGCCTCGACCGGTTCACCCAGCTCGCGTCGAAGATGCTGCAGGTGCCGGTATCCACCATCACCCTCATCGATAAGGACAGGCAGGTGTATGCCAGCCATGTCGGCGTCGGGGAGCCGTGGGCATCCGTCGGTCACGCTCCGCTCGAATACTCCTATTGCCAGTACGCGGTGACGTCCCGTCAGCCGTTGCGCATCGACGACGCTACCCAGCACCCGCTCGTGCAGAACAGTCCGGCCATCCCGGAGCTGGATGCCATGTCATACGTCGGCATCCCCCTGATCACGGATGACGACCAGGCTGTCGGAACCCTCTGCGTCGTGGATTCCCGGCCACGCCACTGGACCGATCACGAGGTGGGCATCCTGAACGACCTCGCCGGAATCCTCACGGCGCAGCTGAACTCCACGCGCCGCAACCACGGGCGCCACACCGCGGCCTGACGGCGTCAGGGGACGACGACCCCGCGACCCGACATGGTCCCGTCGTGAAGACGCGCATAGGCGGCCGGCCCCTCGTCGAGGGTGAATCGTTCGACGTACACCTTTATGGCACCTCGGCGTGCGAGGTCGAGAACCTCGATGAGCTCGGACCGCGAACCCCAGTACGGTGCCTGCACCGCCGCGCCGAACGGGGTCGAGAAGAAGCCTGTGGGCAGGATTCCGCCACCGATGCCGACGATCTGGATGATGCCGTCCATGGCGACGGCCTCCCGTGCGATGTCGAGCGTCGACTGGGCACCCACGAAATCGAAGACCGCCTGTGCTCCGACACCGCCGGTCGCCGCCCTGATGGCGGCGACGGCATCCGGCCCGGAGACGATGGTCTGGTGGGCGCCGACCTCCGTCGCGAGGGCGAGCTTCTTCTCGTCGAGATCGAGGGCGATCACGGTCGCCGAGGTGATCGCCCGCAGGATCTGAATAGCGACATGGCCGAGCCCGCCCGCTCCGATCACCACGGCGGTCGACCCCGGGTAGAGCTTCGCGAGACTGGACTTGATGGCGTGGTACGGGGTCACCCCGGCATCCGTCAGAGACACGGACTCGACCGGGTCGAGGTCACCGAGCGGAACGAGGTGCCTCGGGTCGTCGACGATCAGGTATTCGGCCATCGCTCCGGGTGCGCCGAGCCCTGGCGGAGCGATTCCGAGTGCGGCGGCATTCGTGCAGTAATTCTCGTTGCCTTCTGCGCACGCGTGACAGTGCCCGCAGCCCCAGGGTCCGTAGACCGCGACGGAATCTCCGACGGACACTCCGACGGTCCCCTCGCCGAGCTTGTCGACGATGCCTGCGCCCTCGTGACCGAGGGTCAGTGGCAGCCCGTAGATGTACTGCTCGGCGGGCAGACCCATGATGAAGGAATCGGAGTGGCAGAGTCCGGCTGCGGTTATTCTGAGCCTGACCTCGCCGGGTCCGGGCTCGGGAGTGTCGATCTCGACGACTTCGGGAGTCGAACCGACGTGACGGTACTGGAGAGCTCTCATCGGTCTATCGTGCCCTCTCACACCGCGAATGGTGGGTCGAAGGTCCCTACGGCTACACTTCGCATACGTGAGCACGCGCTCGCCGACAATGGCACACCCGGCGCAAGCCGGCGTCGCAAAGGCACGGAACCCCCGCGGTCCGCCGGCCTACCGGACTGCAAGGTGACGCCATGGGCGGCAGAGGGGTTCTTCGTACCCGGATGGAACTTCCTCCCGACGAACGGCAACGACTCCTCGAGTGCTCGCAGGAACCGATCCGCACACCGGGTGCCGTTCAATCCCACGGCGTCGTGCTCATCGTCGATGCGACCACCTTCGAGGTCGAGTACGCGAGCGAGAACAGCGCGATGCTGTTCGGAATGGATGCCGCGGCCCTCCTCGGGCGCGCGCTCGCCGATGTGACGGGGCACGCCGCCGTCTCGGCCATCCGGGATGTGCTCGATGAGACCGTCGCCGCAGCCAACCCGGTCTCCGTGATCATCAACAGCCACTCGTTCGACGCGATCGTCTCCGGTGCCGCCCCCCTCGTCGTGGGCTCGCCGGTCACGGGCTCGCCGGTCGCCGGCTCTCTGGTCGCCGGCTCTCTGGTCACCATCGAGTTCGAGCCGGCGATCCTCTCCTCCCCGCTGCATTCGGCCTCATCGCTCTACGACGCGATCCTGCGGCTCTCGCGCGCCACGACCATCGGCGACCTGTGGGCCGGAACCGCCCGGGAGCTCCGCATCCTCACCGGCTTCGACCGTGTGATGGTGTACCACTTCCACCCGGACGACCACGGCGAGATCGTCGCCGAGGAGCGGCCGGATGACATGGAGCCGTACCTCGGTCTTCACTACCCGGCATCCGACATTCCGGCGCAGGCCCGCGAGCTCTACCTGACGAAGCTCTCGCGCATGATCGCGAGCAGCTCCGACGACGGATCGGCGCTCGTCTCGCTGAGCGATTCCGCCGGGGATGCCTCCGGAACGCTCGACCTCAGCCACGCCGAGCTGCGGGCCGTCTCGCCGCATCACCGCCAGTTCATGCGCAACATGGGGCAGGCATCCACTCTCTCCCTCTCGCTCGTGCACGACGGACGCCTCGTCGGCATGATCACCTGCGCGCATCGCACGCCGCTGCGACTCCCGTTCCTCATGAGGCAGGGGCTCGAGATCCTCGCCAATCAGGTATCGCTGCAGCTGGCCTCGATGAGGGAGATCGAGCGACTGACGCAGCAGGTTCGCGTGCGAAGCATCCGCAGCCGACTACTTGGGCAACTGAGCGGCACGACCTCGATGGCCGAAGCCCTGTTCAGCGGAGAGTTGACCGTGCTCGACCTGATCCCCGCGGATGGCGCGACCCTGCACATCGACGGGGTGACGACCTCCATCGGATCCGTGCCGATCGAGGCCGAGCTGACGTCGCTCGTCGACAGCGCGCGCCGCGAGGGTCTCGAACTCCCGGTCTTCACCGAAGAGATCTCGTCGGACTATCCGCAACTGGCGGTCTTCGTGCCGACTGTCGCCGGGATGCTTCTGCTTCCGCTCGGCGGCAGCGGAAGTTACATCGCCTGGTTCCGGCAGGAGATCTCGAAGTCGGTGAATTGGCTCGGCGACCAAACGCCGAACAACCGGGAGAGCACACTGTCGCCGCGCGATTCCTTCTCCTCCTGGACGCAGAGCGTTCGCGGGTCATCCACATCCTGGGCCGGTCTCGATATCGAAGCGGCGGAACTCTGCCGCGACCTCGACGGGGTGCTGCTGCGGCGGGCCGAGTCGAAGCTCGCCGCGCTGGCCCTCCACGATCCGCTCACCGGACTCCCGAACCGGCGGCTGCTCACCGACCGGCTCGAACACGCCCTCACGAAGTACGCCCGTGGGGAAGAGTTGGCACTCCTCTTCATCGACCTCGACCGTTTCAAAGTCGTCAACGACACCTACGGCCACGATGTCGGGGACGCGCTGATCGTGCACGCCGCCGGTCAGATCCTCGCGGCGACCCGCTCCCAGGACACGGTCGCACGCCTCGGCGGGGACGAATTCGTCGTGCTGTGCGAAGACACGACAGGCGAGGAAGCGGATGTCATCTCCCGCCGCCTCATCGACGCGATCAGCGAACCGCTCGAGGCGGCGGGAACAACGCTGTCGATCACGGCGTCCATCGGGGTCACCGCCGCGAACCTCAGTTTCAGCGCGACGGAACTGCTTCGGCAGGCCGACACCGCGATGTACCGGGCCAAACAGAGGGGTCGCAACCAGGCGTCCCGCTAGCGCCGATCGAGGCATCCTCGCTATTCGGGCTCCCGGCGCGTACCGTCGAGAGGGTCAGGCGGGGAATGACGATCGACAAGCTCACAACTGCCCCCGCAGAGTCCGACGAACTTCTCATGGCATAACTGCCCTTCCGGGCCTCCTGGCTTTCCGCCATCGAGGTCTCCGGCTCTGCAGGGTCACGGCACCCGGTCTTCGGGTCTGCCGGGCCACCAATCGAGAGCACAACGTGACCGAACTGCATGACATCATCCCGACTCCTTCGCTGACAGCCGTGCCGGCGGGGATGAAGGCGAGCGAGCGCGAGTGGACCATCGCCATGATCGAGGCGAGCGCCCGAAGCCGCTCGGCGACGCCGGAAGGTCGACTCCTCGCGGTGTTCGAGGTGCTCGACGAGCTCTTCAACCGGGCGGATCGCGAGGCACGGTCGTTCGTCGAGATCCTGGCCGTCACCAGTCGGGGCCGACCGATGGGAACGGCCGCGGCCGAGCTCATCGTGAGCTTTCGTGAGCTCATCGACAGGCTCGCCGAGGAGGCGGAGTTTCCGGATGTCGAGGGCTTCGGCATGTCGTGGCGCATCCTCTCGAACGGCGCGATCCTCAAGGCCGTCGACGGCGACCTCGAATCGGCCAGCCGGGCGCGCGAAATGGCTGTCGACCTGATCGCCCGGCACCGCCAGCCGATCGTCGAATTTCCGGGTACCGAATCCGCGACAAACGAGCTTCCGACCGGTTCCCCGCCGCGCGGCGATCTTCCGAGCGGCGTCGAGCGGCCGGTCGCGCTGGCCCAGACCTACGCGATCGCCTTCGACGTGGAGCTCGAGCTCGGAATCGAGCCCGACGGGCGCTACGGGGTGGAGGCTCCGCGGCCGGGCCGGGGACGGCATCCGACCGCCGCTGCGAGCACCCCGTTCACCGACGCCGACTACCGCACCTGGGAGCTCGGCTGAGCCTCGGCCGACATCCACTTCCCCTATTTCCAACCACGTACCCGTGCGCACAGGGAAGGGGTTGGAAAAAGGGTAAGTGGATGCGCGGTGGATGACCGGCGCGCGCGAAATCACCAGCCACAAGTAACTCCCATTTATTCACGGGGAAACCAAACCGAAACATCCGGCCCGTTGACTTGAGGCATGTCGAAAACGCACACCAACGATGCGCACCGGCATATCGGGGTGCTTCCGGCATGGCCGTTCTACGGTGGTCCGCCGATCAATCCCGACACCACGGCGCGGGCGACCATCCGCGAATTCCTCGACGATCTGAACGACGAGGAGACCGAGCGGGCTCTCGTTCTCCCCAATTACGGCATCCCGGTCGCAACCGCGGCCTTCGGGCTCAACCCCCTCGCCATCGAGGCGGCGCAGAAGGATGACAGGGTGTCGTGCGGCCTCTGGGTCTCGCCGAAAGAGGCCGACGCAGAGCTGAACGCGGAGGCACTGCTGCTCGCCGCCGAAGACGGTGTTCGAGCGCTGAAGACGAGTTTCCTGCTCGGCGGCAGCCCGACCGACGAGGCGTGCAAGCCGCAGCTCGACCTGATCTTCGCGCGGGCGAAAGAGCTCGACCTCGTCGTTCACGTGCACACGTCGCCGGGAGCGGCATCCGACATCGACCAGGTCGGACACCTCGTCGAGGAGTACGGCGATGACGTGAAGATCCACCTCGTGCACCTCGGCGGTGGCATGAGCGGCAACATGAAGCTGATCGGCGGCCTGCTCTTCGACTGGATCGCCGCCGGTAAGAAGGTCTACACCGACACCAGCTGGACGATCGGATTCGCCCCGCGCTGGCTGGT
>JANYGT010000006.1 GCA_025362355.1 Lacisediminihabitans sp. | reverse complement strand
CCGACTTCTCAATCGAATGAGCGCGCGGTTCGGATCGACCGACGCCGGTGGCCGAACGAAGTAGTTGCCACCCTCGCGGGTGATCTGCCAGCCGGTGTTATGAAGGAGGAGATGATGCCGTCGACACAGGAGGACACCGTCGGCGATGTCGGTTCTCCCGTCATCCCGAAGCCATTGGTCGATGTGGTGCGCCTCGCAATACGAGGGTGGCCTGTCGCAGCCGTCGGCGATGCATCCGCCGTCTCGGACCGCCATCCCGATGCGCTGCTTCTCGGTGAAGAGTCTCTTGTTTCGCCCGACGTTCACGCACTGGCCGTCGTCGTCGAATCCGATCGAGATGGCACCCGTGTCGCAGAGATGCCGTTCGATGGTCGCAAATGAGACAGGGTCATTGTGGCCCTCGAGTTGTCCGTGGCCGCTGCGATTGTGCAGATCACTCTCTGTGACGACGACCCGCACCGCCGGGCGTCGGCGACCGAACATCACGCCGGGATCGGCATCTACGGCCAGCCGCACGAGGTCGACCAGGGCATCCGCTGCCACCTGTTCCGTGGTGCGCTCGTCGGTGAGAATCGGGACTACAGGTCGCGGGGTCCCGTCCGAAGAAATGGGCGCCGGTGCAGGTTTCTTGTCCACGAATCGTGGACCGCCTCGTCGCGGGGAGAGCACCGCATCGAACGCCGTCGCGACGATCATTCCCTCTTCCGGCGGGAGTCGCCAGCTGCCGCAGTGCATTCCCGAGGCGTCCCACCAGGTGCGCACCGAGCGCAGGTCGCGTCGTTCCTTCTCGCGGCGTTCGATGCCACCCTCGTCGAGAAGATCACGAGCACGCCTGGCGCTGTTGTAGAGCTGTTCCGGAGTTCGCCCGTGAGAGGTCTCGATGAGAAGCCGGCCCTGTTCGACCAACTGGGCTTCGGTTACTGCGTCATCGACTTCACCGAGCCCTCTGCTGATGGAGTGGAGACCATCAATCGAGAGGGCTCCCGCTTCGAGCGCGGCCACGAGGATGTGGGGAAGGGTCGTCGGCGGCATGGAACCACCCGAGCCGGAACGGCCATTGTCGCCAAGGCCCGCTCCCGCACCATCGCCTGCGGGATCGATGGCCGCGTCATCCACTCTACCGGCGTCATCCCTTTCGCCGGCCCCGGGAGAGCCCGCCGCAGCAGCCTCGCGCTCGGCTGCCACCGCGAGCTCTTCCGCCTCTGCGATCATCTCCCCGACCCGGATCAGCCGGGTGGCTTCCTGGCGGGAGATGCTCGTCATCGACTGGATCAGGTGCTGTGGTGAGAGATAGCCGCCGGCACGCGCGAGGCCGGCGTCTCCGAGTTCCATAGCGGACCTGCGCGCCACCTCACCGGCAACCATCGCCGCATAGCGATCGCCGTATCCACGCAGGGCGGAAATCAGGGCCTGCCCGGCAAACAACTCTTCGTTGGAGAGGCGGCGGAAATCACTCGTGGAAACCCCGAGCAGCGCGACATCAGAGGCCACGGTGCGAAGGGAGTCGGGGAGGTTTTCCATGTCTCAATTGTCACACCTTCGAACATATGTTCGATAGTGGGAAAGTCGAATGGGGATAACTTTCTCTCCCCAGGGTGTCCGGGGAGTAGATGCCCAATGGGCCCGGAAAGCGCGCGAGGGAGCCCCTGCCTACCTGTGCTCCGTATGAGTCGTCGTCTCCGTGTGGGTTCCCTCGTCCGTGCCGTCGGAGGTGGTCACGGTCTTCTTCTCGGTGACGCTCTTCCGCGAGGACGACTCGACCGCGTCATCCACTCCGGTCTCGTTCGCGGTCAGCTCACCTCGATCGGATTCGGGTTTCTGAGCCGCTGCGTCATCGTCGAAGTTGGAGGTGAACGTGGAATCTGGCAAGGTGCTCTCCTTCGCTGGATGGTGCTTCGCACGGTAGACCGCCGACGAAGCCGAGGGGACCGGTTGGAAAAAAATGAACGCGCCACAACGACTCGGAAACGCGCCAGACTGGGGAACGCAGCATCCGATCGGAGGGAACGACCATGCCAGACGGTGACGTCGAGACGATGGACAAGGGCGGCCAGAGGGTGAACCGGGTGATCGGGGAACCCGAATTGTCGGAGAGCTTCTCGAGCAGGGACGAGGCCATCGCCGCCGGCCGCACCCTCGCCGAGGAACTCGGCACTGTTCACACGGTGCGGGAGTCCGTGCCGACCGGCGACATCACCGATCAGGGAGAGGGCTGAATGACTCCGGATGCCCTCCGCGAGTTCTGCCTCGCGCTCCCGCAGGCCTACGAGTCCTTCCCGTTCGGCGAGGACACCTCCGTGTTCAAGACCAGCGGCAATGACAAGATCTTCGCGCTCGGAAGCTGGGATGGCGTGGGCGACGTCGATGTGCTGGATGTCGAGCATCCACTCTCCCTGTCTCTCAAGTGCGATCCGGAAGACAGCATCGCTCTGCGCGAGGAGTTCACCGCGATCACGCCGGGATATCACCTCAACAAGAAGCACTGGATCACGGTCAAGGTCGGAGCCGTACCGGATGACCTGGTGGAGCAGCTGATCACCGGCAGCCATGCGCTGGTGCGCCCTAGGATTCCGCGAAGTCGCGCGGCGAAATAGCAATTCCTGCCATAGACGTGCCTCCCAACCCGGTGTCGAGGCAACTATCTCCGACCGCGCATCCTCACAGTCGGAGCGCGGGAGAATTGTGCAGAACCCTCTCAACCGAACCCTGTGTAGGACTGCATGCCCGAATTCACGAACCCGCCCGGCCTCAACGACGCCGCCGTCACCTTCGTCACCGACCGCCACCTCGCGATCCTGTCGACGCACACGAAGACCGGAGACATCCACTCGGTGCCCGTCGGTTTCACGCTCGAGGACGGCGTCGTCCGCATCATCACGTCAGACGGAACGCAGAAGGTGCGCAACGCCGACCGCGGCGGCCAGGCGACGGTCGCCCAGGTCGACGGCCCGCGCTGGATCACCCTCATCGGCACCCCGAGCGTCAACCGTGATCCGGATGCCGTCGCCCACGCCGTCGACCTGTATTCGAGGCGCTACCGGCAACCGGGCGTGAACCCGAATCGGGTCGTGATCGAGCTCGTCGTCGAGCGGGTGATGGGGTCGAGCGGGATGAAGTAGACGCCGCGGCAAGGAATCGGCCACGAAATGGTCGTCTCGAACCCCTCGGCGGTTCACAACTCATGCTGTTTGTGCCGGAACGGCCCGAATTCTGCGATGGTCGGCCCCAAACGCGTAATCTGCATGAGTTATGCACCAGAGGAGTCCGCGACCGACCAGGAGTGACCGGTCGCCGAGGAGACGCTCAGCCCGGAAACGCCACCACGGCCTGCACCGCCGCATGATCCGACGCCCACCCGCCGCTGTACCGCGCCACATTGATGCCGCACTTCAGCACCTCGACATTCGGTGTCGCGAGCACCCAGTCGATGCGTTTGTGGTCACGCCGCGGCGCGCGATAGTTCGGAAACGTACCCCATTTCTCCCCCACCCGACTCGCCGCGGTTTCGAAGCAGTCGACGAGGGTGTCACCGTCGAGAATGTCGTTGTAGGGGAGCGTGCCCACATCGGTGTTGAAGTCTCCGGTGACGACAGCCGGCAGCCCGGATGCCGCGACCATGCCCTGCACGACCGCGGCGCTCCGCTCCCGCGCGATCCGCGAGACGTTGTCGAAGTGCGTGTTCACCGCCTGGAACCGGATGCCCGTGGCCAGATCCCGAAACGTCGCATTCACGACGATGCGCGGCGTGCGATTGCCCCAGGTCGTCGACCCACTAACGCTCGGCGTGTCGCTGAGCGCCGTCTGCTCCCAGTCGAGCACCTCGAGTCGGTCGCGATCATAGAAGATCGGGCATCCCTCCCCGCCGCGGTTGACTTCCCGGCCGTGTCCGATCAGGCCGTACCGTTCGCCGAGCGCTTTTCGCACGAAGCGGGCCTGATCCTGGAGGGCTTCCTGTACCCCTATCAGCGACGGATGCTCAGCCCGTAGCATCCGCTTCAGCAACGGCTGTCGACGCGACCAGCGGTCGGGGCTGAGTGGATTCACGTGCGGCAGTCTGCGACGGATGTTGTAGCTCATGACCTGCAGCTGCGGGGCTTCGACGGGGCCGATGAACGCACTGTCCGACATGGGGTAAAGCCTACGTTCCCGCGGCCGTCTGGCTCGCCGGGGCCCGCCCGACCCGCTGTTTCATCCCCGGATCGAATGTCGGAACGACGATTTCCTCTGCGACGCCATCCCGCCTCACATTCGGAAGATCTAGACCGATCAGTTTGCTCCGCTGGAGTTCTGGCCACGGGCGGTACTTTCGACATGCCCCACACTGGGGGAGTGCGTCACTGAGTTTCTCTCGGTAGCGATCGTTGTGGTTGCGCTACTAGCGTTCCGTTCGGTGGCCGATCAACCGTGTGTCTCTCCAAAGGGCTGTCTGACGCCGGCGCTCTACCTGGGGCTCAGGCCGGTCCTGGAGCTTGCCGGCCTACTGGCAGTTGGGGCGGGGATGCTGGGGACTCTGATCTGGTTGGCGCTAAAGATCTTCCGCTGAGTAGCACCCGATCGACTTCGCGTCACGCGGCGTGATCGCACGGAGCCGACGCCGCTGAGGCACACGCGCGGCTGAAAGTGTTCTGGGTCGACGGGAAATCGGCGTGACGGGTTCGGGCCGGGCACGCGAACGGAAGGGTGGGTGCCGACGTACGCCGATCGGTCGCTCCCGTCCCTCTCGAAGGGCCGAATGATGTACTTCGTTCGCTCATCTCGTGCTGATCTGGTGCTGACCTTATGTGGTGGGGCGACGGTTGATGGTGCAGAAAAATGTCCTGAATAACTGGAGTCTCCAGGATGGGCGACAATCTCCCGCGCGGTGCTGTCACGGTCGGGCACTTCCATGATCCGGCTGGCAATCCCGTCGGGGTCGCTGGGCCTGTATGACCGGCGGCGTCGGCCGCACTCGCTAGCGTGAAGGCATGAAGTTCCTCCACACCTCGGACTGGCACATCGGGCGCACCTTCCAGACGCATCCGACGCTCGGCTTCCTGGCGGTCGTGCTCGACGCACTCGTCGACGTCGTGCGTACCCGCGGAGTGGATGTCGTGGTCGTCGCAGGCGACATCTTCGACTCGTCGATACCATCGGCCGAATCCTTCGAGCTGTTGTCTGCGGCGCTGCGGGACATCCGCGGCGCCGGCGCGCAGATCGTCATGACGAGCGGCAACCACGACTCGGCCACGCGGCTCGGGTTCCAGTCGGAGTGGGCAGGGCTCGCCGGCATCCACATCGTCACCGGCCACGAGGGCTACCTGGCTCCCATCACCATCGACGACGGGTTCGGACCGGTGCACTTCTACGGCATCCCGTACCTCGAGCCGGCGCTGATCCGCCACCACTATCCCGAGGTCGAGCTCCGCAGTCACGAACAGGTGCTCCGGTTCGCCATGGACCGGGTGCGTGGCGACCTGGCGACGCGCGGCGGGCGATCGGTCGTGCTCTCGCACTGCTTCGTGGCGGACGTGCTCGAGGAGGCGACAGACGTCGAACGGGACATCACGTCCGGCGGCCTCAACCTGGTGTCCGCGAGCGTCTTCGACGGACCGGACTACGTCGCCCTCGGCCACATCCACGGACGCAACACGATCAGCGAGCGCGTTCGCTACTCGGGTGCTCCACTCCACTACTCGTTCGCGGAGGCGGCAAAACCTCGCGGCTGCTGGCTGGTCGAGCTGGATGCCGCGGGGTTGGCCACCGTCGACTGGATCGACCTGCCCGTGCCGAGACGGCTGACCGTGCTCACGGCCGAGCTCGCGGAGCTGCTGGGCGACGACATCCACTCTCCGTTCGAAGCGGACTGGATCTCGGCGATCCTTACCGACCGGGTTCGCCCGCTGGATGGCATGCGCCGACTGCAGGAGCGGTTCCCGAATGCCGTGAAACTCGAGCACCGGCCGACGATCTCCGCGTCGGACGACAGCGCGACCTACGTCGAACGGATTCGGCAGAAGACCGACCGCGAGATCGTCAGCGGATTCCTCGAGCACGTGCGCAACGGCGTCGGCCCGAGCGAGTTCGAGACCACGCTCATCGACGAGGTCATCACCGGGCTGACCAGGTGAAGATCTCACGCCTCACCGTTGCCGGATTCGGACCGTACAAGACCGAGCAGCACGTGGATTTCGAACGGTTCGACGATGACGGGATCTTTCTCATCAGCGGCAAGACCGGCGCGGGCAAGTCGAGCATCCTCGACGCGATCTGCTACGCGCTCTACGGGAGCGTTCCGCGCTACGACGGAACCCAGGCGCAGTTGCGCAGCGATCACGCCGAGCCCACGGATCCGACCTTCGTCGAACTGGAGTTCTCGGTCGACGACATCCGGTATCGGGTTCGACGCGTGCCGGAATTCGACCGACCGAAGGCCAGAGGCGCCGGCACGACGAAGCAGGCGCACGAGGCGACGCTCTGGACGCACCGGGCAGACGGCTGGGAGGGGATCGCTACAAAACCGGTGGATGTCGGACGCGAGCTCGCCCGCATCCTCACGCTCAACAAGGATCAGTTCCTGCAGGTCATCCTGCTCGCACAGAATCGTTTCCAGGAGTTCCTTCTCGCCCGGAACGACGACCGGCAGGCCGTGCTCCGCACCCTGTTCGGCACGAAACGCTTCCAGGACATCGAAAACGAACTCGACGAGCGGCGGAAGGTGCTCGCGCTGTCCCTTCTCGGCTCGGAACAAGCGCTGGCGCGCCATGGCCAGCGCATCGCGGACGTTCTCGGCTCCGACGACGTGCCGGCGACTCTCACGCTCGACTGGCTCGACTCCGCCGCGACATCGCTCGGCGACCTGCTCGCGGCGGCGACGGCCACGGCGCTCACGGCCAACAGCGCGTTCGTCGAGAGCGATCGCATCCATGCCGAGAGCGTCGGGCTTCGAGCGCGCCAGGAACGGAGGGATGCCGCATCCGCCGCCCTGAAGACCCTCGTGTCGCTCGCGCACGCCGTCGATCTCGACAGGGTCGCCGTCGCTGCAGCCCACCGCGCCGCCACGGTCTGGCCGCTCGCGATCGCGCGGGAGAACGCGTCGTCGGCGCTCGAAGAAGCCGTTTCCCACACCGCAGCAGCCAGGGCTGTCTTCGAGCTCTACAACGAACCCGATGCCGACCCGGCCGCCGTCTCCGACTCGGTGACCGGGCAACTGGCGACCCTTGGTGACGTTCTCGCGGAAGAGGCCCGGCTGCCCGCGCTCGAGGCGACGGTCGGCTCCCTCAACCGCTCCCTCACAGACGCCGACCTTCGGTTGGCCGAGCTCACCGCCCTCGGCACCTCCCTCCCGCTCGAGATATCGGCGGTCGAGACCCGGCTCGCTTCGGCGACACTGCGGGACTCTCATGCAGCGGATGCCGCAGCCGCACTCGAGCGTGCGACCGCCGCACACTCCGCCGCCGCGCTCGCCATCACGACCGAAGCACTCCTCTTGGAGGCATCGCTGGCGGAGAAGGCGGCGAGTTCTGCCCACCTCGCGGCAGTCGCACATGTCGATGATCTCCTCGGCCGACGAGTCAGCGGATTTGCAGCGGAACTCGCGACCGATCTCGTCGACGGCGAACCGTGTTCGGTGTGCGGATCGGTGAGCCATCCGGCGCCGGCACCCCGCGTCGGCGACGCTGTCACCGAAGCCGACGTGGCTCTCGCTCGAACCCGTTCGGCGGAGTCGGGTACCGCCTCCGTCGCCTCGAGCGCAGTGACCCGGCGACTCGCAACCGAGCTCGCGACCGTCATTGCGAAGGCAGACGGCCTGAGCGTGGAGGCCGCCGATACCGCCGTCGCCGAGGCCCGCGCCTCCCTGGCCGACTCGCGCGCAGCGGCCGCCGAAAAGGCTGCATTCACCCTCACCCGGGATGCCCTCCACCGGCAACTCGCCGGCAACGCCGACGCGATCGACGAGGTC
>JANYGT010000298.1 GCA_025362355.1 Lacisediminihabitans sp. | reverse complement strand
GATGACATCTTCTCCAACCAGATCTTCCCGGTGCTGATGCCGCTCGCCGTCGATCCGGCGCATCCGTTCCCCTATATCTCCGGCCTCTCCCTCAACCTCTCGATCCGAGTGCGCAACCCGAAGACCGGCAAAGAGGAATTCGCGCGCCTCAAGGTGCCGCCCATGCTCCCGCGGTTCGTTCAGCTTCCGGATGACAGCAGCGGATTCCTGCGCTTCATCCCGCTCGAAGACCTCATCTCCAATCACCTCGGCGACCTCTTCCCCGGCATGGAGGTCATGGATCACCATGAGTTCCGCGTCACGCGCAACGAGGATGTCGAGGTCGAGGAAGACGAGTCGGAGAACCTCATCCAGACCCTCGAGCGCGAGCTTCTCCGCCGTCGCTTCGGTCCGCCGATCCGCCTCGAGATCACCGACGACATGGATGAGCTCACCCTCGAGCTGCTCGTGCGCGAGCTCGACATCACCGACTCGGAGGTCTACCGGCTGCCGGCGCCACTAGACCTCGGCGGACTGTTCGAGTTCGCGAAGATCGATCGGCCGGCCCTCAAGTACAAGAAGCACGTGCCGACGACGGCGGTTCAGCTGATGCCGCTCGAGCCGAACTCGCCCCCGGACATCTTCGGATCGATCAGTCGGCAAGACATCCTGCTCCATCATCCGTACGAATCCTTTGCGACGAGTGTGCAGGCGTTCGTCGAGCAGGCCGCGGCCGATCCGAACGTGCTGGCGATCAAGCAGACCCTGTACCGCACGTCGGGCGACAGCCCGATCGTGGAGGCGCTGATCGCCGCGGCCGAGTCGGGCAAGCAGGTGCTCGCGCTCGTCGAGATCAAGGCGCGATTCGATGAATCGGCCAACATCTCCTGGGCTCGAAAACTGGAGAAGGCGGGAGTGCACGTCGTCTACGGGCTCGTCGGCCTGAAGACCCACTGCAAACTCGCGCTCGTCATTCGCCAGGAGGGCGGGGTGCTGCGGCACTACAGCCACATCGGTACGGGAAACTACAACCCGAAAACGAGCCGCATCTACGAGGATCTCGGCCTGCTCACCGCGTCGAACACCGTGGGCAAAGACCTGACCCGGCTGTTCAACGAGCTCTCCGGCTATGCCGTCGAGAAGAAGTTCAAGCGGCTGCTGGTCGCCCCGCGGCTGTTGCGCAAGGGGCTGCTCAAACGCATCCGGATCGAGACGCAGAACGCGCAGAACGGGCTGCCGTCGGGCATCCGGATCAAACTGAATTCGATCGTGGATGAGGCGATCATCGACGCCCTCTACCGTGCGAGCATCGCGGGGGTTCCGGTCGACCTCGTCGTGCGCGGCATCTGCGCACTCAAACCCGGAGTCCCTGGCCTGAGCGAGAACATCACCGTTCGCTCCGTCCTCGGGCGTTACCTCGAGCATTCCCGCGTCTTCTCGTTCCACAACAACGGCGACCCGCAGGTGTACATCGGCAGCGCCGACATGATGCACCGTAACCTCGACCGCCGGATCGAAGCCCTGGTGAGGCTCACCGATCCGCGCCATCTTCGGTACATCGACCAGATCTTCACGCTGGCGCTCTCGGATGAGACCGCGGCCTGGAGCCTCGCCGGCGATGGTACCTGGACTCGCCACTACCTCTCGGCCACCGATACCCCGCTCGAAGACATGCAGAACGTTCTGATGCGCCAGATCTCGCAGCGCAAGCGCAGCGGGGTCGCCCGGTGAGCGTTCCCGGCCCGTCGATGGTGCTCGCGGCCGGCGCGGTCTGCTGGCGCACCGTCTCGGACAAGCACGGCGTCGAGGAGGTTCGAGTACTGCTCGTGCATCGTGCAGCGCGGGCCGACACCGGCATTCCGAAGGGAAAGGTGGACCCCGGCGAGATGGCTCCGCAGGCCGCCGTCCGCGAGATCAAGGAGGAGACCGGACTCTCGATCGTGCTCGGCGCGCCCCTCGGAACGACCGAATACACCATGCCGGGCGGCCGCGAGAAGATCGTGCACTACTGGTCGGCCGAGGTCTCTGAGGAGGCGATCGCCGAGTCGACATTCACTCCGAGTGCGGAGATCGCCTCCGTCGAGTGGATGACCGTCAGGGCGGCCAGGACGGCGCTCAGCTTCGAACAGGACCGCGAGATCCTCGACCGCTTCGCCGCCCGCGTCGCCGCCGGCACCACCCGCACCTTTCCGATCATCGCCCTCCGCCACGGCAAGGCGGTGTCGCCGAGTGCCTGGGACGGACCGGATACCACTCGCCCGCTGCTCCACCGCGGACTCGAGCAGGCCCGCGTCATCGCTCCATCGCTCGCCGCCTGGGCACCGACGAAGCTGATGAGCAGCACTGCGGTGCGCTGCCTCACCACGATCGAACCGGTCTCCGCGCTGCTCGGACTGTCGGTCAAGACGACGGCGACGCTCAGCCAGGACGCGTACGAGGATGGAACGGCGACCGTCAAGAAGCTCATCCATAAGCGCCTCACCAGAACCCAGGCGACCGTCATCTGCAGTCACGGACCCGTGATCCCGCAGATTCTCGACGAGGTGGTCGCCGCGACGAACACGCCGCTCGATGCTGCGACCCGTCGGGCGGGCATGCTCGCCACCGCCGAGTTCACGGTGATGCACGTGTCGCTCGATCATCCGCAGAACGGACTCGTCGCCATTGAGACGCACAGCCCGGCGCTGGATTAGCTCGTTGTTTGTGCCGCGTTAACCTCCCGTTCACCTTCCGTCGCGACCGTGGTTAATCTCTCGCCGTAGCTTCGCTCTCGGACCAGCACCGGTCTGCCGGCGGAAGTGCTCCACCCGAGGCTTACCCGCCGTGATCACCACCCCTGAAGGGAACACAGTGAAGTTCAAGAACGTGGCAGTGGTCGGCGCAGTAGCGCTGACCGCTGCGATTGCTCTCGCCGGCTGCTCCAGCAGCACCCCGGCCGCAACCAACTCCGACAAGTCCTCGACCCCGGCGACCGATTCGACGGTCACCTACAAGGTCGACTCCTCGCTGACCGGCACCATCACCGCCGGTGGCTCGAGCGCCCAGGCCAACGCCCAGGCAGCGTGGACCTCCGCCTTCAAGGCGCAGGCCGCGGGCGTCACCATCAACTACGACAAGTCACAGGGTTCCGGTGGCGGTGTCACCAACTGGCTCGCCGGCAGCTACGACTTCGCCGGATCCGACTCGCCGCTGAAGCCCGAGCAGGTCACCTCGTCGCAGACCACCTGCGGCGCGGACGGCGCGGTCAACCTCCCGGTCTACCTCGATGGCG
>JANYGT010000232.1 GCA_025362355.1 Lacisediminihabitans sp. | reverse complement strand
GTAGCTGTCGGCCTCACGAGCGCGAATAACCAATCCGGGGCGTCTCAGCAGATTGGGTACGGGGTTGTGCATCGGCGACGGTGCTCGACGACGATCAACGACCGCCGGGACACATTTGATTGCTTCGTGCCCGTCTCGTCCGTCATCGAGCGGCTCGAGACAGGCCCGGCAGCGGACACAGAGGCGAGTCGCGTCGCACCTCTTGAGGGGACGCGTCGGTGATGGTCGATTCCCTGACCGACATCACGGAAGGACTCTGGCAGGTGACGACGATTGCCGGCACCCAGTGCCTGCTCGACAGCAGACCCTAACGTTGGAAAGAAATCCTGGGTGGCCCGCTCGCACGACGCTGAAATCTCATCCACCGATTTGCAGACGCGGGTTCGCTGGGGCATCCGAGCGAGTCCGCATCGACGCGACCTTCAGCGATGGAGGAATCTCACGGGAGTATCGATCGGAAATCGAGGGCAAAAGAGATGCCGTCGGCGGACTATCACGGGCCGTAACTTCCAGCGCAAAGCGGCCACAGTTTGATGCCAAACCCGGCGCGTTTGAATATTCGTGGGATTTCCGTGGGATTTCCGTGTTTTTGCTGCCGTTGGGGGGTGAACTCGAAAACTCGATTTCCCGCCATCATTGGCAACGGAGTGCCCCTGGAGGGACTCGAACCCCCAACCGTTTCCTTAGGACGGAACTGCTCTTCCATTGAGCTACAGAGGCTGGCTGAACGAGTTTAGCGGGCGGGCTCGAGTTTCGACGATGAGGGGGCGGCACCGGAGGGCAGCGACCAGACGATCGGCACATTGCGCATCACCAGCGCACAGTCGAACTCGGCCGCCCCGGCAGGGAGCGCATCGAAGAACGACGACTCGACTTGGAAAGCAGACCCGGCCTCGACTCTCCAGCTGTCGGTTTCCAGCCCCAAACCCTCCAGGTTTCCCGCGCGATCCGGCGACCAGCCGACGGAACCGTTACGGAAGAACGCGGAGGCGTCTTCGACGGTCGGAAATAGGGTGCTCGACCACGTGGTGGAGATCGCGACATCCACTGCACGTCGACTCCCGGAGCCTGCATCTCGACCCGAAATCTGCCGTCGCCCTCGGTCACGTCGAAGCGCCCATGGTGGTGCACCCCGGGAAAAACGCGGGAACCGGCGAGGACGGGCACCCACGACGCACTGTGCCGCGGCGGCACGTAGACGCCGCTGTGCGTGCCATTCGCGTCATCCCATTCGACGGCGATTCGATGGGCCGCGTTCTCGGCACCCCAGCCCAGCTCGGGCCGCACCCAGGCCGGCCGGAACGCTCCGAGGCGCAGCAGGCAGATACCCGCGACCGCACTTCCATCGACGAGCTGCGGACGGAGGGATGCCGGGAGCAGCTCCTGCGCAACGGTCGGATCAAGCCGGTAATTGATGAGCAGGCGACGCTCGATCGTGGCCGCAATGGCCGGCATGGGAAAGCTCATGCCGTCGCCCCCTTCGCCTTCGGACGACCAGAGGAGCGCTTGCGAACCTCACGCAGCACGATCTGCTCCGGGCACACCGCCGAGAGGAAATCCCCGACCTGCACCGCCAGCCGATCACCGACCAGCGAATAGAGGATTCGGTTCGCGTCCCGGCGCTCGGTGACCAGCCCGGCGGCGCGTAGCACCGAGAGGTGGCGCGAGATGGTCGGCCCGGTCGCGCTGAACCGCGCCGCGATCTCGCCTGCAGCGAGCTCGCCATCCTTCAGATCCTGCAGGATCTGACGGCGAGTGGGATGGGCCAAAGCTGCGAAAGTTTCGCTCACGTCATCAGACATGGTTGCAATATAGCCCCTGTGCTAAATAGCGACAAGACTATATAGCGACAACGCTAATTGTGGAGTTCACTCCTCAGGCGGCGGTCGCCTTCGTGAATTTCGACTGCAGGTGCGGACCGGCGAGCACCGTCTCGTACTTCGGCGTCCCGGTGCCGGGCAGCGCCGAGACCTCGGCCTCCCAGTTCGCGTTGTGGAAGAACGGCATGCTGTGCCGACGCGGGATCTCGCCCTTGATGTTCGGCTTCGGATCGACCACACGGTGAAGGGTGGAGCGCCAGCGGTCGTTCGTCCAGCGTGCCATGAGATCGCCGATATTGATCACGTACGCGCCCGGAATCTCTTCGACCCCTGCCCACTCCTCCGACTGGGTGAGCACCTGCAGACCGCCGACGCGATCCTGCTTGAGGATGGTCAGCGTTCCGTAGTCGGTGTGCGCGCCAGCCCGCAGCTGGCCGTCTTCCGGGGCATCCTTCCGTCCCGGATAGCGGATGGCCCGCAGCGCACTCGGCGACTGGTCGATCGAGGCCTCGAAGTAGTCGGCCGGCAGCTTCAGCCCCACCGCGAAGTTCGACATCAGCCGGGTGCCGAGCTGAAGCATCACCCGGAAGTAGTCCGTCCAGGCCTGCTGGAACTCGGGGAACTCGGCCGGCCAGAGGTTCGCCTGCCAGGCCCACGCCTCATCCGCTCCGGTGAACGAACGCTCCGGTTTGTCGACCGGGCCGATGCTGAACGCTTCCTTCAGGTCGGGCTTCGACACACCACCGAGCGACTTCGCCAGGGACTCGCCCGAGAACGGGATGTAGCCGTACGGATAACCAGAGGATGGAGGGCGCACAGCCATCCGCTGCTCGAGAGGCAGGTCGAAGAACGCGACCGTCGCATCCCAGGCGCGGGTTGCGACCGCGTCGGGCACGCCATGACCGATCACCTGGAAGAAGCCGACGTTTGTGCAGACATCGTCGAGCTCTGCGCCGACGACTGCGGGGTCGCGGTCGAGGTCGATCACGGGGACGTAGGGCATTGCGGGCTCCTTGGGGTTTCGGTGTGGGGACTCGGCCGTCGATGTCGCAGTCGGGCGAAGGACCCGGATGCGACGCGAGGGACCCCCGCGCGTCGGGGTCCGTGGCGCCAGAGCTGGAGCTATGCGGAAAAACGAGATGCGGTCAGGCGGCGGGCGCCAGGAATTCTTCCCACTGGGTCTCGGTGCGCTCGACCCCGCGCACCAGCCACGCCGTTCCGTGCGGGGGCTTCGGACGGAGGCGCAGTGTCCAGCCCATCTCATTCGGGGTGCGATCACCCTTCACGTTGTTGCAGCGAAGGCAGCAGGCGACGAGATTCTCCCAGCTGTCCTGCCCGCCACGGGAACGCGGCAGCACGTGGTCGATGGTGTTGGCCGTTCCGCCGCAATATCCGCAGCGCTGACCGTCGCGACGCAGAACGCCCCGCCGACTCACCGGGATCAGCCTCGTCGACGGGATGCGAACATACCTCGTCAACAGGATGACCGACGGACGATCGTAGGAGCCGCTCGACCCCCAGACCGGATGCTCCGAATCCGCGGCGACGATCGTCGCCTTATGGTTCATCACGAGCACGAGTGCCCGCTTGAAAGACACCACGGCAAGGGGCTCGAAGCCCGCGTTCAAGACCAGCGTGCGCATTCTCATCCTTTCGAAGAAGCCTGCACGGCTTGCAGGCGGTTCGATGCACCTTGGGTCTTCATCGCGGCGAAGGAGCGAGCGGACAAACAAAAAGGCACTGTCGACAGACAGTGCCTAGTGAGTGGCGGCGCGTGAGAACACACACCGCTCGCTGCTGTGCCGTATGCCGAAAAACGCGCGCGCATCCGTGGTTTGGATGGTGCACGATTCCAACATGGGCTCTCCCGAATTCGCGATGAATTGCAAGAATCCCAATGTAACCCAGAATTCCGCGAGCCTCGGATGCTGCCGCACCCGTTTACGAAGCGTTAACGAACGGTTAGATGCCGACGTAGACATGAATCGCGACCTCGTTGGGCAGCTCGATGGCGTCATCGTGCCCCTCGACCTCGACGCGCACGTAGGTACCGACCCTGGAGAAGCTCGCCTTTGCCCCCGGGAGCACGCCCGCAGTTCGCAGCTGCTCCAGCAGGTCGACCTCGTATTGCACGGGTTCGCCGAGACGCCGGATGGTTCCCCTGATCGGCCCGACGGCGCCGAGCACGAAGTTGACGATGTTGACGACACCGTCCGAGAACTTGCCCGCATCCGTCTCGCCGAGTTCTCCGAGCCCCGGGATCGGGTTGCCGTACGGTGACTGCGTCGGGTGCTCGAGCATCTCGATGATGCGACGTTCGACCGACTCGCTCATCACGTGCTCCCAGCGGCATGCTTCCTCATGCACGAGCGCCCAATCGAGCCCGATGACGTCGGCGAGCAGACGTTCGGCGAGGCGATGCTTGCGCATCACGTGGATGGCTTTCGACCGACCGTCGTCGGTCAGAGCGAGGTGGCGGTCCCCTTCGACCACGACCAATCCGTCACGCTCCATGCGGGCGACGGTCTGGGAGACCGTCGGACCGGAGTGACCGAGTCGCTCACTGATACGCGCGCGCAAGGGAAAGATGTTCTCTTCTTCGAGCTCGTAGATCGTTCGGAGGTACATCTCAGTGGTGTCAATGAGATCGGTCATTGTCTCCTCCAAGCCGCCGTCGCGTGTCAGGTAAGCCTAACCTGCGGCGGCCTCCCGGCATTCCGGCCTCGGGCGCCGCTCGCGCCCCCATCAGCGCCAATAGAATTGCGCAATGCCCGACCTGACTATCCCTGCCGAACTGCTCCCCGTCGACGGAAGGTTCGGGTGCGGACCATCGAAGGTGCGCCAGGAACAGCTCGACTATCTCGCCGGCGCGGGGGCATCGATCATGGGGACCTCGCACCGCCAGGCTCCGGTCAAAAATCTGGTGGGTCGGGTGCAGTCCGGGCTCGCAGACCTGTTCCGCCTTCCGGACGGCTACGAGATCGTTCTCGGCAACGGCGGATCGACGGCCTTCTGGGATGCCGCGGCGTTCGGACTCATCGAGAAGCGCAGCGAACACCTCACCTTCGGCGAATTCGGTGCCAAGTTCGGGGCCGCCGCGGCCACCCCGTTCCTCGATGCTCCGCACATCATTAGCGCCCCGGGCGGATCTCGCAGCGAGATCGAGATCGTCGACGGGGTCGACCTGTACGCCTGGCCCCACAACGAGACGTCCACCGGCGTGATGGCACCGATCAAGAGAGTGGATGCCGACGCCCTCACGGTCGTCGACGCGACCAGCGCAGCGGGCGGGGTCGACTTCGACGTGGCGGAGACCGACGTCTACTACTTCGCCCCGCAGAAGAACTTCGCCTCCGACGGCGGCCTCTGGTTCGCCCTCTTCTCCCCCGCTGCCCTCGAGCGGGTCGAGCGGATCGCGGCGAGCGGACGCTGGATCCCCGAGTTCCTCAGCCTGAAGAACGCCGTCGACAATTCGCGGCTGAAGCAGACCCTGAACACCCCGGCGATCTCGACGCTGCTGCTGCTCGAGAACCAGCTCGACTGGATCAATGGCAACGGGGGGCTCGCCTGGGCAGACGCCCGTACGTCCGAGTCGTCGTCAGTGCTCTATGACTGGGCGGCATCCGTCGACTATGCGACACCGTTCGTCGAAAACCCCGACCACCGGTCGCAGGTCGTCGTGACCATCGACTTCGACGAGACGATCGACGCCGCCGCGATCGCGAAGACGCTTCGCGCCAACGGGATCGTCGACACCGAGCCGTATCGCAAGCTCGGACGCAACCAGCTGCGCGTCGCCACCTTCACCGCGATCGAGCCGGACGATGTGCGCACGCTGGTGAAAGCGATCGAGTTCGTGGTGGAGAACTTCTAGCGCTCGTCTTTTTCGTCGTCGTCCTCGTCGTCGTCCGACTCGTCGAGGGCGTCGATGTCGACTCCGTCGAGGTCTCCGCCGTGCAGGATGTCGCTGCCGAGGTCGTCATCATCATCCGACTCGTCGTCTTCGTCATCGGAGACGTCGTCTTCGTCCGACTCGTCGTCGTCGGAGTCGTCGTCCGACTCGTCATCCATGCCGTCGACCGGCTCTCCCGAATCATCCTGCGCCGCACGGTAGTCGGCGAGTCGATCGACCCACGGGATCCAGGCCGGCGAGAGGAGCGCTCCGTCCCCGGGGGTCAACTCGGTCTCGAGGACGCTTGCCTCTTCACCCTCGACGTGCGCGATGCTGACCGTCCAGCGCCAGCCCGGGTATCCCGAAAGCAACGTGTCGAAGTAGACCGTCACGGTTCCGTCACCCTCGTCGATCGATCCGGCCGGCGCTCCGATGGAGTCTGCGGACGTGATCTCGAGGAGGGCGGTGCGACCGAGCTCGAAGTCCGATTCGGTGGCGGAGTCGAGGGCGACGGAATCAGGCATCGAGTTCTTCCGCCACCTTGCGGAGCATCGCGGCGATCGTCTTGCCGTGCTTCGAGTCGGGATAGCGACCGCGCTTGAGGTTCGAGCCGATGCCGTCGAGCATCTTGACAAGGTCTTCGACGATCACGGCCATGTCATCCGCGGGCTTGCGGCTCATCTTCTGCAGGCTCGGCGGAGCTTCGAGTACGCGCACCGAGAGCGCCTGTGCTCCGCGCTTGCCGTCGGCGATACCGAACTCGAGCTTCATCCCTGCCTTGATCACGGTGCCGGCTGGCACGGCGGAAGCGTGGAGGAAGACCTCCTGGCCGTCATCCGAACTGATGAAGCCGAAGCCCTTGTCGTCGTCGTAAAACTTGACCTTGCCGGTAGGCATGGCTGTACCTCTTTCGTTTGGGGCTACCCGTAAGCCTATGGGCAGTCGCGTGCCCCTATTCTTGAGACTGTGGCAAATGACACCCCAGTGACAGTTCATCGTAGTGAACGCACGCTTGCCTACATGATCGCAGCGATCATCGCGCTGTCGATACTTTCCATCATCGCCATCATCGCCCTGAGCGCGGCCGGCGTTCGAAACATCCCCTCGGTGGTCTACATCCTTCCGGATATCGGTCTCCCGATCGGCTTCCTCCTCATCCTGATCCTCCTCTTCGTCAGCCTGCGCCGCCGCAGTCGCGAGGCTCGCGAGGAGGCGGAGGCCGCGGCGTCTGCTCGGGTGCGGCCGCCGGTGAAGTCGACCACTCCTCCACAGTCCAAAAAGCAACGCAGACGCTGACGGGCACAGCAACAGTTCTTCCGGCGAAGTCGCCGGGCACACGATCAGGCGAGGAACGATGAGCGACACTCTCTCCCTCGCAACGCGCTTGCGGGCGATGGATGACGCCGAACTCGCCGCGGTGCTCCGGTCCCGCGGCATCGCAGCGAATGGGATCAAAGACTTCTTCGATCTCGCGGAAGCACTGCTCGATCGGGCCTCCATCCACCAGATGCTCACGCGCCTCGACCGCGAGACGCTCGCCGTGCTATCTGCGATCAGTCAGCTCACCGAGCAATCCGGAGCGCCGACGGCAGCGGATGTCTCGTCCCGCCTCACTGAGCTGGCCTCCGAAGCGACCGCTTCCGAAGCGACCGCCTCCGGGTCGCGACCGACCACCGTGGCGTCCATCACCGAGCTCACGGTTCTCGCGACCGCAACGACCGCAGCCGGGTTGCTGCTGCTCGAGTCCGCGACCGAACCCCTCTCCGTCTACGACAGCGTGCGCGACCAGTTGCGCTCCTGGCCGGCCTTCGGGCTGCCAGGGCTCGCCGACCTCGCGGGCGCGTCCCCGCCGGCCGCCCTCGAACCGGTACCGGATGTCGACCGCCGCTTCATCGACCGCCTCGCCGCCGATCGCGCGTTCGCCGCAACCACGGCCGTCACCGAGCTGCTCGCCGAGATCGAGCGCGAGCCGGCCCGCGAACTCGCGAAGGGCGGTGTCGCACTTCCAGACACGAAACGCCTCGCCAACGCCATGGCCGTCGACCTCGATTCGGTCGCGACGTTCGTCACCGTCGCCGAACGGGCGGCTCTGCTCGCCCGGGAATCCGGATCGCTGATGATCACCGAGGCCGGGCGCGCCTGGCAGCTGAAATCCTCGAAGGCACGCTGGTCATCGCTCGCCGCCGCCTGGCTCGCGCGACTGCCCGGCGACATCCGCCAACTGCTCGGAGAGCGAACGCACGCCCTCTGGGGCGCGGGGCTGCGCGGCTACATCGACTGGCTCTATCCTGCCGGCGGGGACTGGATGGACTACCGCATCTCGGAGTACACCCGCGACGCCGAGCTGCTCGGCATCACGGCGAACCAGGCTCCGAGCGGACCAGGGTCGCTGCTGCTCGCCGGCGATCCCGCGCCGGCGGAGGAGGCGATGGCCGCGCTGCTCCCGGCAGAGGTCGAGCAGGTCTATCTGCAGCACGATCTTTCGGTCGTGGCCCCTGGACCGCTGACCCCACGGGTGGATGCGCGACTCCGCGCCCTCGCCGATGTCGAGAGTCGCGCTCTCGCATCGAGTTACCGGGTATCCACCCAGAGCGTCAATCGCGCGATGGCCGCCGGTGAGACCCGCGAATCACTGCTCGAATTCCTCACTGGCATCTCGCTCACCGGCATCCCGCAACCACTCGATTACCTCATCGCAGAGGCCGCCGCACGCTACGGCCAGATTCGGGTCGGTGCTCTCTCCGGTGACGGCATCGGCGAGCGCGGCGCTCCGCAAAGCTACGTGCGCTCCGACGATCCGCAGCTGCTCGGCACGATCATGGTCGACCAGAGTCTCTCCACCCTCGGCCTCGTGCGCGTCGACCCCCAGCGCGTGACGAGCCGCTTTCCCCTCGATGTCGTGTTCTGGTCGCTGAGCGACGCGCGCTATCCGGTAGCCGCCGAGGATGCGGCCGGGGACATCCTCTCCGTGCGGCGCCAGCGCACAGCGCGGGCGACCGTCGCCGGCGTCATCGACCCGATCGCGTCGCTGATCGAACGACTGCGCATCGGCGGGGAGCCGGAAGACGACGAGACCGGCCAGGCCTGGCTGCTGCGTCAACTGGATGTCGCGATCAAGGCCCGCGTCGGCCTCACCGTCAGCGTGCGCATGCCGAACGGTTCCGTCGTCGACTACCAGCTCGAACCGACGAGTGTCGGCGGCGGAAGACTCCGCGCCCGCGACAAGAAGTCTGCCATCGAACGCACCCTCCCACTCACGAGTATCGCCGGGCTCTCGCCCGCGGAGTAGTCGCTTCTGCGGGCTCCTCTTCTGCGGGCTCGGTCGCGTCAGTCGGCGATTCGGCTGACGCGCACGTGGATGGCGGCCGTCTCTGCGACCGCCGGATCGAGAGCGTCGCGGATGGCATCCGAGACCGTCAGCGCCGTCGTCGGAGCCTGAACCTCGGCCGAAACCCCCACACTCGCGACGATCGAGAGGCCGTCGGGCCCGGCCGCGACGCTGACGAGCCCGACCGGCTGCGCCGCAGTGATGGCGCGGGCTGACCGGACGAGCGCCGGCTCCGCGGAGAACAGCGAGCTGACCCCCGGCACCACACGCACGACGGCGTCGAGCCGGAGTGCCAGCTGGTTCAGATCTGCGTTCACGACTCGTCCTCGATCGCGGTGGTGAGCATGTGCACGTCGACAACCGTGACATTGATGGCACTCACGTGAAGTTCGGTGTGCTTGAGCAGTTCGGAATGTACTCGCTCCCGCACCGCCTGGGCGAGCGTCGTCACCGGCGCACTGAGCACGACGCTGATGGTGAGCGAGACCGTGATGGTCGACTCGGCGACGTCGCCCTCCCCTGCATCGCCCCCACCATCGAGGTCGCCCTCGATCGAGCAGGTTCCGACCAAAACACCGTCGACGGAGTCCCCGGCCGCGCGCACCAGCTCCCGGATCGCCCCCTCGGTGATGGTGAGCCGGGTATTCGGATTCGTCGCAGCGTACGGGATGTCCCGACCGGCTCGAACCTCCCGACCGATGGTTGCGAGCAGCGTGGCGAGCCAGGTCTCGTCGACGCCGGGGGCGTCGAGGGCGTCCTTGCTCACCAGCTCTGACGACAGGGTGCCGAGGCGCTCAAGTGAATCGAGCATCGCCTGGCATTCCGCGTTCTCGTCGATCTCGGGGATCGGAGGCGTCCGTCCGCGGTAGAGGTAGTCCGCGAGCTGTTCGAGCGAGTAGCCGGAGCCGCCGATGTCGCTGTCGGTGTCGCCGTCGGTGTCGCCGTCGGAATTCATCGCCATTCCTCCATCTCCCTGACCACCGTCGCGCGGGCTCGCGCAAGCTTTCCTCGCACAGTCTGGGGTGTCATCCCGAGCTCCGTCGCGATCTCCTCATAGGAATAGCCGCCGACCTCCTTCAGCACCCAGCACTGTTTCTGCCCCTCGGGGAGCCGCTCGAGGACCGCGCTGAGAGCGTCGAGCCGGGATGTCGCGATGGCGCGCTGCTCCGGGCCGAGCTCCACATCTTCCGCGCGCTCTTCGTCGAGCTCTGCCGATGGCTTTCGTTGACGGATGCGGTCGGTCGCCTTGCGGGACAGGATGCTCAGCAGCCAGGCGCGCACCTTCGAGAAGTCCTCGAGGGTTGGGAGTGCACCCCAGGCGCTGATTAGCGCCTCTTGCACCGCGTCATCCGCATCGGCGCTCGATCCGGTGAGGCGGATGGCGAACGCGCGGAGGTAGGGAGCGTGCCGGCGCACCAGGATCGCGAAGGCGAGGGTGTCGCCATCGGCCGACCTCGCGGCGAGGATCGCGTCGGAGGCGGACTCGAGAGCTCCCATCATCCCCTCCGGAATCAGCGTCGAAAAAAATTGCGTGGCGACCGTGACGATTGCGGCGCTGTCCGCGTCTAACCGGTAACAAACGAAACGCAGCACCAACGATACGTCAGGCGCCACGAACGCCTGCTGGAAGGAACGACATCATGGCCGAAAAGATCACGACGACGACCGCAGGAACCACCGTTTCCTCGAACGCACCCCTCGCGGTGTCATCCGGAACCACCGTCATCGTCGACCCGGTCGTCGCGAAGATCGCCGGAATCGCCGCCCGTGAAGTGCCCGGTGTGTTCGCCCTCGGAGGCGGAGCAGCTCGCGCCATCGGACTCGTGCGAGACGCCATCGGAAACACCGACCTCAGCCAGGGCGTCAAAGTCGAGGTCGGAGAGACCCAGGTCGCCGTCGATGTGACCATCGTCGTCGAGTACCCGATGCCGCTCACCGCCGTGGCCAGCGCCGTTCGCACGGCGATCGCCGACGCCATCGAGCAGCTCGTCGGAATGGATGTCGCCGAGATCAACGTGACCGTCACCGACGTGCACATCCCCGGAGACGACGACGACCAGGCCGCGCAGGCACCGCGCGTTTCCTGACTGTTTTCCGGTCGGCCACTCACGGACCGATCGGGACGCGCGTACTTTCGCGCACGGAGATCCTCCGCCCACAGGCGGGGGAAGAGAGAAAGGGAGAACGATCATGGCTGCAGATAACGACGCCAAGAACGCCGCGGAGAAGTTGCTCGGAAAGGGCAAGGAAGCCGTCGGAAAGATCACCAACAACGACGAGCTCGTCGCCGAGGGTCGCGCCGACCAGGCCAAGAGCTCGGTCAAGCAGGCCGGTGAAGACGTGAAGGACGCCATCAAGGGCGACTAGTCTCCATGAGCACCACGTCTGACCCGTCGGGCGCCCGCGCCTGACCGCTCAGGCGCCCGCGCCTCGCCTCTCAGGCGCGCAAGCACAGGCCGCGAGCCCGAACTCGCGGCCTGTGCTGTTTTCCCGCTCCGGACTCCCGGCGCTCCGCCGGCCCGCTGCCCCGCGGTCCCGCCGTCAGTCGCCGGGCCGCCCCCGCGGTCCCGCCCCGGTCGCCTCGCCGCCCCCGCGGTCAATAACTCCTGCAGTTTGCGAGGGCGGCTTCGAACATCCCGATGTTTCCGAGGTCGCACAGTGGCCGAGTTTCAGAACTGCATGAGTTGTGCGCCGGCGAGACGTTCACGATTGCCCCGGTGTGTCGTGCTGCGTAGTACTGCGCATCACGCGGTAGCGTGGCATCCGTTGGTGAGGAGACCACATGGAGACGACTCAACTGTTGAAGGGTGTGCTGGACGTCGCAGTGCTCGCGACGATCCGGGATGACGACGGCTACGGCTACGACGTCGTGCGCCGCCTGCGCGCGGCGGGAATCGATGAGGTCGGCGATGCCTCGGTATATGGAACGCTGCGAAGGCTGTACGCCTCGGGAGCTCTCTCGACTTACGTCGTCCCGTCGGATGACGGGCCGCACCGCAAGTACTACAGCATCACCGGGGAGGGCCGCACGCAGCTCGACGAGCAGCGTGCCACCTGGCGCCGCTTCGCCGACACGATGACGGAGCTGCTCGATCCCTCACCCGCCCGGCGTGCCGGCGTCCGCACGATCGGAGAGAAGAAATGACCGCAACCATCGACCTAGACCTGCAGGTGCGCGAATTTGCAGAGGCGGTGCGACTCGAGCTCGCTGACCTCGGTGCTGATGAGGTGGACGAACTCACCGACGGTCTCGAAGCCGATCTCAGCGAGCAGGCCGGTGATTCAGAGGGGTTCACCCTCGGCGATCCCGCCGACTACGCGAGTGAATTGCGATCGGCAGCGGGGCTTCCCGAACGTGTGAGCAGTCGACCGAGTATCTCCGAAAGCATTTCGTCGCAGTCGACCCGTATCTGGCGAGGTTTTGTCGGCTCAGTTCGGTCCTCGAAACTGGGGGCATCCGTGCTCGACTTCCTGGCGAGCATCCGTCCGGTCTGGTGGGTCGCCCGCGCCCTGCTCGGAGCGTTCCTCATCAGCCAACTCGCGGGCCGAGGTTGGAACGTGGGCGCCTTCAACTTCTTCACCGTCGCGACTCTCTTGGTGATCAGCGTCCAGTGGGGACGAGGACTCTGGATGCCGCGGCTCTGGTTCCGCGTCGTGCGCACCCTCGCGAACGTGCTGGCGGTTCTGGTCTTACCTTTTGCTCTCATCGCAGGAATGTCGTACGTCACGACTTACAACTACTTCCAGACGTACCAGACAGACTCGGCGCCGGCCGGGCTCTCGCGCGACGGGCGGCAGGTCACGAACATCTTCGCCTACGACTCCGACGGAAATCCCGTGAAAGGCGTGCAGCTCTTCGACCAGGACGGCAAAGCCCTCTCGGTCCGCACAGATTCGACCTCACCTTTCCTCTATGCCGGAGGCGACTCCTACCTCGTACCGAGCGCTAAGACCGTGGGAGGTTCGGGCTGGAATGTGTTTCCGCTGGCGCGCATCTCGCAGTCCGCAGTCGAATCCAGCACGGATCGACTTAGCGCCGGCGTGATCCCCGACGCGGTGCTCTTCCCCTTCGTCACCGTTCGGCCACTGCTTGCGGCGCCGGTCGTCACCGCGGGAGGCACGCCTACGGCCCAGTCCACCTCTGCTCCGGTCACGACGCCGTCACCTTCGCCGACGACCGCCCCTCCGAGCCCGGCGCCGACGCCCTGAGGACTATCGCGGCCGGCCGCGGGATCGGGCAGCGGGCGCGGGCTACTGGGGCATGCCATGGCCCACCCCGACGCCGACGCCCGCGCCATGACTTAGGCTTGAAGGATGCCCGAATTGCCTGTCGGCGGCCCCCTGATCGTGCAGAGCGACCGCACGGTGCTTCTCGAGGTCGCCCATCCGCAGGCCGAGGATGCCCGGCACGACCTTGCGGTGTTCGCCGAACTCGAGCGGGCCCCTGAGCACATCCACACCTATCGCATCACCCGGCTCGGCCTCTGGAACGCCCGCGCCGCCGGTCACACCGCCGACAACATGCTCGCGACGCTGGAGAAGTATTCGAAGTTCCCGATCCCGCAGAGCGTCAGCGTCGACATCGCCGAGACGGTCGGACGCTACGGCCGCCTCGTCATCGAACGCGATGCAGACGGCACCCTCATACTGCGGTCGACGGATGCCGCGGTGCTCAGCGAGATCGTGCGTGCGAAGCGCATCGCCCCGCTGCTGTTCGTGCCGGAAGACCTCCGCGGACAGGGTCGGCTCCCCGATCGCTATGAGATCCAGGCCTGGGCTCGAGGCCAGGTCAAGCAGGAGCTCGTCAAGCTCGGGTGGCCGGCCGAAGACCTCGCGGGATACACGCCGGGAACGCCGCATCCGATCTCCCTCGACACCACCGAGTGGAACCTGCGGGAGTACCAGAACCAGGCCATTTCGAGCTTCTACGATGGTGGATCAGGCGTCGTCGTACTCCCCTGTGGCGCCGGCAAGACGCTCGTCGGCGCCGGCGCGATGGCCCGTGTGGAGACCACGACGCTGATCCTCGTGACGAACACCGTCTCGGCCCGCCAGTGGCGCGCGGAGCTGCTGAAGCGCACCTCACTCACCGAGGACGAGATCGGCGAATATTCCGGCTCGGCCAAGGAGGTCAAGCCGGTCACCATCGCGACCTATCAAATTCTGACCGCGAAACGGAAAGGCGAATACGCCCACCTCGCCCTCCTCAACGCTCTCGACTGGGGCCTCGTCATCTACGACGAGGTGCACCTGCTTCCCGCCCCGGTCTTCAAGCTGACGGCCGAGCTCCAGGCGCGTCGTCGTCTCGGCCTCACCGCCACCCTCGTTCGTGAGGATGGCCGTGAGGGCGACGTCTTCAGCCTGATCGGACCGAAGCGGTTCGACGCGCCCTGGAAGGAGATCGAGGCCCAGGGGTTCATCTCGCCGGCGTCGTGTTTCGAGGTGCGGATCGACCTGCCGCAGCAGGAGCGGCTCGAGTACGCGGCATCCGCTGACGACGAACGATACCGTCTCGCGGCGACCGCACCGGCGAAGCTCGATGTCGTGCGCGCGCTCGTGAGGAAGCACGAGGGCGAGCGCATCCTCGTGATCGGGCAGTACCTCGACCAGATCGACATGCTCGCCGAAGCCCTGGATGCCCCGAAGCTCACCGGATCGACCCCGATCGACGAACGCGAACGGCTCTATCAGGCGTTCCGCGAGGGGTCCATCACTGTGCTGGTCGTCTCGAAGGTCGCGAACTTCTCGGTCGACCTCCCGGAGGCGACGGTCGCCATCCAAGTGTCCGGATCGTTCGGGTCCCGCCAGGAGGAGGCCCAGCGCCTCGGACGCCTGCTCAGGCCGAAGGAGTCGGGTCTGCCCGCGAACTTCTACACGCTCGTCGCGCGCGACACCGTCGACCAGGACTTCGCGCAGAACCGACAGCGCTTCCTCGCCGAGCAGGGCTACAGCTACACGATCCTCGACAGCGACTCGCTCGTGGCGGCCTGACGCACCACAGCTAGAACAGGTACCGCAGCATCATCACGTCGCCCGATACGAGTATCTCGGCGAGTGTGGCGTCCACCGGATGCTGCAGCGGGCCGCCCGAGATGCGCGTCGCATCCCCGGCGACGAGTACCGGGCTGACGGTCAGACGCAGCTCGTCGACCGCTCCGGCCGACAGCAGCGATCCGAACAGCGACGGACCGCCCTCGTTCAGGATGCTGTCGAGCCCGAGTTCACGGAGGGCTACCAGCATCGCCGCGACGTCCACATGCTCCTCGCCGGCCACGATCACGCGTGCCAACCCATCGAATCGAGCCCGTGAGGCCTCGCTCGACTTCCCGGTGGTGACGACGACCGGAAGGACGGGAGCCTTCGTGAAGATCTCGGATGCGGGGTCGAGGTCGAGCGATCCCGACACGATCACGAAGACCGGATGCTCGCTCAGCCCGCGCGCGAGACGCCACGCGACGGATGCGTCGCTGACCCGCATCGCCCCGTAGCCTTCCGACCGCACTGTGCCCGCCCCGACGAGCACGGCGTCCGTCGTGCGCCGCAGCAATTCGAAAACCCGCTTGTCGGCGTCACCGGAGAGTGCGCCCGAGAGCCCGTCGGCGGTCGCACCACCATCGACACTTGCGACGAAGTTGACGCGGAGCCACGGCCCGTCGGGGCGGGTGACCAGGTCGTCGTCTATAACGTCGCCGGCCGAGCTCGGCCACACCCTGTCGATCGTGGCCATCGTCATCCGCGATTGTGACGCGTGTAGGCGGGTTCGCGAAAGCCCATGATCGCTTCGGTCATCCTCGCGGCGGCGATCGCAGCAGGGACGTCATGCATGCGGATGATCCGCGCGCCCTTCACGATGCAGTAGACCGCGGCGGCGATCGTTCCCTCGAGTCGTTCGCCCTTCTCGCGATCCAGGGTCTCGCCGATGAAATCCTTATTCGAGACGGCGACGAGCGTCGGAAACCCGAGGTCGACGATCTCGTCGAGCCTCCGCGTGAGCTCGAGCGAGTGGAAGGTGTTCTTGTTCAGGTCGTGGCCGGGGTCTACGATCAGTCGCTCCGGCGGGATTCCGGCGGCATCGGCCATGGCGAGTCTTTCGCGCAGGAACTCGATGACGTCAGCCGTCACATCGGCGTATTCCGGCCTCGGCGGCTCCGAGCGGGGCGGAGCAAGACTGTGGGTGAGCACGAGACTCGCCGCTGTACCGGCGACGACCGCCGCCATGTCGGGATCGAAGAGCCCACTCGTGTCGTTGATGAGCCCGGCCCCTGCGGCGATGCTCTGACGCGCGACCTCGGCGTTGAATGTGTCGACCGAGATGACGATATCGGATGCCGCGTGAATGGCCTCGACGACGGGAACAACCCTGTCGAGTTCCTCCTCGAGAGTGACGACCGGCCCGCGCCCGAACGGAACCCCGCCGATGTCGAGGAAGTCCGCGCCGGCCTCGGCAGCGGCGAGCGACGCGGCCACCGCGCGGTCGAGGGCGAAGGTCGCACCCGTGTCGTAGAACGAGTCGGGGGTGCGATTGATGATCGCCATGACGGCGACGCCGGTCGAGAAATCGAACCGCCGGCCGCCGATCAGTCGTTCGCTGTTCATCCGTCCTCCTGTTCACTTTTTATACCCCACGGAAGCTGCGCACCGAAGCCACAGCAGACACCCAGCTAACGCGCAGATACTGGGGACATGAGCGATGGCCCGAAAATTCTTATCGTCGACGACGAGCCCAACATCCGTGACCTCCTGACCACCAGTCTCCGCTTCGCAGGCTTCGCCGTGCGTGCGGTCGGCAACGGAGCCCAGGCGATCTCGGCCGTTCTCGAGGAGGAGCCGGATCTCATCATCCTCGACGTCATGCTCCCCGACATGAACGGATTCGGGGTGACGAAGCGGCTGCGGTCGAGCGGTTATACCTCCCCGATCCTCTTCCTCACGGCGAAAGACGACACCGAAGACAAGATAACGGGACTCACCGTAGGCGGCGACGACTACGTGACGAAGCCCTTCAGCCTCGACGAGATCGTCGCCCGCATCAAGGCGATCCTTCGCCGCACCATGCAAGACGAGGAAGACGCGATCATCCGCGCCGGCGAACTCACCATGGACCAGGACACTCACGAGGTCACGATCGGCTCCGAGCAGATCGAGCTGAGCCCCACAGAGTTCAAGCTGCTGCGCTATCTCATGCTCAACCCCAACCGTGTGCTGTCGAAGGCCCAGATCCTCGACCATGTCTGGGAGTACGACTTCAACGGCGACGCCGGAATCGTGGAGAGTTACATCTCCTACCTCCGCCGCAAGCTCGACCTCTTCTCGCAAGAGCCGGTGATCCAGACAAAGCGCGGTTTCGGCTACATGCTGAAGGCAGCACGAGTCTGACCCTCCCCGGCAGCTTTCGACCAGCTTGAGACCGTAACCTAGCCTTCTCATGGAGGATCACGTCACCAGCTGGTGGAGCACCGTTTCGCTCCGCACCCGAATCACCGGCGTCACGGTGCTTCTGGTGACCCTCGGTCTCGTGGTCGCGGGATTCGGCACGATGACCGTACTGCGCAACTACCTGCAAGACGAGGTCGACCAGAAGATCAAAACCGAGATGGCGACCATCGGGAACGTGCCGACCAGCGGAACGACCTGCGGCAAGAACCCCGGCTTCGACGGGTACTACCTCGCGGTGATCAATGCCGACGGGGACTTCGTCTGCAGCAATCACACCGGCTCGGGGCCGCAGCCGAATCTCGGTCACTGGACGCTCACGACCGTCAAGAACATGGAGGGCGCGGCATTCACCGCGTCTGACACGGACCGCACGAGCGAGTGGCGGATGATTGCGGCGCCGGCCCAGATCATCCCGACCGGCAAGCTCCTCACCGTCGTGGTCGGGATCAATCTCGACGAGACCAACCAGACCATCGCCCGATTCATCGGGATCTTCCTCGGATTCGGACTGTCGATAGTCGTGCTCGGCGCGGCCCTCACGAGGCTGCTGGTGACATCCACCTTCGCTCCACTCCGCGAGGTGGAGGCGACGGCGGCTGCCATCGCCGACGGCGACTTCAGCCAACGACTTCCGGGCGCGACCCCCAACACCGAGGTCGGCCGGCTCAACAGTTCTCTCAACACGATGCTCGGGCGCATCGATCGCGCCTTCGCCGACCGGGCGCGCACCATCACCCAGATGCGCCGGTTCGTCGGCGATGCAAGCCACGAACTCCGCACGCCCCTCGTCTCGGTGCGCGGCTATGCGGAGCTCTATCGGATGGGTGCCCTGCAGACCCCGGAAGAGGTGGCGCAGGCCATGGGGCGTATCGAGAAGGAGGCGATCCGCATGGGGGAGCTGGTGGAGGATCTCCTCGCTCTCGCGCGAATCGACGAGGCGAAGCCACTTGTGCTCGCGCCGGTCGACCTCATTCCGATCGCTAACGACGCCGCACTCGATGCCATGGCGTCGGCACCTCGCCGCACCGTCTCCGTCGTCGTCATCGAACCCGCTCCGCTGCCGGAGGAAGGTCTCTTCGACGTGCCGGATGCCGATCCAGACCTGGCGGTCGCCCCGCTCGGCGCCTCGACGCTCACCGGCCCGATCGCCTTCGCCGGCGCCACGATCGCGCGCCTGCGTCGTCGTCCGGGACGGTCCGAAGCGAATATCGTCGCCGAACGGATCGAGCCGATCGACCCTGTCGCCCACCATGCGATCGTGCTGGCGGAGGAGAACAAGATCCGGCAGGTCATCACGAACCTGATGGGGAACGCGATGCGCTTCACACCGGATGACTCCCCCATCGAGCTCGCTGTCCAGGTCGATCCTCAACGCCATGTGGCGATGCTCGACGTGATCGATCACGGCGACGGGATCCCGCCGCAGATCCGCGAGAAGATCTTCGAGCGATTCTGGCGGGCCGACACGTCTCGCACCCGCGAGACGGGCGGCAGCGGGCTCGGGCTCGCGATCGTCTCGGGCATCGTCGCCTCGCACAGGGGAGAAGTCTCGGTGCTCGAGACGCCCGGTGGGGGTGCCACGTTCCGCGTCATCCTTCCCCTCCTCCCCGACGGCTACACACAGCCTCCCGTCCCCACAAAGGCCTGACCAGCGCACCATAGTCGGCGCTTCCCCTACCGTTTTCCTCGACCCGGGCGACTGCTCGGGCTGGACTCTGGAGGAAGAATGACCCGGTATCAGGTAGACAGCGAAGCGGTCACCGCCGCGACATCGAGCGCGCGCGCATCGGTTGCGCGAATCCAGGCGGAGGTGAGCGGGCTGCACGGCCAACTGACGTCGCTGCAGGGGTCGTGGACCGGGCAGGCCGCGACCGCCTTCCAATCCGTCGTCAGCGACTGGCGAGCCGTGCAGCAACGAGTGGAGGAGAGCCTGACCGGCATCAACCACGCACTCGGGATCGCCGCCCAGCAGTACGCGGAGATCGAGGCGAGTAACGCGCGCCTGTTCCTGCGCTGACGGCGGAGCATCGCCGAGTAAGCGTTCGTTGTGGCCGTGCGGTGACGTTGGGGCGGCTGGAGCGGCCCCAACGTCAATGCAAGGTCTCATTGTTGGATGACCCCGGTTGCAGGACAGCCCGGTTGCCGGATGCGCCGGTTGCTCGATACCCCAATGCCCCGGCACCGCCGGCGCCGCGGACGCGAAAAGGGCGGCCCCGTGAGGGACCGCCCTTTTACTGGCAATACTGGGTACTGCTTACCGATTGTCGGCGAAGAGTCTCGGCGATGACACCGTTTTTCTCACGCCGGCGTGGATTTTAAGACTTCGTCTTAAAAGTCCATGCCGCCACTCGGGTCACCCATCGGAGCCGAAGCCTTCTCGGGCTTGTCGGCGACGACGGCTTCGGTCGTGAGGAACAGTCCGGCGATGGATGCCGCGTTCAGCAGCGCTGAGCGGGTCACCTTCACCGGGTCGTTGATTCCGGCAGCCAGCATGTCGACGTACTCGCCGGTCGCGGCGTTGAGGCCGTGTCCGGTGGGCAGGTGACGCACCTTGTCGACGACGACTCCGGGCTCGAGACCGGCGTTCAGCGCGATCTGCTTGAGCGGGGCGTCGATCGCGACGCGCACGATGTTCGCGCCAGTCGCCTCGTCACCGACGAGGTTCTTGACGGCGTCGCTGGCGAAAGCGGTCTCGCCGGCCTGGATGAGGGCGACGCCACCACCGGCGACGATGCCCTCTTCGACGGCTGCCTTTGCGTTGCGCACTGCGTCTTCGATGCGGTGCTTGCGCTCCTTGAGCTCGACCTCGGTCGCGGCTCCGGCCTTGATGACTGCAACGCCGCCGGCCAGCTTGGCCAGGCGCTCCTGCAGCTTCTCGCGGTCGTAGTCGGAATCGGTGTTCTCGATCTCGGCACGGATCTGCTTGACGCGGCCGGCGATCTGGTCGGCATCGCCCGCACCCTCGACGATGGTCGTCTCGTCTTTGGTGACGATGACCTTACGCGCGGAGCCGAGCAGGTCGAGGGTGGCGTTCTCGAGCTTGAGACCGACCTCCTCAGAGATGACCTGTCCACCGGTGAGGATGGCGATGTCCTGCAGCTGGGCCTTGCGACGGTCACCGAAGCCGGGAGCCTTGACAGCGATCGACTTGAAGATGCCGCGGATCTTGTTGACGACGAGTGTTGCGAGAGCCTCGCCATCCACGTCCTCGGCGATGATCAGCAGCTGCTTGCCCGACTGGATGACCTTGTCGACGATCGGCAGCAGGTCTTTGATGTTCGAGACCTTCGAGTTGACGATGAGGATGTAGGGGTCTTCGAAGACCGCTTCCTGGCGCTCGGGGTCGGTGACGAAGTACTGCGACAGGTAGCCCTTGTCGAACCGCATTCCCTCGGTGAGCTCGAGCTCGGTGCCGAAGGTGTTCGACTCCTCGACGGTGACGACGCCCTCCTTGCCGACCTTGTCGATGGCCTCTGCGATGAGAGCGCCGATCTCGGCGTCGCCGGCGGAGATGGATGCCGTAGCCGCGATCTCTTCCTTCGTTTCGATCTCCTTGGCGGAGGCGACGAGCGCCTCGATGACGGCGGCGACGGCCTTCTCGATGCCGCGCTTCAGGCTGATCGGGTCGGCGCCGGCTGCGACGTTGCGCAGTCCCTCGCGAACGAGTGCCTGGGCGAGCACGACCGAGGTGGTCGTTCCGTCGCCGGCGACGTCATCCGTCTTCTTGGCTACCTCTTTGACGAGCTCGGCGCCGATCTTCTCGTACGGGTCGTCGAGTTCGATCTCCTTGGCGATGGAGACACCGTCATTCGTGATGGTGGGGGCACCCCACTTC
>JANYGT010000202.1 GCA_025362355.1 Lacisediminihabitans sp. | reverse complement strand
CCGTCGCACGCGAGGTACGCCTCGCTTCGACGGCGGATGTCGCCGCAGCCGTCGCGTCGGCGAAAGCGGCTTTCCCGGGCTGGGCCGAGACCTCGCTGGCCAAACGGCAGCAGATCCTGTTCAGCTATCGCGAGCTTCTGAACGCCCGCAAGCAGCAACTCGCCGACATCCTCACGGCCGAGCACGGCAAGGTCACCGCCGACGCGCTCGGCGAGATCGCCCGCGGGCTCGAGGTCGTCGAATGGGCGACCGGATTCCCGCACCTGATCAAGGGCGAGTACAGCGAGAACGTCTCGAGCGGCGTCGACGTCTATTCGACCAATGAGCCCCTCGGTGTCGTCGGCATCATCAGCCCGTTCAACTTCCCGGCGATGGTGCCGCTCTGGTACTTTCCGATCGCGATCGCGGCCGGCAACACGGTCGTGCTGAAGCCCTCGGAGAAAGACCCGTCGGCATCCATCTGGATGGCCGAACTCTTCACCGAGGCCGGACTCCCCGACGGAGTGCTCAACGTCGTGAACGGCGACAAGGAGTCGGTGGATGCTCTGCTCGACCACCCGGACGTCGCCTCCATCTCCTTCGTCGGCTCGACCCCCATCGCGAAATACATCTACGAGAACGGCACGAAGGCCGGCAAACGCGTGCAGGCGCTCGGCGGGGCGAAGAACCACATGCTCGTGCTTCCGGACGCCGACCTCGACCTGGTTGCGGACTCCGCCGTCAACGCCGGTTTCGGTTCGGCCGGCGAGCGCTGCATGGCCATCAGCGTGCTGGTCGCCGTCGAGCCGGTGACCGACGAGCTCATCGAGAAGATCCGCAGCAGGATGAGCGGCCTCACCGTCGGCGACGGTCTCCGCGGCTGCGACATGGGCCCGCTGATCACGAAGGAGCACCGCGACAAGGTCTCGAGCTACATCGACATCGCGACCGAAGACGGTGCGACGGTCGTCGTCGACGGTCGCGATATCGAGGTAGACGGCGAATCCGACGGATTCTGGCTCGGCCCGACGCTCATCGACAACGTGCCGACCGACTCTCGGGTATACACCGACGAGATCTTCGGACCGGTGCTCTCCATCGTGCGGGTGCAGACCTACGAGGAGGGACTCGCCCTCATCAACGCCTCGCGCTACGGCAACGGAACGGCGATCTTCACCAACGACGGCGGAGCCGCTCGCCGCTTCCAGCGCGAGGTGCAGGTCGGTATGGTCGGCATCAACGTTCCGATCCCGGTGCCGGTGGCGTACTACTCGTTCGGCGGCTGGAAAGACTCGCTGTTCGGCGACACGAAGGCTTACGGGGCCGACGGCTTCCACTTCTTCACGCGGCAGAAGGCGGTCACCCGTCGGTGGCTCGATCCTTCGCATGCGGGTGTGAACCTGGGGTTTCCGCAGAACTGACCGCACCGCCAGGCGGGGTCGCCCGCGCTCGCAGGCTCGTGGCGACGGTGGTCGCGGCGATCGTGACGAGCGCGCCGAGCAGCAGGGCGGCATCCTCTCCCGGAGCGAGCAGGTGCAACTGCACCCCGAGCGCCGCGGCGGCGACGGGAACACCGAGTTGCCCGGCCGACATCACCGAGAGCAGCAGCGGGAGGCCGGCTGCGCGGGCGGCGAGGTGGGCGACGACGGCGGCGAGCCCGAGGCAGACCCCGAGCAGGATCATCGACGGGTTGGCCGCGAGATGTGCCAGATTGATGGATGCCCCGAGCCAGACGAAGAACACCGGGCCGAAGAAGCCTTCCGTGATGCCGAACAGCTGGCGGGCGAGGCGCCGGGGTTCACCGATGGCGCCGACGACGAGTCCGAGGGCGAAGCCGGCGAGCATGATCGAGACGTGCGTGAACCCGGCGACAGCGGCGAGGGTGAAGAGCAGCAGCAGGTTGGTTCGGAGCTCGAGCGCGAACCGGCGGCGCTCCGAATATTGGTGGAGCCGCCGTCGTAGTCCGCGCTTGTCGAGCTCCCGCAGCAGGAAGTAGAGCACTACGGCCGACCCGGCGATCGCCAGCACTCCGATGCCGGCCGGCAGCGCATTCGCCGGGTCGATGGCGAGCGGAAGCGCCACGATACAGACGACGTCGGCGATCGCCACCTGGGCCGTGAGCTGCAACACCGACGGCCCGGACATCTTCAACGACGCGACGATCGGAAGCACGAGTGCCGCGGATGACGAGGCGATGAGCACCCCGTAGAGCACCGCGTGACCGGTGCCGAAGACCGCCGACAGCAGCGTGGCGAGAATCGCGGCCGCGACGCCGACCAGTGCCGCGCCGAGGGCGCTGCGGGCGAGCGACGCCCGCACCGCCGGATCGCGCACAGGCACCCGTGACCCGACGACGAACATCGAGAGCCCGAAGCCGATGCTCGCGAGAAGCGTGAACGTCGGCTCCGAGGCATCCACGAGCCTCACCCCGGAGATGCCGATGAGCAGGCCGCCGAGGAGTTCTCCGATGACGACCGGGATGTTCCAGCCGGGGCGGGAGGCGAGCAGTGGTCCGAGAAGGCCGACTGCGGCGACGAGCGCGAGGGTGGCAAAACTCACGCGGATACTTCCGCCCTCGGTGGTCGGGCCTGCTTCGGTGGTCGGGTCTGCTTCGGTGCTCGGGTCTGCTTCGGTGGTCGGGTCTGCTTCGGTGGTCGGGCCTGTCGAGACCCTACCCTCGACCTACTTCGACGCGCCGCTCTCGACAGCATCGCTTCGCCTCGCCCCGATGTAGCCGAGTCGCACTCCGGCGGCCTCGGCAAGCTGTTCGATCGTTTCGGCATCGTGACGACGGGCGGCGTGCACGATGATCGCGGCACAGGCCTCCGAGTCGGCGAGCGCATCATGGTGGGCGAAGTCTTCGAACCCGGCGGCCATCGCCGCGACCGGCAGCCGATAGGAATCGAGGTTATAGGTCTTGCGCGCGACCTGGAGGCTGCAGAGGTAGCTGAACGCCGGCACCTCGACGAAGCTCGCGACGCACGCCGCCGTGATGACCCCCATGTCGAACGAGGCGTTGTGGGCGACGAGGTGATCACGCCCGGCGAACGCGACCAGGTCGGGGAGCTGCTCGCTCCAGAGCAGTGCGTCGACGACATCCGGGGCCATGATCCCGTGGATGCGCGTGTTCCACTCATTGAAGAAGTCGTGGCCGAGTGGCGGCTTGATGAACCATTTCGCGGTGTCGACCACCATGCCGTCGCGTACTTTCACGAGCCCGACGGAACACGCCGACGCACTCGAGGAGTTGGCGGTTTCGAAGTCGATCGCGGTGAAGTCGAGGCTCATG
>JANYGT010000168.1 GCA_025362355.1 Lacisediminihabitans sp. | reverse complement strand
ACCATCAGACGAAAGCTTTCCGTTCTGCTGGTCGTTCCGGCGCTGTTGTTCGCATTCACCGCCTGCACGCCGGTACCCGCAGGCTCGGATCCCGGCGCCGGCAAACCCTCTCCGGGGGCGACGTCGGCCTCGGACTGGCGGGTGGCCTTCGCCGGATGCATGCGAGCCGAGGGCGTCGACGTGCCGGACCCCGGGGCGGGCGGCACCAAGGGTCTCTCCGTCGATTCGTCGAACCAGGATGCCGTGATGGCGGCGGCGAAGAAGTGCCAGGCCGAGCTCGGCCCGCTCCCCCCGGTGAGCCAGGCGGAGAAGGATGCCCAGAAGGCCGAGATGCGGAAATCCATGCTGGCCGCGGCCAAGTGCCTTCGCGACAACGGCATCGACGTCGCGGACCCGAAACCCGGCGAGAACATCAAGGTTCCGGACACTGCCTCGCAGGAGCTCCAGGACAAGTGCGGCGTGCTCCAGTCCGCCGCGCCTCTTAGCCGCTGATCATGAAGGAGAATCGAACAGTTCGGATGCGCGGCGGGGCGTATTCGCTTCGCCGCTGGATCATCGGTGCGATGATCGCCGCCCTACTCGTGACGGGCGGTGGCGTGGCCGGTGCCTACGCGCTCGGCTCGACCACCACCGTGCCCTCACAGAAACACGTGAACGCCGCAACGGCACCCATCGAACTCGGCACACTGTCCGGCTCGACCAAGGCATCGGGAACCCTGGAGTTTGCGGGCTCGCGCGACCTGACCTCGGGGCTCGGTGGGGTGATCACCGGGCTGCCGACCCCCGGCGCGCAGATCGGGGTCGGGCACCAGCTCTACGCCGTCGACAATGTGCCCGTCTACCTGTTTCACGGAGTGCTTCCCGTGTGGCGCTCGTTCGGATACGGCATGGGTGCCGGGCCAGACGTGAAGCAACTCGAGGACACCCTCCTGGGGCTCGGGTACTTCAGCGGTAGCCCCGACGAGAAGTTCAGCCGTGCCACCTCGACCGCGATCAGGGCATGGCAGCGGGAAACGGGGCAGGCCGTGACCGGAACGATCGACTCCGGCCGAATCGTATTCCAGCCGACGGATGCGCGGATCTCTGCGGTGAAGGCGATGATCGGCTCGACCACCGGTCCGGGGAGTCCCGTACTGTCGATCACCGGGCTCGACAAGCAGGTAAGGGTCACCCTGCGGCTCTCCGACCAGGCGCTCGCGAAAGTGGGGGGCACGGTGTCGATCGAGCTGCCAGGGGGAGTGACGACGGCGGGCACGATCGCGTCGGTCGGAGTGCCGACCGAGGTGGACAGCGCCGACGGCCAGAAGCCGATCGTGGTCCCGGTCGTCGTCACACTGGATGACCCGGCAGCCGCGGGAGCCCTCCAGCAGGCGAGCGTCGTGGTCGATCTCCCTTCCGAGACGCGGAAGAATGTGCTGTCCGTTCCCGTCGAAGCGCTGCTCGCTCTCTCCAGCAGCACGTTCGGTGTCGAGATCATGAGGGCCGACGGCACCACGAAACGCGTGAGGGTGAAGACCGGCCTGTTCGCCGGCGGGCGCGTGGAGATCTCCGGAGCAGGACTGTCCGAGAAACAGGATGTCGTGGTGCCATCGCTATGAGCGACATCATCGTGCTCCAGGATGTGCAGCGCAGCTATGGCCACCCTCCGGTTCTCGCCCTTGCCGGTGTCAGCCTCACGGTCGAGACCGGCGAACTCGTCGCGATCGTCGGTCCGAGCGGCTCGGGCAAATCGACCTTGCTGAACCTCATCGGAACACTCGACCGGCCAACGGCCGGGACAGCGCTCATCGACGGCCTCGATGTGGACGAACTCTCCGACGCCGCGCTGTCGGCACTGCGGGCGTATCGCATCGGCTTCGTCTTCCAGCAGTTCCATCTGGCCGACGGGGTGACGGCCCTTGACAACGTCGCCGACGGATTGCTTTACCAGGGAGTGGCGAGGGGCGAGCGGCGCGAGCGGGCCCGTGCGGCTTTGGAGCGCGTCGGTCTCGGCCACCGCCACGCCCACAAACCGAGCCAGCTCTCCGGGGGTGAACGGCAGCGCGTCGCGATCGCTCGTGCCGTCGTCGGCGACCCTCCGCTTCTCCTCGCGGACGAGCCGACCGGCAACCTCGACTCCGCCTCGGGGGCCACCATCGTCGAATTGCTGCACGACCTGAACAGGCAGGGGACCACTGTCGTCGTGATCACCCATGACGCCGAGATCGCCCGCCGACTACCGCGGCAGATCAGCATCCGTGACGGCGTTGTCATGTCGGACTCGGCGGTGGGAGCATGAGCACTGCAGTGGCACGGCGCGATCTGCGATCGAGACTGCTCGGACGGGATCTGACCCGGCTGGGGAGCAACGGGCTGCGAACGCGCCCCGCCCGTGCCATCCTGTCCGCGCTCGGAATCGCCATCGGAATCGCGGCGATGATCGCCGTCGTAGGCGTCTCGGCCTCGAGCCAGGCGAGGCTCGACGAACAACTGGCGACACTCGGAACGAACCTGCTGACGGCGAAAGCGGCCGACGGCCTCCTGGGGCAGAAGACGGTGCTGCCCACCGACACGATCGCCAAAGTGGGGCTTGTGAAAGGGGTGGAGAGCATCAGCGGAACAGGCACCCTCACCGCGGTGAGCATCTACCGCAGCAACCTCACCGATCCGGGCGCTACGGGCGGCATCGCGGTCAAGGCCGCTGATCGTGATCTCCTCACCGTCACGGGCGCCACCATCGCAGTCGGCACCTGGCTGAACGGGGCGACCGTCGGATATCCCGCCGTCGTGCTCGGCTCGAAAGCCGCCGAACGCCTCGGCATCGTGTCCGTGGGCACCCAGGTCTGGCTCGGCGGCCGGTACTTCACGGTGGTCGGCGTGCTCGACCCGGTGGCGCTCGCCCCCGAGCTCGACGAGTCGGCGTTGATCGGCATCCCGATCGCCGAGGGTGCATTCGGCTTCACCGGTAGTCCGACCATCGTCTACGAGCGATCGAGCGACGACCTGGTGGAGCACGTTCGGACGCTGCTGGCACCCACCATCAACCCGGAGGCCCCGGACGAGGTGAGCGTTTCCCGGCCATCGGATGCGTTGGCGGCGAAGAACGCCGCCGACCAGGCGTTCACCGGGCTGCTCGTCGGCCTCGGGTCCGTCGCCCTGCTCGTCGGCGGGATCGGCGTGGCCAACACCATGATCATCTCGGTGCTCGAACGGCGGCGCGAGATCGGGCTCCGGCGAGCGCTGGGGGCGACCCGGGGTCATATCCGTTCCCAGTTCCTTGCCGAAGCGCTGCTGCTGTCGGCGTTCGGCGGAGTGCTCGGAGTGGGCCTCGGCGCCGCGGTCACAGCGACGTTCGCTTTTGCACACGGCTGGCCGATGGCGGTGCCCCCGGGGGCGATCCTGATCGGGATCGGTGCCACCCTCTTCATCGGCGGGGCTGCCGGGCTCTACCCCGCGCTGCGAGCGGCGCGCACACCGCCGACCGCCGCCCTCAACGGATGACCTGGGGAAAGCTCACGAGTCGGGATCTGATTGACGTCGATAGTCAGTCAACTCACAGAAAACAAAACATCCCGCCGATCAGGAAAATCCAGGAGCTGCCAGCCGGAGAAACTTCTTCTGAAAAAGGGATCGGGATCCTCGTTTCAGAATCGGGATCCGTGAGCCCTCGAGAAGGGCAACCGTGTAGCGTTTTCATATAAGTCCTGGTCAAGGGGCTGTTGTGAAATCCTATCGCGAAGCTGGTTGCGGATACGGGTCAGCGAGCGTCCAGACTGAGAACAGGATATTCGCACGAGATTCCCACGACATTCCCGAGCCTTTCTCGGCGGGAGTCCGGTGCGCTGACGCCGCGTAGGAAAATCCGAAACCGCGACACGCAATGGGTAGACAGGTCTGACCAGCTTGTGTTTCAGGTCATACCGGTTAAGTTAAAAATATCAGCGAAGATGACCACGTCGAAAGCCGCTGATTACCCTCGGTCCGAGACGAACACGGCCGTTTTCCCGATGCAGGGCACCCACCCTGAGTCCCCCTTCCCCTGAGTTCGCTCCTACCCGAAAAGGCATTTCGTGAACCCGAATTCCCCCACCGTCAGCATCATCATTCCCGCACGGAATGAAGCCAAGAACCTCGAAGTGATTCTTCCCGAGCTCCCGCCGGTACACCAGGTCATCCTGGTGGACGGTCATTCCGTCGATGGGACCATCGAGACCGCTCTTCGTGTAATGCCGGGCATCCATGTGGTTCAGCAGACGCGTAAGGGCAAGGGCAACGCTCTCGCCTGTGGTTTCGCGGAGGCGACCGGCGACATCATCGTCATGTTCGACGCGGACGGTTCGGCCGACCCCGCAGAGATCCCCGCATTCGTGCAGGCGCTCGTCGACGGTGCCGATGTCGCCAAGGGCTCACGCTTCGCCCCCGGCGGCGGTAGCGAAGACATCACCGGAATCAGGTCGCTCGGCAATCGCGGACTCAACCTGCTCGTGAACATCCTGCTTCGCAGCAAGTACACCGACCTCTGCTACGGCTACAACGCTTTCTGGCGGCGCGTCGTTCCAACGCTCGACCTTCCGGATCACACTCTCGCCCCTGACCCCGACGTCATGATCTGGGGTGACGGCTTCGAGATCGAGACCCTGCTCAACTGCCGGTTCTTCCTCCGCGGTCACCGCATCGTCGAGGTTCCGAGCGTCGAGCTCAGCCGCATCTACGGCACGAGCAATCTCAATGCGGTCAGCGATGGCCTGCGTGTTCTTCGCACCATCCTCGCCGAGCGTGCGCTTGGTACGAATGCCCAGTCCGAGCCGATCCATGAGTCGATCGACGAAGATGAGGCTGCTGCCATGGGAAGCGTCAGGAAAGCGGCATGACCCGCCGGTCGGCGGATGCCCGACCTCCGGAAGAGAGTGGCTCGGCGCAGGCCGCCCCGACCAGTGCACGCGTGATGGTCGTCGGCGCGGGATGGCGTTTCACCTCGGGCATCAGTTACTACACCTGCAGACTGGCGAACGCCTTCGCGGAATCGACACCGACGAGCGCGCTGCTCATGCGGCAGCTCGTTCCGACTCGGCTTTACCCGGGACGCAACCGGGTCGGAAAATCCGTCAACGACCTTCGCTACGCATCCGGAGTCCCCGTGTACGACGGGGTGGACTGGTTCTGGGGGAAGAGCATGCGCGACGCGCGGCGCTTCATCACCGAGAACCGCCCCGATGTTCTGGTGCTCCAGTGGTGGACCGGCGCAGTGCTGCACTCCTATCTCCGTCTCGCCTCTCTCGTGCGCAGCTACGGTGGCCAGGTCGTCATCGAATGGCATGAGGTGCAAGACACGGGGGAAGCTCGTCTTCCCGGAGTGACCCGCTACGTCGTCATGGCGATGAAGCGCCTCCTTCGTAATGTCGATGGGCACCTCGTGCACTCCGAGTACGACCTCGCCCTGCTTCGCGGCACCTACGACCTTCCTGGAGACCGCGTCGCCATTGCTCCTCACGGACCCTACGACCACCATCGCGGCCAGGAGGTCGACTCCGCTCCGGTCGAGCGGGTCGGCGACTTCGTCTTCCTCTACTTCGGCATCATCCGTCCGTACAAGGGTGTCGAGGATCTCGTCGCGGCCTTCGATCTTCTGCCGGCCGATGTTCGGGAGAAGTCCCGTCTCGTGATCGTCGGTGAGACCTGGGAGGGATGGACGCTTCCGCTCGATGCCGTCGCCGCCAGCCCGAACGCCGATCGAATCACCGTCGTGAACCGCTACGTCGAGGACTCGGAGGTCGCCGAGCACTTCGCTGCCGCCGATGCGGTCGTGCTTCCGTACCGCCGTTCGTCGTCGTCAGGTCCCCTTCACATCGCCATGAGTTCGGGTCTCCCGGTGATCGTGTCGAGTGTCGGCGGGCTCGTTGAGGCGGCCGGCGATTACGCCGGTGCCACTTTCGTTCCGCCGGCCGACCCCGCAGCGCTCGCCGAGAAACTCGCCGAGTTGCCGGCATCCCGCGGGGCGCGCTTCACCGACCCGCACAGCTGGGATCACACGGTCGACGCCTACTCGCACCTGTTCGCCCGCATCGGCGCACCGGCGATGACTCCTCGGTCCGTGCCGGCATCCTCCGACTCTGCGTCCCCTGCGGCGCAGGCGGCCGCTGCCGATGCACTCGCGGCGAACACACCCTCGGTCTGAGGAGCCCTCAGCCACCCACGGCGCATCCGCGTTCGTGACCACCGAAAATCGCACGAAATGAATGAGCCCACATGAGCAAGGTCGATACTGGCAAGCCTGACCTGCCAGCGGTGACCCCTCGCGGGACGACACCGCCGGCTGCGCCATCGAAGGGGATCCGTCGCGCGACCGGGCGAGGCCCGCTCGCGCGACTCGGCGCATCCGGATTCTCCCGCATCGCCGGGATCAGTGCTTCCCTGGTCGGTACGCAGGCCTTCACGAGCGTGCTCGGACTGATCTTCTGGACGCTGGCTGCCCGGGTGTTCGCCCCGTCGGAGGTCGGCGTCGCCGGCGCCGCGATCGCACTGATGATCCTGCTCGGCTCTCTTGGTTCGCTCGGGCTCGGCACGGTTCTGATCGCCCGTCTCCCGATGACGTCTGCGGGCGACCGCCGCGTTCTGGTGCGCACCTGCCTTGCAGCCGCTTTCGGCGGTGGCGTGGCTCTCGGGTTGATCGTCCCGGCACTCGCCGTGACCGTCTTCGGGGTGACGGCGCTCGCCCCTATCGCCGGCTCGCTCGTACCTCTGCTCGGCTTCGCCCTCGGCACCGGACTCACGTCGGCGACCATCGTTCTCGATCAGGCGGTGCTCACCATCGGCATCGGATCCCTTCAGCTCGAGCGCAACGTGACGGCAAGCTCGGTGAAGATCATCGCCCTGATACTGCTCGCCATCGCCGGCCAGCACGGCGGTATGGTGATCTATCTCGCCTGGACGATCGGCACCCTCGCGTCGCTCCCGCTGGTCGCCTGGCGGACGAGAGGCGGACGGGCCCTCAGTCGCGGTCGTGCTCTGTTCGAGCCGCGTCTGCTTCGTGGCCTCGGAAGGGTCGCCGTCTCGCACCATGCTCTCAATGTGACCATCCAGGCCGCACTGCAACTCCTTCCCGTGATGGTCACCATCCTCATCTCGGCGACCGCCAATGCGAGCTTCAACGCAGCGATCATGTTCGCCGGCTTCGTCTTCGCACTGCCCTACGCCGTGAGCATCGGGCTTTTCGCCGCGGCTAGGGGCGACGAATCCGAGATCGTGAAGCGGATGCGCCTCACCATCCCGTTCGGCCTCGCAATCAGCGTCGCGGCCGACCTCGTCATCATCCCCCTCGCCGGACCGCTCCTGCACATCTTCGGGTCGACGTACGCGGCCGAGGGCACCGTAATCCTGCAGCTGATCGTTCTCGCCGGTCTGCCCTTCGTGATCAAAGACCACTTCATCGCCCTGCGCCGGGTTCAGGGGCGCACGACCCAGGCGCTCGCCATGACGTCGGTGTTTCTCGTGCTCGAGCTCGCCGGTGCCGCCATCGGAGCGAGGGTCGGCGGTGTCGTCGGACTCTGCCTCGGCTGGATAGCGGTGCTGGTCGTCGAGGCGATCGTGCTCGCGATCCCGCTCATCGGTGCCCTGCGCAGCGCCAGGGCCACGCCGTCGCCGGTCGACGGAACCTCGGTCGACGGCACCGCGGTCGACGGCACAGCGCTCGACGGCACTTCGGTGAATCCCACCGCGATTTTGGTAGAATTCGACGCTCCCGCAGAAGTCGACGCTCCGTCGACGAAGGGTATCGGTCTAGACGACAACCCCGAGATCGCGAGCAATGCCGAGGTGGGTCGGGTGAACGAGGTCGTCTCCGAGCCCGTCGGCATGCCGGGAGGGCCCGCGAACCAGCGATCGGCGCGCGAGAGCCGGCCGCGATCGCGCGATTCCGCGCTGAGCAGATGGTTCGGGCGCAACCAGACGGGCCCGACCCTCTTCATCATGGCGCTCGGTGTGTTTCTGATGGCCGCTGTAGCGACGGCCGGCCGCGGCGGCGAGACGGGCACCCTGATCCAGGTCGGATGGGTGACGGGACTGATCGTCATCTTCGCTCCGGCGGTCGTCCGAATCGTGTCGCGCGCGACCCCGACGGTCGAACGGGTCGTCGTCGCCGTCGCTCTCGGCATGATGCTGCAGTTCAGCCGGCTCGTGTTGAACCCCACCGGGTTCGCATTCCACGACGAATTGATCCATGCCGAGACCCTGAGGCAGATCACCGAGACGAACCACCTGTTCACGTCGAATCCGCTTCTGCCGGTATCGGCCTATTACCCCGGCCTCGAGGTCGTGACGAATGCGATCGAGAGACTCACCGGTCTCGCGTCGTTCCCCTCGGCGGCCATAACCCTGATGCTGGCGCGGGTCGTCATCGTGCTCGCCCTCATCTGCGTCATCCGCCTCGTGACCGGCTCCTATCGCGCCGGGGCCGTCGGTGTCGTCATCTACCTCGCCAACCCGCAACTGCTGTTCTTCAACTCGCAGTATTCGTATCAGACGCTCGCCCTGCCCCTCGCGATCGCCGGCGTCTACTTCTTCGCCGCCCGTCGCCGCGGGAGCAGGCTGTCGTTGATCCTGCCAATCGCGACGACCGTCGCCGTCGTCTTCACCCATCACCTCACCGGTGCGCTTCTCATCGCCGCCTTCGCCGTGTGGCTGTTCATCGTGGCCGTCAGGGGTCATCGAGTGGCGAAGCTGGCAACCCCGGGCTCGGAACGGGTTCGCCGTCACACGGCCGGCGACCTCCGGGGGCTCGTGCTGATGACACTGACGGGAGCGCTCGCGCTCGGCGTCACCATCATCATTCCGGGCAATCCGATCCTCTCGTATCTCGGGAGCATCGGCAGCAGCTCGGGAACCCAACTGCTCGATCTCGCAGGGGGGAGCAAGCCGAAGGCACTGTTCTCAGACTCGGCGGGGACCGGCCCGGCGCCGTGGGAACAGGCATTGCTCATCGCCGCGGTGCTGATCGCCGTCGCATCCCTTCTCATCGTGCTCGGCTATCTGCGCACGAACATCCGGGCGGGAAAGCCGCTCGCCGTTCTTCTCGGCCTTGTCGCCGTGCTGTACCCGGTCATCCCGGGCGGCCATCTCACCTCGGCCACCGCCGAGGTGGGCGACCGGGCTGCGGGCTTCGTCTTCCTCGGCCTCGCGGTCGTCATCGGCACCTGGTGGTGGAAGCGAGCCCGCAACGTTCGTTCACAGGGGATCTTCGTGATCGGCTGCATCGTGCTGTTCATCGGAAACATCGTTCTCGGAGCCGGCCCCACCGCGGGACAGCTTCCCGGGCCGTACCAGATCTCGGCTGACGCACGAAGTGTCGACGCAGCGAATCTCGCCGCGGCCGAGTGGGAGAACGCGAATCTGCCGCGGGACAGCGTCACCTACGGAGACCGCACCTCCGGAATGCTCGCCGCGTCGGTCGGTGGACAGCAGACTGTGCTGCACGTATCGACGAACATCGACGCCTCCCGACTGCTGCTCGCGCCGACCGTCACCGCTGATGACCTCTCCATCATCGATCAGACGAAGCTCAGCTATCTGATCGTCGACGAGCGTCTCTCGACGGGCCTTCCGCACCAGCAGTTCTATATCGAGAGCGGCGAGTACGGCAACGGTCCGAAAGCGAAGGTCGTGAGTTCCGCCGCGCTTCACAAGTTCGAGAACATCGCCGGCGTCGATCGTCTCTACGACAACGGCAGTCTTGTGATCTACAACCTGGAGGGGCTGCGATGACCACGGTGCAGACTGCTCGCTACTCACCCGACACGGCGACACGACGGGGCCTCGCCTGGCGCGCTGCGATCATCGTCATCGCCGCCGTGTCGGTGGCTCTCGAGCTTCCGGCGTTGGTCAGAGCACCACTGTCGATCCTCGCGGTGGTGGTGACGGCGCTGTTCGTCTTCCCCCGCATCGCTCGACGCGGCCCGCTCGATCGCCTGCTGATGATCGTCGGTGCCACGATCGTGCTTCTCCTGCTGCTCGGACCGGTGCTGAACGTGCTCCCGACGGGGCTCGATGTTCGAGGGTGGGGCATCGGTGTCGGCGTCATCGAACTCGCCGTCATCGTCGGGTTCGCATTCGTGCGACCGCCCGTCACGGCCGGCTCCTCGCGCGTGAGGCGAATTCCCATCGAGGGAATCGCCTGGGGCGTCATCATCGCGGTGGTTCTGTTGAACGCCCTGGTGATCTCGGTCAACTCCTTCACCACGACGCACCAGGCGCCGCTCGCGCTCGCCGGTGTGCGCTCGGGAGACTCGGTCACGGTGACCGTTTCCTCGGGGAACGCGGCCGGCATCTACGATCTGGTACGCGTGACGAGCACCGGACACAGTGTGCTCGCCTCCGGAATCGAGGTGGCTGCGGGATCGTCACGCAGCATCACGATCAAGGTGGACGCGAATACCCGTGAGACGATCGAGCTCGTCAAACCAGGCACCCTCACCTCGCTGCGAGAACTGACCATCGACACGCGAACGCCCGCATCAGGAGCCAACCGGTGACACTTCAAGCGACATCCCGATCCACCACAGCCGCTTCCGGTCACAGCCCGCTCAGGGTGCTTCAGGTCGTGCAGCGGTTCTCCCCAGAACTCGGGGGCCTGGAGACCCACGTCTCCGAGGTGACCAAACGACTCGCAGCGACCGACGACATCGACGTGACCGTTCTGACCACCGACCGCACCGGCGCCCTGCCTCGCGAGGAATGGATGAACGGTGTGCGGATCATCCGCCGGCGATCGTGGTCGCGGAACGGCGAGGAGTATTTCTCGCCCGGGATAGTCGGTGTCATCCGCTCCGGTGGCTGGGACCTCATTCACGTGCAGGGCAGCCAGACCACTGTGCCGACTCTCGCCATGCTCGCGGCTCTCAGCGCGCGGATCCCGTATGTCCTGACTTTCCACAGCGGCGGTCACTCGTCGCGCGCCCACGGGCCGATCACCTGGATCCAGAACCAGATCAACCGACCGCTCCTCGCGCGGGCGGCCGAGCTGATCGCGGTCAGCCGGTTCGAGCGCTCCCGTTTTCAGAAGATCACGCGCCTGCCTCTCGATCGTTTCAGCGTGATCGGCAACGGTGGCGCGCTGCCCCCGGTGCCCGCGGACTCGGCACCGGTCCCGGGGAGCATCGTGACGAGCGGGCGACTCGAGAAGTACAAGGGCCACCACCGGGTGATCGCTGCGCTTCCGCTGATCCGTCAGTCGATACCGGATGCGACGCTGACGGTGCTCGGCAGTGGTCCGTACGCCGACGAGCTGCACGCCATCGCCGAGCGTGTCGGTGTGGCAGAACACGTCACCTTCCGGCACCTTCTTCCGACCGAGCGATCCGAGATGGCGGGAATCCTGTCGCGCTCCGCCGTCATGGCCGCACTGTCGGACTACGAGGCGCATCCCGTTGCCGTCATGGAGGCGGTCGCTCTCGGCTTGCCGGTGGTCGGTTCGGATGTCGCGGGCATCGGTGACCTCGTCGAAGACGGTTGGGTGACCGGGGTCGACGCGACCGCCGATGACGAGGTCGTTGCTCGTGCACTCGTGCAGCGGCTGCGGTCGGTCGCGCCCGAGCCGCACCGCCCTCCCGCCTTCGAACTGCCGACCTGGGAGAGTTGCACCGAGCAGATCGCCGAGGTCTACCGACGGGTTCTCGGCGTGTCGGCGACTCCTCTCCGCAGCAGGATCGTTCAGGTGATCACGACCCTCACGACCGGGGGTGCCGAGCGCCAGGTCGAGTCGATCGTGACGCACAGTCGTCACCGGCAGCATGTCATCGCGCTCTACGGCGGAGGTAAGGTCGCGGATTCGTTGACAGCGGCTGGTCATTCCACCGAGGTCGTGGGGCTCGTCGGCATCCGGCGCCTCTTCGCACTGCCCATCCTGGCATCACGTCTCCGGAGGCTGCGGCCCGACGTCGTTCAGGTGCACCTGCTCTCTGGACAGCTCTGGGGTCTTCCGGCAGCACGGCTCGCCGGGGTTCCGATCGTGATCTCGACCGAGCATTCGCTCATGGAGACGTCGATCGAGAACCGGCCGCTGAGTTCCTGGCTGCGGATGCTCTATCTCTCGCTCAATCGGCTCGCGACGAGAACGGTCGCAGTTTCGGCCGCGACCAAACGCCGTCTCGCGCGGTGGGGCGTCGCGGCCGAGACGATCATCGTCATCGACAACGGGATCGAAGTCGAGGCCCTCGCTTTCGACGGCGACGCACGAACCGCTGTGCGTACCGAGCTGGGAATCGCCGCGGGTACCGAACTGGTCGGCGCGGTCGGGAGGCTCGAGACCGTCAAACGCTTCCCCCAGCTGCTCGCGGCCGTGGCGCCGACCCTCGAGCGCGGACGTCGCGAACTGGTACTCACCGGAGGCGGACCACTTTTCGACGAACTGGTCGCGCAGGCCGACACGCTCGGTGTGGCAGATTGCGTGCACGTGATCGGACCGCGCTCGGATGTGCCGGCCGTGCTCTCGGCCCTCGATGTCGTCGTCAGCACCTCGCGCGATGAGACCTTCGGGATGGCGGTGATCGAAGCGATCTGCGCCGGACTTCCGGTGGTCTACGCCGAGTGTCCCGCGTTGGATGAGCTCGATGGCGCCCTGCCGGGAACATTCCGGATCGACGCGTCGGATGCCTCGACCGAGGCGGAATCCATTCGTCGCGGCATCGACGGCGCGATAATGCTCTCCGCGGGTCGTCGCCTCGAGGTGCCGCACTCCATCCGGGAGAAGTACGACGTGGCGTCGACCACCGCACGACTGGACGACCTGCTGTCGGACCTTCGGGCGCACCGCGCCCGCCGCTCCGACGGGATACGTGCGCATGTCGGGAACTGAACGGTCGTTCTCCGTCGCGGCCGGCGAGCGCACATCGGGTGACGGACTCGCGCTGGTGTCTCGCGGCGATGCACTGACGCCGTACTTCTTTGCGGCCCTTGCGCGCAGGTTTCCCATCACGGCAACCATCGATCCCGAACTCTCGGCCCCACAGCGCTACCTCGTGGCGGCACTCACCCTGAGGCTGACGCGCAGTCGCTGGATGGAGCGTTTTTACAAGAGCAATCTCGCCACTCGCCTGCGGTCTGCAAACGCACGTCGGGAAGTCCGGTCGCTGCACTCCTCACCGAACGTCGCGGTTCAGGTTCACGCTCTATTTCAACTCTCAGGGCTCCCGAGCGTGCTGTACGTCGATTGCACCCACGCCCAGTCCGCCGCTTTCTGGCCGGCCTGGAATCCCCTCCGTGGCCGTTCGCTCGAGGGCTGGTATCGCAATGAGCGCGAGATCTATCGCGCCGCCGAACATCTCTTCGCTTTCTCCGAGGCGACGAAGGAGAGCCTCGTCGGCGACTACGGACTCGCACCCGAGAAGGTGACGGTGACGGGTGCCGGGGTCAACTTCCTGCAGCTTCCGGAGATGCCGACCCGCAGAGACCCTCGATCTTCCGCTCACCCGACGATTCTCTTCATCGGCAACGATTTCGTGCGCAAGGGCGGCGAGGTGCTGCTCGAGGCTTTCGCGAACGTGCGCCGCCTGATCCCGGACGCCCGACTGCAGCTCGTCGGGCTCGACCCGGGCATCCGCGCGCAGCCGGGAGTCGAGGTACTCGGTTCGATCCGCGATCGAGAACGGGTGGCCGAGCTCTACCGCGCCGCGGCCGTGTTCGTCGTGCCGTCGTTCTTCGACCCGTTTCCGCTCGTCGCCCTCGAGGCGATGGCGTTCGGGCTGCCGGTGATCGCCTCCCGGCAGATGGGAACTCCCGAGATGATCGTCGACGGCGTGACCGGGAAGCTGGTCGAGCCCGGCGATGTGGTCGGACTCACCGACGCGCTGCTCGAGGTGCTTCGTGATCCCGACTCGGCCGACCTGCTGGGCGCCGCCGCCCGTCGGGACGTGCAGAACAGGTTCACCTGGGATGCAGTCGTCGACCGCATGGCGCCCGTTTTGGAGAAATTGTCGGCTCGGGTCGACCGGTGACGCTTCGGCGGAGGGCATTCCTCGCGCTGGTGGGAATCATTGCGGGGGCGACGCTGCTCGCCGGCTGCACAGTGAGCACCGGCTCATCGAACGATGCGGTGATCCCCGGGCCGACGGGCCTCGCGGCGAAGTCTCCGATCTCGGCCCGGGCCTTCGCCGACGACTTCGTCACGGTCGACGGTCACTCCTTCTCCCTCGGGGGTCGCGAGTTCCGGTTCGTCGGCGCCAACATCTACGACGCGGCGGCATCGAGCAGGTACAGCTGTCGACAGAACACTGCGATGTCTCCCGCGGCGCTCCAGAAGACGATGCGCTACCTGCACGACACGGCTGGCGTCACGGTGCTTCGCTTCTGGGCCTACCAGACATACACACAGGGAGCGACCTACTGGGCCGGAATGGATCGGGTACTCGCGGATGCCCGTGCCGTCGGCATCAAGGTCATCCCTGTTCTCGAAGACGGACCGGGCGACTGCACCACCGTCTCTCCGCGAACGTCGAAGGCCGACTACGAGGGCGACAGCTGGTTCTCGAACGGATACCGGCAGACGTTCGGAAATGCCAGGCTGTCGTATCGGGACTATGTGAAACAGATCACCGAGCACTATGCGAACAATCCGACGATTCTGGGCTGGAGCATGATGAACGAAGCCGACACCAAGGCCCGTACATCCGAAGGCGCCCCGATCCTGGTCAGCTTCGCCACCGATATCGCCGAGGTCATCCGCTCGGTCGACAAGCGTCACCTCCTCACCGTCGGCACACAGTCGAATGGTGCGCCGGGGGCGAGCGGCGCAGACTTCACCGCGGTGTACCGACTGCGGCAGATCGACTTCGCCGAGGTGCACGACTGGGGATACTGGGGCTCGGATACGCAACCTATGCCCGGCGGCGACGGTTCGGTCCCGCCCTCGGCGAATTCGGGGGAGTGCGCTGCACTCGATGCGCCGATCGGGTGTTCATTCGCTCGGGCGAGGGCGCTCGACAAGCCGTTGGTCGTCGGCGAAGCGGGGATGAAGGGCGTCACCTCCGCCGAGCGGCAGTCGCGATCGGTACGGTTGCGCGCCAAGATGAACGCCGCATTCGCCGCGGGCGCATCCGGCTACCTGGTCTGGAGCGTCACCACCGCCGAAACCGACGGATACGACCTGCGCACGACCACGAACGATCCGCTCGTGACCCAGCTGGAAGAGGTCGCCGGCCTCCTGCAGTGACCGGGCGGGCACCGAGTGAGATCATCGGCGGTGGTGTGGCGGGTTTGTGCGGGCGGATCGGGTTAGCGTAGCCTCGGTTTTCATGCCCGACGAGTTGATGTGTGTGTGCGGTCATCCGCAGGAAGCGCACCGACACTATCGGTCAGGCTCGGACTGTTCGATCTGCGGACCGGCCGCGTGTGCGAGATTCCGTCGCCGACGACCGTGGCGGAGAAACTCCGCACCCTCGTAGAGACCGGTGGGTCAGGACGGGGGGATCTCGCCCGATCCACGCGGAACCAGCCAGGTCGGTATCGAGATCGCCCTCGGTGGCCCGGTCGGATCATCGAGCCGGGCGAGCGCGAGCCGGGCGGCCTGACGACCGAGTTCCATCGCGTCGTAGGCGATGACGCTGATACCGAGGGCGTCGGCGAGTTCGAAGTCGTCGAAGCCGATGAAGGCGATGTCACGTCGGCGGGTGAGCAGTTCGCGAACAGCCCCGGCACTCGCGCGGTTGTTTCCGGTGATGATCGCCGTCGGCGGTTCATCCATCGCGAGCAGATCGCGGATGGATTCCTCCGTTGAGGGGCCGTCGATCTCCTCGAGGCGTTCCCACCGCACCGAGTCGGTGATGCCGGCTTCGAGCAGCGCGTGTCGGTAGCCGAGGAGCCGTTCCTGGTGAGTGTAGAGCTGACGCGGGCTGCAGACGAATCCGATGCGGCGGTGGCCGATCGCCAGCAGGGACTTTACGGCCGCCGCGGTTCCCTCTCGATTCTGAAGAACGACGCTGTCGGAGACGAGGTTGTTCGCCGGACGGTCGACCGAGACGACGGCGGTGCCGAGCTGACGCTCGCCCTCGAGGTAGGACTGGTCTTCCGCGATCGGCACGATGAGCAGGGCCCGAACCCGCTGAGCGAGCAGTGCATCGACGACGACGGCTTCGCTTCCGGGGGAGTCGTCGGTCGTGGCGAGGATCATGGTCAGCCCCCGCTCGGCCAACTCGCGTTCCACACCGGCGGCGGTGCTCATGTAGAAGGGGTTGTGGAGGTCACCGATGACGAAGGCGACCGTGTTGCTCACGCCGCCGCGACGAAGGCCGCGAGCGAGCTGATTGGGTCGGAAGCGCAGTCGCTTCGCTGACAGCAACACGCGTTCGCGCGTCTGCGCCGAGACCTTCGCATCGTCTGACATGACCCGGGATACCGTCTTGGCGCTGACCCCGGCGAGCCGGGCGACATCGGCGAGCGTCGCCCGCTGGGGAGGGAGGCCGGCGCGCGGAGTGGCAACGATCGGGGATGTCGCCCGCGCGTCGATTCGCACGGTCTGAGTATGGTCCAGCACATCGAAACCATAGCAGCATCCGGAGCCGATCTCGATTATGTCAACGTAAGACATTTGTTTCAGATCCTGACGCTCTCCTCCCTGCTGATTCTCCTGATTTTCCCGTAAAAATAGGGTTTTCAGGATCACAATGTCCCGATGGTCACCGAGTACCGACGCTGACATCCGAGGTTGACTTACGGCGACCGATCTCCTTACTATTAGTCACTAACTCGCAGCACCCTCGCTGACGCCCGTGCGACCTGCGAGCTGGAAGTGTCAATGGTGATACCTACAGGAGACAACACATGGCAAACAAACGCATGGCGGGAGTTGTGGCGGGCCTCATGGCCTCGACGCTGCTTCTCGCCGGGTGCTCGGCAGCATCCACTACGGATTCCGGCACCCCGTCCGGAACGATCACGGTTTTGACGAACCGTACCGACATCGTCAACACGACGTTCAAGAAGTACGCCGCAGACTTCGAGAAGATCTACCCGAAGGTGACCGTCAAATTCCAGGCGATCACCGACTACGAGGGGGAGGTCAAGACCCGCCTCAACACCAAGAACTACGGCGACGTGCTGCTCATCCCGAACACCGTGACCCGCAAGCAGCTTCCCCAGTTCTTCGACTCACTCGGCTCGGTCGCCACGATGAAGAAGACCTATCGATTCGTCGACGAGCAGTCGTACAACGGCAAGGACTACGGGGTCGCCATCACCGGCAACGCGCAGGGTCTCGTCTACAACAAGAAGGTCTGGACGGCGGCGGGCATCACGACCCTCCCGAAGACGCCAGACGAATTCATCTCCGATCTGAAGGCGATCAAGGAGAAGACAAGCGCGACTCCCTATTACACGAACTACAAAGACGGCTGGCCGCTCAGCCAGTGGGAGGGCAACCGCGGGATACTCGGAGACACCAACGTCTCGAACAAGCTCGTCACGCAGAACGCGCCTTGGAGCAAGGGCCAGTACCACTACATCGAAGACTCCCTTCTCTACAACATCGTCAGCGACAAGCTGAGCGAGACCGATCCCCTCACCACCAACTGGGAGAACTCCAAAGCGCTCCTCGGCGGAGGGAAGGTGGCGACGATGCTCCTCGGTTCCTGGGCCATCACCCAGATGCAGCAGGCGGCCGTCACGGCCGGCGGTTCGGCATCCGACATCGCCTACATGCCGTTCCCGTATCAGGCGAATGGCACCTTCTACTCGACCATCGGTGGTGACTACAAGAACGCGATCAGCAAGTACTCGACGCACAAAGCGGCTGCTCGCGCCTGGATCGACTGGTTCGCAGCCAAGTCGAACTACGCCTTCGACAACGGCGGAATCTCGCCGCTGCTCTCGGGCAAGGCACCCGCGACGCTCACGGACTTCACCGCCGCTGGCGTGAAGTACATCGAGCTGGCCGCGCCACCGACGAAGAACGCGAGCCTCGAGCCCGACATCGCGAACGCGGCAGAGATCGATCTGTTCGGCAACGTCTATCGTCAGAAGCTCATCGACATCGCGCGCGGCGCGGCGCCGGGATCCATGTCGTCGTATTTCGCCCAGCTCAACAAAGAGTGGGCGACAGCCAAGTCGCAGGTCTCTAGTTGACCATCAGCACCAAAGGTCTGGTCCGGGTGCTCCCGAAACGGAGCACCCGGTCCCGCCGGATCACACCCTGGCTCTTTCTCCTCGTCCCGCTCGCGCTGCTCGTCACCTTCACCTACGTTCCAGTGTCGAACATGCTGTACTACAGCTTCACCTCGTGGGACGGACTCGACGCGAACAAGGCTCTCGTCGGATTCTCCAACTACGTCGCGGTGTTCACCCGTCCGCAGTTCCTCAACGTCTTCGCGGTCAGCCTCTACTACGTCGCTGCGTCGATCATCCAGATGGGCCTCGCGCTCTACTTCGCGACCATCCTGAGTTTCAGCACCCGGTTTCGCAACCTGTTCAAGGGCATCCTGTTCTTCCCGTACCTGATCAACACCGTCGCGATCAGCTTCGTGTTCCTCTACCTGTTCCAACCGGGAGGAACGCTCGACACCGTGCTCGGGGTCATCGGCCTCGGGGGCACCCAGCACCATTGGCTCGGTGACCCGTCGATCGTGAATTTCTCGCTCGCGGGAACGTCGCTCTGGCGCTACCTTGGGCTGAACTTCGTGCTCTTCCTCGGGGCGATCCAGTCCGTTCCGGGTGAACTCTACGAGGCGGCGGAACTGGATGGCGCGAACCGCTGGCAGCAGTTTCGATACATCATCGCGCCCGGCATCAAGCGCATCATCAGCCTGTCGTTCATCCTTGCGATCTCCGGCAGCCTGTCGGCGTTCGAGATCCCGTTCATCATGACCGGTGGAGCGAACGGCACGACGACCTTCGTCATCAAGGCCTACCAGGAAGCGTTCACCTACTCGCAGGTCGGCCTCGCCTCCGCCCTCGCGGTCGTGCTGCTGCTCGTGGTTCTTGTTGTCACCTTCATCCAGCGCAAGCTGGTCCCCGACGAGGATGTGAGCCTCTCGTGACGACACAACTGACTCCGCCGAAGACCCCGACTCCATCGACGACGACGTCCGGCACCATCACGAAGAGACCCGTGAACGGCCGCAAGCTGCGGTCATCCCGAGTGAAGTCGACGGCGGCCGTGACGGGCAAGTACGTCTCGCTCGTCGTCATGTCGCTGATCGTCGTGATCCCGCTCGTCGTCGTGCTCTTCGCCTCGCTGAAGACGAGCGCGGAGTACGCACGCACCGGACCGCTGCAGCCGCCGACGAACTGGCTCAACTTCGCCAACTTCGCGAAGGCGTTCACCGACGGCAACATGGTGGTCGGTTTCATCAACACCGGATTCATCCTCGTTGTTTCGCTCATCGGCACGATCCTGATCGGCACGATGGCGGCCTACGCCCTCGACCGTTTCGACTTCAGGTTCAAGAAGGTCGTCTTCGGCCTGTTCCTCGTCGCGACCCTCGTACCGAGCGTGACGACCCAGGTCGCCACCTTCCAGGTCGTGCTCGCCCTCGGGTTGTTCGACACCCCGTGGGCGGCGATCGCGCTGTTCACCGGAACCGACATCATCTCGATCTACATCTTCGTGCAGTTCATGCAGTCGATCCCGAAGAGCCTCGACGAGGCGGCGATGATCGACGGGGCGAACAGGTTCGGAATCTACTGGCGGGTCATCCTCCCGCTTCTGAAACCCGCGATCGCGACCGTGGTGATCATCAAGGGCATCGCGATCTACAACGAGTTCTTCATCCCGTTCCTCTACATGCCGGATTCGAACCTCGGCACGATCTCCACCGCGCTGTACCGGTTCAAGGGACCGTACGGTACGCAGTGGGAGGTGATCGGCGCCGGCACGATGATCGTGATCATCCCGACGCTGGTGGTCTTCCTCCTCCTGCAGAAATTCATCTACAACGGCATCACCTCTGGAGCGACAAAGTGACCGAAGCATCCCCGATCCACCGTCCACTTCACGAGGGATGGTCGGTGCAGTCGACCCTTGGCGCGGCGGTGCCTGCCGAGATCGCAGCATCCACTGTGCCGGCGACGGTGCCGGGATCGATCCACACCGATCTCCTCGCCGCCGGTCTGATCGTCGATCCGTACCTCGACGACCATGAGCGGCTCGTCGCCTGGATCGGAAGCACCGACTGGCGCTACAGCACCACCTTCGACTGGACTCCGGATGGGCGCGATCATGCCGACCTCGTCTTCTCCGGCCTCGACACCGTCGCGACGGTGCGCGTCAACGGCACGGTGGTGCTCGAGAGTAAAAATCAGCACCGCACCTACCGGGTTCCGGTCTCGGCGCTGCTGGTGGAGGGACGCAACGAGCTCTCCGTCGACTTCGAAGCGCCCGTACCCTATGCCGATCGCATGAGCCTCGAGCTCGGCTACCGGCCGCACGTCAACCATCATCCCTACAACTCGATCCGCAAGATGGCCTGCAACTTCGGCTGGGACTGGGGCATCGATGCCGCGACGGTCGGCATCTGGCGCCCGGTCGAACTGCACTCCTGGTCGACGGCGAGGCTCGCAGCGGTTCGCCCGACGGCGACGGTCGATGGCGATTCCGGGCGACTCGTGGTCGAGGCGGAGATCGACAGCGATGTCGATCTCGGAGGCCTCACCCTGCGGGTCAGCATCGACGGTCATGTGGTCGACGCGCCGGTCAGCTCGTCGCTCAGCACCGCCGAGGTCTCGCTCGCGGAGGTGGAACGCTGGTGGCCCGCCGGCTTCGGAGGCCAGAGGCTGTACGACGTCCGGGTGGAGTTGCTCGCCGGCGAGGGACACACCGCCGCCGTGGTGGATGACTGGTCGGGAAGGGTCGGCTTCCGCAGCATCCGGATCGACACGACTCCTGATGCCGCTGGCACCCCGCTCACGTTCATCGTGAACGATCAGCCCATCTTCGTGCGCGGGGCGAACTGGATCCCGGATGACGCGTTCGTCCACCGGGTGACCCGTGAACGCTACGTCGAGCGTGTCGCGCAGGCGAAGCGCGCCAACATCAACCTGCTGCGTGTCTGGGGCGGTGGCATCTTCGAGAGCGACGACTTCTACGACGCCTGCGATGAGGCCGGAATCCTCACCTGGCAGGACTTCCTACTCGCCTGTGCCTCGTACGCCGAGGAGGAACCGATGTACTCCGAGATGGAGGGCGAGGCGCGCGACAATATCACCCGCCTGATGCCGCACGCGAGCCTCGCGGTTTGGAACGGCGGAAACGAGAACGCGCAGGGGTTCCAGGAATGGGGCTGGGAGGGCCGCCTCCAGGGCAAGACCTGGGGCCTCGGCTATCACGAGGGGCTCTTTCCCGCGCTGGTCGCCGAACTCGACCCGTCTCGCGACTACACGCCGGCTAGCCCCTGGTCTCCCGGGCATCCGGAGCTCTCCGCGAACGATCCCGACCACGGATCGATGCACAACTGGGAGCTCTGGAACCGCGCGGACTACCCGCACTATCGCGACACGAAGCCGCGCTTCGTCGCCGAGTTCGGGTGGCAGGGGCCGCCGACCTGGTCGGCCCTCGTCGATTCCATCTCCGACTCGCCGCTCACCCCGGAGTCGCCGGGCATGCTCGTTCATCAGAAGGCGATGAGCGGGAACGACAAACTGACGGATGGCCTGGTCGCGCACCTGCCGTTCCCCGACGACATCGAGGACTGGCACTGGGCGATGAGCCTCAACCAGGCGACGGCCGTCGGCGTCGGCATCGACCACATGCGGTCGCTCAGCCCGCACTGCCAGGGCAGCATCGTCTGGCAGCTCAACGACTGCTGGCCGGTCACCTCGTGGGCGGCGATCGACGGCAACGGCAGGGCGAAGCCCCTGCTCTACGCGATCACCCACTCCTACGCCGACCGGCTCGTCACGATCCAGCCGAGGGGCGAGCGGATGGCGGCGGTCATCGTGAACGACCACTCCGAGCCGTGGCGCGGTGAGCTTCGACTGGCTCGACTCGACTTCGATGGGGCGGAGCAGGCATCCACCGTCGTGTCCGTCGAGGTCGCGGCGAGGTCGACCGCGACGGTCGTGGTTCCCGAGGAGGTCGCGTCCACCCGGTCCGCGCAGAACGAGCTGCTGGTCGCGACACTCGGTGGAGTGCGCGGGCTGTGGTTCTACGCGGAGTATCGGGAGTCGGAGCTTCTGGAGGCCCGGCTGGTGACGAGCGCTGAGACATCCGCAGACGGCTATCGGGTCACGGTGACGGCCGAGACCCTCGTGCGCGACCTCGCTCTGCTCGTCGACAAGGTGGATCCGGATGCCGTGGTCGACGACATGATCGTCACGCTGCTTCCGGGCGAGACGGTCGTGTTCGCGGTGACCTCCACCGCGAAGTTCGATCCGCAGAAACTGCTCGATCCGCGGGTGCTGCGCTCGGCGAACCAGCTGCTGCGCGCTGCTGAGACAAGCGCTGCCGAATCAAGCGCTGCCGAATCAAGCGACGCCGAATCAAGCGGCGCCGAATCAAGCGCTGCCGAATCAAGCGACGCCGGTACGAGCGGCCTCGTCGACCAGCTGACCGAGGTCGGATGACCCCGAAATGGTCGTCGACCCCCGTCGGCGGCATGACCTGGGGCTGGACGGGCGTGCGCGGAAGCTGGGGAGGCGACACGGCCGAGCACTCCCTCGACGCCCTCGCCGAGCTCGAGCCGAACTGGATCGGCGTCACCTTCGCCGCGCTGCAGGCGACGGCGCAGTCGACCGAGATCCCCTTCCAGGACGAGCCGACGGTGACCGACGACGAGGTGCGCTGGGCGATCCGCGCCGCTCACGCTCGGGGCGCGAAGGTCTGTCTGAAGCCCGTGGTGAACTGCGCCGACGGCACCTGGCGCGCCTTTATCGGGTTCTTCGACTGGGATGTCCCCGGCGAGCCGCAGTGGGGTCAGTGGTTCGCCTCCTACGAGCGTTTCATGCTGCACTACGCGACGATCGCCGAGGAGGAGGGGTGCGAACTGCTCTGCATCGGGTGCGAAATGGTGCGCACCGACGGGCGCGAATCCGAGTGGCGCGCGCTGATCGCCCGCGTGCGCGAGATCTACTCCGGACCGATCACCTACAACTGCGACAAGTATCAGGAAGACCATGTCACCTGGTGGGACGCCGTCGACGTCATCTCCTCGAGCGGGTATTACCCGACCGGGCAGTGGGAGACCCAACTCGATCGCATCGCACCCGTCGCCCGGCGCTTCGGCAAGCCGTTCTTCTTCATGGAGACCGGATGCCCGAGTCGCGTCGGCTCCTCGGCGCGACCCAACGACTGGACGCTTCAGGGTGCGCCATCCGGAGCCGAGCAGGCAGACTTCTACCGTGAGATGTTCGCGGCCTGCTCCCGCAGGGAGTGGATGCAGGGCTACATGCTCTGGGACTGGCCGGCGTCGCTCTACCCGTCGTCCGAGGCCGCACAGAACGACGACTACTGCGTCTTCGCGAAGCCGGCGGCGGAAGTCGTGCACGCGGAGTTCGGTTCCTATCGCTGACACGGCTACGGCGGGAACCGGATGACCCGACCCTCCCACCACGTCGAAACCGAGCTCGACCGGGACAAACCGTTCCTCTCGCTGCTGCGTCTGCTCAGGCCGCAGTCCGCGCGACTGCTCGGGGGGAGTGCGGCGTTCCTCGTCAAAGACAGTCCGCTCTGGGTGCTTCCGGTCATCACCGGGTCCATCATCGACATCGTGGTGAGACATGGGCCGCTCGAGAGACTGTGGCTGCTCGGCGGCGCGGCATTCCTCGTGCTCGCCCTCAATTACCCGTTCTCGATGATCTTCGTGAGGGCGTCATCCGGTGCGACACGCTCCCTCGCCGTCGACCTTCGCAACGCCCTGACGGCGCGGCTCCAGAGTCTGTCGATCGGATTCCACAATCGACAGAGCGCCTCGGTGATGCAGACCAAGGTGGTGCGCGACGTCGAGAACGTCGAACTGCTCATGCAGCAGGCATTTCCGACGTTCCTCTCCTCGACGTTCACCCTCACCGGCGCGATCGTCATCACCGCGATCTCGGTGCCGTCATTTGCCCTGGTATTCGTGCTGACGGTTCCGGTCGTCGCCGTTCTGATCCGCTACATCCGCCGTCGCTCCGGTGAGCGCAACGAGACGTTCCGGCTCGAGGTCGAGCGATTCTCGGCCGGGGTGGGGGAGATGGCGGACCTCATCCCGATCACCCGCGGCCACGGCCTCGAAGAGGTCGCGACAGAGCGGCTCCGCACCGGTGCCGAACGTGTGCGCAGCGCCGGCCGGCGGCTCGACGCGCTGAACGGCCGCTTCGGTGCGATCTCGTGGCTCTCGTACCAGCTGCTCGGGCTGCTGTGTCTCGTGGGGGCCGCCGCCGCATCCATCTCCGGGCTGATCGCCATCTCGCCCGGGCAGGTCGTCATCCTCAGTACCTATTTCGCGGTGCTCACGAACGGCATCGTGAGCCTGCTCAATGCCGCCCCGATCTTCGCCCGTGGCCTCGAGTCGATCCGCTCCATCGCCGAGGTGATGCAGGAGAAGGATGTCGAGGTCAATGCCGGCAGGCGCGTCGTGACCTCCGTGCGTGGCTCGATCGACATCGCCTCGGTCACCTATCGCTACGAGGAGGGCGAAACCGCCCTCGACGACATCACGCTCTCGATAGCGGAGGGCGAGACGATCGCGCTCGTCGGGCCGTCGGGAGGGGGCAAGTCGACACTGCTGAACCTCGTGCTCGGCTTCATCCGTCCGACGGCCGGGAAGGTGCTGCTCGACGGGATCGACATGAACGAACTCGACCTCCGGAGCGCTCGTTCGTTCGTCTCCGTCGTTCCGCAGGAATCCGTGCTGTTCGAGGGCACCATCCGCGACAATGTCGCCTACGGCCTCGACGATGTCAGCGACGATCGCGTGATGGAAGCGCTGCGCGGTGCGAACGCCCTCGACATCCTCGAACTGCACGGCAACGGTCTGGACGCCGTGGTCGGCGACCGCGGAACGCGCCTGTCCGGTGGTCAGCGGCAGCGTCTCGCGATCGCCCGCGCGCTGGTGCGTGACCCGCGCATCCTGATCCTCGACGAGGCGACGAGTGCCCTCGACGCGCTGTCGGAGACGATGGTCAAGTCGGCGCTCTCGACCCTGTTCCATGACCGGACGACGCTGATCGCGGCCCACCGACTCTCGACGATCAGGGAGGCCGATCGCATCGCCTACGTGCAGGGCGGCCACATCGTCGAAGTCGGAAGCCACACGGAGCTGATGACCCTCGACGGGAAATACGCTCGACTGGTGACCCAGCAGCTCAGCTGACACCCCTACCCGGAAAGGCTCGCATGCCCCGCTTCGACCTCGACCTCGCCGAGCTCAGGAATTACCGCCCGGAGGTGAGGGCGCCGCTCGATTTCGACGGATTCTGGCGTGAGACCCTCGCCGAGGCACGACGCTTCGACTGGCGGCCGCGGCTCACCGCGGTCGACGCACTCCTCACGGGGTTCGACGTGTTCGATGTCGAATTCCCGGGGTTCGGTGGGGATCCGGTGGCGGCCTGGTTCGTGGTGCCGAGCGGAACGGGGGGGCGCCTTCCGGTCGTCGTCGAATACAACGGCTACGGTGGCGGGCGGGGGCTGCCGCACGAGCGACTCGCCTGGGCGGCCGCAGGATACGCCTACCTCTTCATGGACACCCGCGGGCAGGGGAGCGTCTGGGGGTCGGGCGGCGATACGCCGGATCCGCACGGCTCGGGGCCGAGCAGCCCAGGCTTCATGACTCGGGGGATCGAGCATCCGGAGTCCTACTATTACCGTCGGGTCTTCACGGATGCGGTGCGCGCGGTGGATGCCGTGCGCGGCTTCGATCGGGTCGACCCCGAGCGCGTCGCGGTCTGCGGGGGCAGCCAGGGTGGCGGGATCGCGATCGCCGTCGCGGGACTCGTCGAGGGGTTGGTCGCAGCCCTTCCCGAGGTTCCGTTCCTCTGCCATTTCGAGCGGGCCGTCGGCATGACGACGTCGGATCCGTATAACGAGATCGTGCGGTATCTGTCGATCCATCGCGCCAAGACCGATCGGGTCTTCGACACCCTGTCGTACTTCGACGGGGTGAACTTCGCCGCGAGGGCGACGGCACCATCCATCTTTTCGGTCGGCCTGCTCGATCCGGTCTGCCCGCCGTCCACCGTGTTCGCCGCGCACAACGCCTGGGGCGCGCCATCGGAGATCGTGGTGTACCCGTTCAACGAGCACGAGGGCGGGGCCGGGCACCACTGGGTGGCACAGGCCGCCTGGCTGCGGGCGCTGCTCGCGGCTGCCGACGCGCTGCGGTAGGCCGGCATCCGCCTGATCTTCGCACTATTCAGAAGGTGCTGGGGCTAACGTGACCGACCATGGCACGATGTGCTCATGATCATCGTGACGACGAACGACCTTCCCGGCTACACAATCACCAAGACGCTCGGCGAGGTGATGGGACTCACGGTGCGGGCGGTGAATTTCGGCGCCGGCATCACCGCGAGCTTTCGAGCCATCGGCGGCGGTGAGCTGCCCGAATACACGAGGACGATGCACGACGCGCGAGCCGAGGTCATGAACCGGATGGCCGTCGAGGCCGAGGGTCGGGGCGGCAACGCGATCGCCGCGATGCGCTTCGATGCCAATGCCATCGGCGCCTACATCGAGATCTGTGCCTACGGCACGGCGATCGTGGTCGAGCCGGTATCCCCCTGACCTCCTGAATGATGAAAGAGCACACGAGGGGAGGGCGAAGCGGTCAGGCCCGGTTCGCCCGACGCCGTTCGCGCCACGTCATCGCTGCCCGCTCTGATTCGTCCGCGGCGCGCTCACGCTCCGCTGCCGCCCGTCGCTCCGCACGACGCTCGCGCCAGAGCGCGACCTCCCGGTCGACATCCCGTGGCGGTGTGACGACCGGCGGGCCACCCTGCAGCTGGCGGCGGGCCTCGATGACACGGCGGTTGAAGTCCTCGAGGATCTCGCGCACTCGCGGCTCGGATGCCGCCGCGTCGAGCTTCCCGTCAAGGGCCGCGTTCTCGGTGCGCAGCGTCAGTGCCGGCGGGCCGAGGCCGGTGATCTTCTCCCGCTCGATCTTCTGGCGGATCCACCAGTTGGGATCCTCGATCTGCCGGAGGTTCTGCAGGGGCTTCCCGGCCCCAGGCAGATCATCGAAATCACCACGACGCATCGCCTGCTGGATGGAGATCTCCACATACTGGGCGCGCGCATCCATCGTGGTCTGCCCGGCGGTGTCGGTCTCGTCGTCGGAGCTCTCTGTCTCCGGGGAGAGCTTGCCCACCTGGTAGCGAGCGACATTCAGTCGCACGTCATCGTCGGGATTCATGACTTCGAGCCTAGGTTTTACCGACAGCGAGGTCGACCGAACCGACAGACTTATGGGGCGACTTCTCAGCCGATCGCGGTCGCGACCACCCGCGCGAGGCGCCTGCCGATGAGATGGTCGCTTCCGAGCACGCGGTGCACGGTGACCCCCGTCATCCGCCCGACGATCTTCAGCACCGCAGCCGACTGGAACTGGTCCATGCTGCCGTAGATGACGACCGCGGGTGCATCGACGGCGGCGAGATCGCTGATCGTCGTCTGCGACTCGATCGAGTGCTCGAGCGACTTGATGAACGGTGTCCAGTTGCGCTCGGTGACGTCGACGAGCTTCGGAATCGGAAGGAGGAGCTGGATGCCGCGGGCCGCCATCAGGGTGAACGTCTTGTTGAGGCGCAGATACTGGTACGCCCGGAGGTGCAGATCCATCATCCCGCGGTCCACCCCGTCCGACAGCTCTTTCGGCGCGAGGTAGATCGGAGGACTCACCAACACGAGCTTGCTCACACGCCTCGAATTTCGTGCTGCGTAACGCGTCGCGATCAAAGCGCCCATCGAATGGCCGACGAGCACGAACGGGGCGCGCAACCGAAGCCCCTCGATCGTGCGTTCGATCGCCGCCACATGCTCGGCGACCGTGTATTCGGCATCCTCCGGGATGGGCGATCCGCCGAAGCCGAGCAGGTCGATGGCGACGACCCGGTGCTCGGCAGCGATCAGCGGGATCACATTCTGGAACGTCACCGACGACGATGCGATCCCGTGCAACAGGATGACGGCCCTGCCGGTGCCGCTGTCGTGCGCGACGTGGAGCTCGGGTGCTCTCCGCGATGATCTGACCCAAGCCATCCGCCGAGTATGGCAGGGTCGCCCGATAGTCTTGTGCTGATGCAGCCGACGAGTCCGAATCAGTTCAGCGCCGCGACATCCGGCACCATTCCCACACTCGAGACGGTGACCGACAGCCTCTCGGTCGTCGCTCTCCCGCTGCCCCCCGGCAACGTTCCCTGCACGCTCAGCTACCTTCTCGCGGACGACCGCGGTGGCATCCACGTCATCGATCCCGGGCCGGACTGGGGCGAGAACTGGGGCATCCTGGTGTCCGCGCTCGCCGCCCGGGGAAAGTCGGTGACGGATGTCGCATCCATCGTCGTCACGCACCTCCATCCCGATCACATCGGGCTCGCCGGGCGACTGCGGGAGCCCTCGGGAGCCCCGGTCATCATGCACGGAAGCGATGCCGCGGCGCTCGAGACGCCCGGAGACCCGGTGCGGATGCGGGTGAGCGAACTTTCGAACTGGGGCGTTCCTGCCGATCGCCGGCCTGAACTCACCGCGCTCACGCTCGGGCCGGCGACGGTCGCGGAGTTCCTCGTCGACCGGACGGTCGAGGGGGGAGAGTTGCTCGACGTCCCGGGTCGGTCGTTGCGTGTCATCCACACGCCCGGTCACACGTCCGGGCACATCTGTCTCCGCGAGGAAGAGCAGAAGCTGATCTTCACCGGGGATCACGTGCTGCCGACCGTGAATCCGGGAATCGGGCTCGGCGGACCGACCTCCGAGAATCCCATTCGCGACTACCTCGCCTCGCTCGATACCGTCGCTGCCTTCGACGATCACGAGGTTCTCCCGGGGCACGGCTATCGCTTCACCGGGCTGACCGAGCGCTGCACCACACTCGCGAACCACCATCGCCGTCGTACGGATGAGGTCGCGGCAGTGCTCGAGGGGCAACCGGATGCGACCATCTGGCAGATCGCGGAGCAACTGACCTGGTCATCCGGCTGGCAGGGCCTGCGCGACTTCTCCCTGCTCTCGGCGCTCAGCCAGACGGAGCTGCACCGCGAGCTGGTGCACTCCTGACCTGATGCCTCTCGTATCCTGATAGTGACTCGATCGGAACAGTTCAGGAGCAAGAACGCTATGAAGACCTTCACCGGAATCGCCGAAGTCGCCGCCGCCGTCGGGCAGGATCTCGGCACCTCTGACTGGCTTCTCATCGACCAGGCGCGCATCGACGCCTTCGCGGATGCGACCGAAGACCACCAGTGGATCCATGTCGACCCGGAGCGCGCGGCCGCCGGTCCGTTCGGGACGACGATCGCGCATGGATACCTGACCCTGTCACTCCTCTCGGGCTTCTACGAACAGATCTATACCGTCGAAGGCATATCGATGGCGATCAACTACGGGCTCGGCAAAGTTCGGTTCCCGTCGCCGGTGCCGTCTGGGTCACGGGTGAGGGGAGCGACGAGGCTAATCAAGGTGACCGAGGTCGCCGGCGGCATCCAGTGCACCTTCGAGACCGTCGTCTCGATCGAGGGCCAGGAGAAGCCGGCCTGCGTCGCGGAGAGCATCGCGCGCTTCATCGCCTGACGTCATTCGCTTGGCCGCCGGACTCTGCGGGTCTCGGGCACCGCATGTCGCGGTCGCTCAACATCACCACACACCCCAAAATGGCCAATTCCTGATGTTGACGGCTTCAGGACGCCGAATTCTGATGTTGACGGATCGGGCGGCCCGGGTCAGCCGACGGCCACCGCCGCCGCCACGGCCACCGCGGCCACCGCCTCCCCGGTCCGCTCCGCCGCCATCAGCAGGTCTGCGGCCTTCTCACCGATGACCATCGACGGCGCCTGCGTGTGTCCGCGGATGATGCCGGGCATCACCGAGGCATCCGCGACCCGAAGGCCGGTGACCCCGCGAACGCGCAGCTGTGGATCGACGACGGATGCGGCATCCACACCCATGCGCGCGGTCCCGACCGGGTGATACAGAGTGTGGGAATACTGGTCGATCGTGAGTTCGTCGCGCTCCTGCTGGCCGAGTCTCTCCGCGCCCTCGGGCGCGAGGAAGTGCTCGCCATGGGATCGACTGAGAACCGGGGTGCGGAGGATGTTCTCACACGCCGCCAGCCCGCTCATCAGGGCCGCGCGGTCCCTGCCCTCCGGATCGCTGAGGTAGCGCGGATCGATCAACGCCTTGTCGAGTGGATTCGCCGACGCGAGGGTTATGGTGCCGCTGCTCTCCGGCTGCAGCAGGATCGCACCGATGGTGAGCGCGTGCGACGGCGGGTCGGCCTGCCCCTGGTCGATGAAGGCGACCGGCGCGAAGATGATCTCGATGTCGGGGAGCTCGAGCTCGGGGCGCGAGCGCACGAAGCCGTAGGCCTCGGCGATGTTGGAGGTGAGCATCCCGAGTCCGCGGGAGAGGAAGCTCAGCACCTGCGGAATCTTCTTCGCCGTGAAGAGCGTGTCTCCGGCCGTCTCGATCACGAGGCCGGCGATGAGGTGATCACGCAGGTTCTTGCCGACCTCCGGGGAATCCACGACTACCGGGATGCCGTGCTTCTGCAGCTCGGTCGCGTCACCGATTCCCGACAGCATCAGCACTTGCGGGGTGTTGACAGCCCCACCGCAGAGTACGACCTCGTGTGCAGCCCGAGCGATGCGCTTCACTCCGCCGACGAGGTATTCGACTCCAACCGCGCGGGTGCCGTCGAAGACCACGCGCGTGGCGTGAGCACCGGTCACGACGGTGAGGTTCGTTCGACCCTTCGCGGGCTTGAGGTAGGCATCGGCCGAGCTGAAACGCTTGCCGCGCTTCTGGCTGACCATCGTCTGGCTGAAGCCATCCGGGGTCGCGGTATTCGGGGCGACCACCGCGTAGCCGGCTTCCTTCACCGCCTCGAGGAAGGTCGCGGTGTGGGAGCGCGGGCTGCGCTGTTTCGAGATGCTGACGGCACCGCCGGAGCCCTGGTCGGGATCGGTGTTGCCCTCGACCCGCTCGACGCTGCGGAAGTAGGGCAGCAGCGACCGGTACGACCATTCGTCTCCGGCCTTCTCGGCCCACGAGTCGTAGTCGGCGGCGAAACCGCGCACCCACATCATCGCGTTGATCGAGGATGATCCGCCGAGAACCTTTCCCCGAGGCCAGAAGATGTTCCTGCCGCCGATGTTCGGCTGGGGAATGGTGTCGTAGTTCCAGTCGACGGCGCTCCGGTACAGGCCGGAGAACGCCGCCGGAATATGGATGTCCGGCTTCGTGTCGGCACCGCCCGCCTCCAGCAGCAGAACGGAGCGGCTGCCGTCCTCGCTGAGCTTGCCAGCGAGTGCGGCACCGGATGCCCCGGCACCGACGATCACGTAGTCGTACACCGCCGTCGCGCCTGATGTGTCGCTCATGCCCGTACCTCCTGGTTTCGCAGGTCTTTCCGCAGGATCTTGCCGGAAGACGATTTGGGGATGGTCTCGATGAATTCGACCTGTCGCACCTTCTTGTGCGGGGCGACGTGTTCGGCCACGAAGGCCATCACCTCGTCGGCCGAGAGCTCGGCACCCGGCTGCCGAACGACAAATGCCTTCGGCACCTCCTCGCCGTCTGCGTCATGACCGCCGACGACCGCGGCATCCGCGATCTTCGCGTTCGTGAGCAGCAGAGCCTCGAGTTCGGCCGGCGCCACCTGGTACCCCTTGTACTTGATGAGCTCTTTCAGGCGGTCGACGATGAAGACGAACCCGTCGGCGCTCACGGTCGCGATGTCGCCGGTGTGGAGGAATCCGTCCGGGTCGAGCGTTTCGCGGGTCGCCTCGTCGTTGCCCAGGTAACCGCGCATGATGTTCGGTCCGCGGCAGAGCAGTTCGCCGGGCTTGCTGACGCCGGTGGTGGGGAATTCGATCTCGTCGCCGGTCTCCGGGTCGATGAGCTTGCACTCGA
>JANYGT010000144.1 GCA_025362355.1 Lacisediminihabitans sp. | reverse complement strand
CTTATCCCCGAGGTTTGGTCGGGCAAGCTGCTCGTCAAGTTTTACGACGCCACCGTCGCCGCCGCAACCGCCAACACCGACTACGAAGGCGAGATTCAAGCGCAGGGCGATAAGGTTTGGATCCGCACGGTTCCTGACATTTCGATTTTCGATTACACGAAAGGCTCCTCGCTTCCGATTCAGCGCCCGGAATCCAGCAAGATTTCGTTGAACATCGATCGTGCGAAGGGCTGGAATTTTGCTGTCGATAACATCGACAAGTTCCAGTCCGACATTCCGTTCATGGACAAGTGGGCGATGGATGCATCGACCCAGCTCAAGATTCGCTGGGACACCGATTATCTCGGCTCTATCTACCTGTCTGCCGCCGCAGCGAACAAGGGCGCCTTGGCTGGCAAGCAGTCGGCATCGATCAACCTGGGCGCTGCGGGCGCACCGCTGCAGCTTACTACCGCCAACGTAGTGAACTTTCTGATCGATTGCGGCAACGTGCTCGATGAACAGTCGGTGCCCGAGGAAGATCGTTTTGTGATCCTCCCGGCATGGGCGGTTGCGCTGCTCAAGAAATCGAACTTGCAGCAAGCCTACCTGACCGGCGATACCGTCTCGGTGATTCGTAACGGCCGTGTTGGCGACATCGATCGCTTCACGGTGTACAGCTCGAATTTGCTGTCGACGTTCATCGACTCCAGCGGCGGTAATCCGAAATGCTGGAACGCCATCGCCGGACAGAAGTCCGCCGTCACGTTCGCCTCGCAGTTCACCGAGAACGACACCATCAAAGCCGAGTCCACCTTCGGCTGGCTTGCCCGCGGCCTGCAGGTTTGCGGCTGGCAGGTCATCAAGCCGGAAGCGCTCGTCGCCGCCGTCATCCGTCAGTAATCGAACCAGCGCCAGCGATTCTCTATCGCTGGCGCCTTTCGCCTTTCAAGGAGTGAAGAAACATGGCAATCAATAACCAGGTCACCGGCGGCGTTCCCGCCACGGGCCTTGCGCCTACTGGCGATCTTGCGCTTGGCACTGCCGAGCGAACGACGGTCATCACCAAGACGTTGGACTTTTCCGTGACACCCGTCGCCACCGGCGCAGACAACGTGCTCGCCATCGCCATACCAGCAGGGTTTTACGTCTCAAGCGTGCTCTGCACCGTCGTCAAGCCGGAAGGTGTGGCGACCACGGCGGGCGTTGGTGACAGCTCTAGCAACACCGTGTTTCTGGCTGCGTTCGATGCGAACGTTGCCAACAACAAGGCGCTGTCGACGACCGCATCCAAGCTGTACACCGCCGCCGATAGCATCCGCTATACGCCGAACGTCGCGCAGTCTGTGGGCAAAGTTCGCTTGCAGTGCCACATGACCAACACCAACTAATCGCACCCGCGATGTAACGCGCAGGGCTGTGCATGCAGCCCTGCTTTCTAACGGATAGGGGTAGGCAATGAACCATGAATTTCGCTATTTCAGTGTGAAAGGCAGTAACGACATTCACCCGTTCACCAACTCGACACCGCTGCTGATAACGCGCGGCGAAGCGGACGAAGTATTCCCGAACAAAACCGACGATGAAATCAGCGGCACGACCGCCGAGGCGACTATCTATGCGATGACCGACAAGCTCGACATCGTGAAGTATGTCCTCGAAATCAGCGGCAAACAGATCGACCCAAAGGGCTCGCTCAAGGCGCTGCAAGCCGTGGCGCTCGACGCCGTAACGACTGAGGCATAACCGTGGCTTCGACTTGCCAGAACGTCACCGATCGCGCCGCGCGCATCCTGCAGGACAACACGAATGTCCGCTGGACGCTGCAAGAGCTGATCGACTATACGGGCGATGCGCAATACGTGATTGCGATCCTGCGCCCTGACGCAAGCTCCAAGAACGTTGTACTACCCCTTGTCGGTGGCACGCGACAGTCAATTCCTGCGGACGGCATTCGTCTGTTGCGACTGAATCGCAACATGGGAAACACTGGCAATACGCCGGGCCGCTCGATCCGCCCGTGCCAGCGCGAGTCGCTGGATAATGAGGTTCCGAACTGGCACACAGATACGCCGTCGTTAATCGTCGAGCATGTCATTTTCGACAATATCGACCCTACCCATTTTTATGTTTTCCCGTGCGTGATGGGCATTACCGGCCTGCCCGCGTCGGTCTATGTTGAGGCGGTATACAACGCCGTTCCGGCGCGACCGACATCGGTATCGTCACCGCTAGCGCTGCAGGATCAATACCTGCCCGTGATTCTGGATTACGTGCTGCATCGCGCCTACCAGAAAGACGCCGCTTACGCAGGCAATATGCAGCGTGCCGCGATGCATTTGCAGAACTTTGCCAACGCATTGCAGATCAGCATGAAGATCGAGTTTGGCACGGCGCTAACACCGAGCAGCGCGCCCGACGTGCAGGCTGCCGGTAACTGATGGCGCTGTATAGCGACCTGCTGGCGACCGCGCGGCCTGGGCTTCCACAAGTCCCGGACACGGCGATA
>JANYGT010000123.1 GCA_025362355.1 Lacisediminihabitans sp. | reverse complement strand
ATCTTGATACCCACCTTGGCGAGCGCACTCTGCATCGACGCGAAGACCTTCGGTGCCACCTGGCTCGGTGTCGAATAGGCCAGGTTGGTCGTGAAGCCGTCGGGCTTGCCGCACTTGACCAGTGCCGCCTTCGCCTTCGCGATGTCACCCGTGTTGTCTTTGCCACTCGAATACATGTTTGCCGTGTCACTGTGACCCGAAATCGTCGGAGGGGTCATCGAGCCGGCGACCACTCCCGCCGTCGTACCGCCGAATGCCTGGACCAGCTCTGCCTTGTTCGTCGCGTAGAAGATGGCCTGGCGGCAGTAGACGTTCGGGATGACCGACGGCATCACGGCGAGGTACCGCGTGAAGGCCGTGGTCGGGTCGTCTGCATTCACCTTGAACTTCGAGTCGGTCAGGATCTTCGCCTGCAGGGTCGTCCCGATGTTGAGGTCGGCCCGAGCGTCGGCGGTTCCGGCAGCGAGCTTGCTGTCGATGTCGTTGACGTCGGAGTCGACGGTCAGATTGATCTGGGTTGCGAGCGGCTTACGGATCTTGTCCGTCGACTGCTTCCAGAATTTGTTGCGAACGAACGTGACCGACTGCGTCGGCACGTACTTGGTCAACACGAATGGACCGGAGGAGACGGGCTGCTTGCCGTAATCCGCCCCGACGAATCCAGTTCCGCCCTCGACCTTGTACGGCACGGGGGCCGAGGCCGACATGGCCATCAGATAGTTGAAGTCGGAATACGAAGTCGAGAGGTTGAATTCGATCGTCGAGTCCGTCGTGACGATCGAGGCCAGGTCTCCGCTCTTGTACGGCCCGAGGTAGTCGGCCGGGTGAGTGATCGTGCCAAGGAAGTAGGAGGCGGGCCCCCCGTTGATGACGTCGGTGGCGAAGAGTCGCTCGACGCCGTACTTGACGTCCATCGGGGTGATCGGCGCTCCGTTGGAGAACTTCAGGCCCTTCTGAAGGGTGTAGGTCCACTTGGTGAAGTCGGCGTTGTGGGTTCCCATGTCGGTCGCGAGGTCAGGAGAGAGAACGGGCTTCGAGCCGTTGACTGTCGAGTAGCCGATCAGCGACCGGGTGAACAGGCGCTGCATGTTCCAGCACCAGCCGTAGTAGGTGTTCTGCGGGTCCCAGGAGTCACAGTCGGTAGACGTGAGCAGATTGACCGTGCCGCCCTGAACTGTCGACGGGTTGACAATCCCGGCCACTGCCGCATTGAAACTCGATGTTCCCCCCGACGTCGCCGTTTTCGGCGAGCCCGAACATCCCGCGAGTGTCATTGCCGCGATAGCCATCAGGCTGGCGATAACGATGCCCCTCTTTTTGATCTTCATTGAAAGATCCCCTTCTCATTACTGTGTGTAAGCAGCGTTGGCTGCACTGGATGGGCCCGGGGACCCCGTCGCCCCGCTACGAGCTTGGTGCGGCTCGTAACATGGCGGACGTTGCTTCTGTCATTTGGTCGACTTCGGGTCCAGCGCGTCGCGCAGGCCGTCACCGAACAGATTGAATGCGAGAACGGCGATGAAGAGGACGACCCCGGGAATGATGAGGTACATCGGGTCGACCTGGAAGTAGTTTCCGGCATCCGACAGCATCTGCCCCCAGGACGGAATGGGCGGCGGGACACCGACCCCGAGGTACGAGAGCCCGGCCTCTCCGAGGATGTAGTTGGGAATGGTCAGCGATGTATATACGAGGATCGGCCCGATGAGGTTCGGCATGATCTCTTTGACCATGATCCACCGGTTACTCGCGCCGAGGCTGCGTGCGGCATCCACGAATTCTTTCTCACGGATCGAGAGCACCTGACCGCGGACGATACGGCCGATGTAGGGCCAGCCGAAGAATCCCAGAACGAAGATGATGATCGCGAACCTCACGATGGGAGATTTGCTGAGAATCGAGACGACGGCGATGAGGGACAGAGACAGCAGCAGTGTCGGGAAAGACAGCAGCACATCCATAACCCGGGAGATGATCGTGTCGATCCAGCCGCGGTAGAAGCCGGCGATGAGCCCGAGGCTCACGCCGAGAATCAGGGAAAGGGCTGTGGCGAGCCCCGAGATGATCAGCGAGACCCGTGCACCCTCCATGAGCTGGGCGAGGATGTCTTGCCCGAGGGCCGGCGTGACGCCGAGCCAATGGGTGCCGCTGATTCCCCCGAGCGCCCCGGTCGGCAGGTTGGTGGACGGATCCAACAGGGAACCCGCCCCGAACGAGTGGATATCGCGGTAGTTCTGGCCGTAGAGCGCAGCAAGCTGGTCGGCGAAGATCGCAACCAGGATGAAGAAGATGATGACCGCGCCCGCCGCCATGGCGACCTTGTCTTTGCGCAGCCTTCGCCACGCGATCGACCACAGCGAGCGTCCGACGATCGAGGGCACGGCGGCGGCCCGGCTTTCGCGCTCCAAGGCCTCGCTCTCGCCGACGATTTCGAGTTCACCCTGGGGCAGTGACATCGACTGTGACCTCATTCTGGCTCTGTACGGGAATGTTGACGATGGTGATCACTCTCAGAGACCTGTTGAACGCGACACGCTTCTTTGCGTGTCGTCATTCTTCCTGAGTGCGGCCGGTCACCGTGACACATCGAACTCTAAACATGCTCGTTGCCAACTCCAAATCAAACGAGCTGAATTAACATCCCATTAATATTGGCGATCGAGTACCGATTGGCCCGGTGAATTACTGCGTCAGATGGCCCCTGATCACAATAAATCTGCGTGTGAATCGTGCCAAAGATGACTTGGATTGCTGCTATCAGCCCGCGGGACCTGACGTACGATGACTCTTATGCCTGACAGCGGTCTGCTCTCTCGCTCGACGCGAAGCAGGCTCAAAGCGGAGATCCTGATCGTGCTCGGGCTGTCTCTCGGAGCATCCGCCGTCTATTCGATCGTGTCGCTCGCCGACAGCCTCACCCGCGCAAAACCGCTCGCCAGCCAGACCCAGGCGCTCAATAATTCGCTGAGCCCTCGCCCGGTATTCGACTTCATCTACCAGTTCCTCGCCCTGTTCTTCGATCTCGTGCCCGTTGCGCTCGTCTGCTTCCTGCTCTGGCAGACCGCTCGGCCGCATCTCGCGCGACTCGGCCTCGACCTGCGCCATCCTGGGCGAGATGCTCTCGTCGGAGTCGGCCTGGCACTGCTCGTCGGCATTCCCGGCATCTTCGTCTACCTCGGCAGCAAGGGGCTCGGAATCAACGTGACGGTCTCGGCCTCGCCGATCGACACCTACTGGTGGACCATCCCGATCCTCGTGCTCTCCGCCCTGCGCGCAGGGCTGCAAGAGGAGATAATCGTCATCGGCTACCTGTTCGCCCGGCTGCGGGACCTCGGCTGGAAGACCTGGCCGATCATCCTCGTCGCTGCCACTCTGCGCGGCACCTACCACCTTTACCAGGGCTTCGGCGGGTTCATCGGCAACTTCGCGATGGGGGTGCTCTTCGGATGGCTCTACTCGCGTTTCGGGCGGGTGCTGCCGCTCGTGATCGCGCACGCGGTCATCGACACGGCCATCTTCGTCGGGTACCCGTTTGCGGCATCCGCGTTCCCGGGGCTCTTCGGGGCGGCGAAGTAGCACGTTTCGGCGCGGTCAGTCGGCGAAGGCCTCCGGAGGCGGGCAGGCGCAGAACAGGTTGCGATCGCCCCACGCGTTGTCGACACGACGCACCGGCGGCCAGTACTTGGAGCGAATGAGGCTGCGCACCGGGTAGACCGCGAGCTCACGGCTGTAGGGATGCTGCCACTCCCCCTCGATCACCGACTGCGCGGTGTGCGGAGCGTTATGCAACGGATTGTCGTCGCCCGGCCACTCCTCCGCTGCCACCAGGTCGGCCTCGAGCCGGATCGCGATCATCGCGTCGATGAACCGGTCGATCTCGGCGAGATCCTCGCTCTCGGTCGGCTCGACCATGAGGGTGCCTGGCACAGGGAATGACATCGTCGGAGCGTGGAATCCGTAGTCGATGAGGCGTTTGGCGACATCGTCAACGGTCACTCCGGTCGACTCCGTCAGCGGACGGAGGTCGAGGATGCACTCGTGCGCGACCAGCCCGTTGTCGCCCGAGTACAGCACGGGATAGTGATCGCGCAGTCGCACGGCGACGTAATTCGCCGCGAGCACCGCGGCGCCG
>JANYGT010000071.1 GCA_025362355.1 Lacisediminihabitans sp. | reverse complement strand
ATTCTGGTCCCAGGCGCTGACCAGCCAGTCGGCACCGAGGGAGGCCGGCAGCGTTCCGCCGATCACCCAGCCGAAGAAGCGACCGGATGACATGGCCATGAGTCCGGGCTCGGCGAGTCTCACCAGCTCGTCGACCACCGCGGCCGGCTCCATCGGGAGGTCGTGCAGTCCGCCCGCGAAGACCTTCAGCATCTCGTCGACGTTCGCACTCGGGGCGACGGGTCGACCCGGAAGGGACTCGATCCACTCCATCGCCCCGACGGATGCGCGCTTCAACGTCGTGCCGTATTCGGTCGGCTGCAGTTTCATGACACGCGCCCTCCCAGTTCTTCTGAATGGCCTACTACGGCCACCACCATGATGGCGCTGAACCGTGTGAGGGAGCGTGTGAAGTTCTCGTCAGTAGGCGATGACCCCGTCACGATCGCTGAAGGTGCCCGTCGGTCCGTCCGTGCCGATCGTCGCCATGGCGACCACGGCATCCGTTCCCTCCGTCACCGTCTGGTGACCGTTGTTCCCGTTCAGGTCGGTCGCGGTGTAGCCGGGGTCGACCGTGTTGACCCGCATCGCCGGCAATAGCTTCGAGTATTGGAGGGACAGCATGATGACCGCTGCCTTGGAGGTGGTGTAGCCCAGCAGCGGGACCCGGGATTCGATCCGAGCGGGATCGGTGACGAAGCGGGGGAACCCCAAACCGCTCGCCACGTTCACGATCACCGGGTCGGCCGATGCCTTCAGCAGCGGTAGCGCGGCCTGTGTCACACGCACGATCGAGTAGACGTTGGTGTCGAGCACCGTCGCCAGGTCGTCGGCGGAGAAGTCGTCGACGCCGGCGTTCGGGCCGGTGATCCCCGCGTTGTTGATGAGTACGTCGAGGGCGGGGAGGGCGGCGAGAGCCGCGTCGACGGATGCCTGGTCAGTGACATCCAGCTGGATGACCTCGGCGCCGAGTGCTGCGGCATCCGTTCCCTTGCCGGTGTCCCGCATTCCGGCGTATACGGTGTGGCCGGCTTCGATCAGGCGGCGGGTGGTTTCGAGTCCGAGGCCCTTGTTGGCTCCGGTGATGAGTGTTGTTGTCATGCTTCGAGCCTGCCCCACCAGCCTCGACGATCACTGGCACTGGCAGTACCACCCGCGGGTCGGGCAGCGGGAGCAGGATGGGGACATGACAGAACTCGGATCGTTGCTTCGCGCGTGGCGGGACCGGGTGTCTCCCGTCGAGGCCGGGCTGCCAGCCGGGGGCGATCGCCGCTCACCCGGCCTCCGACGCGAAGAGCTCGCAGCGCTGTCGAACCTCAGCGTCGACTACATCGTGCGACTCGAGCAGGGCCGGGCGCAGCATCCGTCGCCCCAGGTTCTCGGATCGCTCGCCCGCGCGCTGCGGCTGACCGACGACGAGCGTGATCACCTGTTCCGCATGGGCGGCGTCGCGGTGCCGACGAAGACGATGGTGCCGCGGCACGTCACGCCGGGCGTTCAGCACATCGTCGACAGGCTCGGCGAGGTGCCCGTCGCGGTCTTCTCGGCCGGGTGGGACATCCTTCTCGTCAACACCCTGTGGGTGACGCTGTTCGGAGCCGCGTCCACCTCGGGCCGGGGATCCAACCTGTTGTGGAACCAGTTCATGGGGGTGTCGACGGTCGTCGAGCACACCGCGGAGCACCTCGCCGAGTTCCGTCGCGACCTCGTCGCCGACGCGCGGGTGGCGGCGGCGCGCTACCCGGACGACTCCCCGCTTGCGTCGCTCATCGCCGAGTTGCGAGCGAGATCCGACGACTTCGAGCGACTCTGGGCCACCGCCGATTTCAGTGAGCACCGCGAGTCGCGCAAGACGGTGCGGAACCCCGTCGTCGGGCCGATCACCTTCGACTGCGACGTGCTCTCGGCTCCGGGAAGCGACCTCAAGATCGTGGTCTACACGGTCGTTCCCGGATCAGAGGATGCCGCGAAACTCGATCTTCTGCGGGTGAGCGCACTTCGTGCCTTCGCCTGAGGCGGCGGCAGGGTTAACACTCGCGGCGGCTAGTTGCGCTCGCGTCGCTCAGTGAGGTCGACCGACACGTCCCACAGACGTTCGGCGGTCGCGGGGTCGAGCGCCCACCGCTTCACACCGTGTGGATGCTGTGCCAGGTGCGCGTCATCCGCGACCGTGTAGGCCTCGCGACAGTCGTCGAGATAGTGGCCCCCCGTGTGGGCGAATTCCGGGGCGACGGCCGCGACCATGGTCGTTGCCGCACCCTGTGCGATGGACTTGTAGCTGAAGAGCCCCGCTGCTTCGGCCGCATCGAGCGACTCCCGCTGCGCCGCGGAGAAGTTGCGCTGGAGGCCGGTTGCGACGCCACCGGGGTTGACCGCGTTCGCGACGATGCCGTCGGATGCCCAGCGTCGGGTCGCCTCGACCGCGAACAGGGAGTTGGCGGTCTTAGCTTGCGCGTAGGCGACCTGTGGATCGTAATCGCGGCGGTCGAATTGGAGATCGTCGAAATCGATGCCGGCGCGCATGTGCGCCGTCGAGCTGAGGGAGACGATCCGGGATCCGTCGCGCTCGGCCGCCCCGTCGGCCAGCGCATCGTGAAGACCGACGGCGAGCGCGAAATGGCCGAGGTGGTTCGTCGCGAACTGCAACTCCCAGCCTTCGGCCGTGCGCTCGAGGCCACTCGTGACGACGCCGGCATTATTGACAAGGAGATGAAGCGGGCCCGACCATCTTTCGACAAAACGGCTGACGCTCGCCGGGTCAGCGAGGTCGAGACCTTCCACCCGCGGTCGGATGCCGCCCGTCGATCGCTCGATTCCGTCGGCGACAGCGCTCCCGGCATCGATACTGCGCACGGCGAGCGTCACCTCGGCGCCGCTCGCAGCCAGAGCCCGTGCCGTCTCGGTTCCGATGCCGGAGGATGCGCCGGTCACTATCGCTCGGAGGCCGCGGAGGTCGATGCCGCGCAGGTCGATGCCGCGCAGAACGTCGTCGGCCGTACTGTCGGCGTCGAATTCGGTCGTGATCAGAGCGGCGGAGGGCATCCGTTCACTATACAAACAAATCGAGATTTGTAAAGTCAGACTACAAGACGTATGCTCGAGCCATGACCGCCACGGTCCCGATCGACCGCCGGATGGGAGTGCTCGCCTCCGCGCTCAACACCTTCGCGCGCTTCGGGTACCGAAAGACCTCGATGGAGGAGATCGCGCGGGCTGCGCAGATCTCCAGACCGGGCCTCTACTTCCTCTTCGACTCGAAAGAGCAACTCTTCCGCGCTGCCGTCGCCCAGGCGCTGGAAGAAGATGTCGTCGAGGTCGAGCGCGTCATGGCTGAGCAGGCGGTGCCTCTTCGTGACCGCCTGCTGCACTCCTTCGATCGCTGGGCAGGACGATACGTCGGGCCGATGACCCGTGACATCCAGGCCGTCATCGACGAGAATCCCGGCCTGCTCGGCGACCTGATCGACCTGTATCCGCGACGTTTCGCGAAATCGATAGCCCGTGCGATCGTCGGCCCCGATGGGGACGCGCTCACGCAGACGCTCATCAGCGTCTCGATCGGAATCAAGCACCAGGTGGATGAGCGCGAGCAGTACCGCGAGCGTTTCGCGGTCGCCCTCGACCTGCTGCTGCGCTGACGACGGCGGGCATCCGCGTGAGGGTCAGCTCTCGACGTGCGCCGTCATCATGATCGAGACCAGCACGTTAGGGGGGTCGACACCGAGCTTTGCGACCGCACGTGCCGGTGGATCGGCGGCGAACACTTTCGCGTACTCCTCGTTCATGCCGTCGAAGTCGGCCGGATCCGCCAAGAGCACCGTGACCAGCACGATATCGTCACGCGAGCCGCCGCCTGCCTCGACGATCGCGAGGCAATTTCGCAGCGCCTGTCGGGTCTGATCCTGGATGGTCGGCCCCGCCATCGTCGCGGTTGTCGTGTCGATTCCGACCATCCCCGACACGTAGATGGTGGACCCAGTCCTGATTCCCTGGCTGTAGAGCTGAGAGCTCGGTGCTCCAGCGGTCGAGATGATCTGCTTCGTCATGCGCCGACTGTAGCGCGGCCGATTCGTGAGCGAAAGCGACTCGTCTCAGCCGCCCAACATTCGGCCAGGCGGGTTCGTGATTGTTCGGATTTGGGACGAGTGTTCGGTGGCGCGCACGAACACGTGTCCCGAACGCGAACAATCGCGGCGGCGAAGTCGGAACAATCGCGGCGGCGATCGGCTAGTAGCGCGGACGCTTCCCGCCGACGCGGTCGGGCTTGATCTCGATCAGCTTGCCGCTGATGCGGGTCGCCGAGAGCTTGTCGAGCGTTTCTCGAGGCAGGTCGGCCGGCAGCTCCACGATCGAGAAGTCGGGGCGGATGTCAATATGCCCGAAGTCTTCGCGGCTGAGACCGCCCTCGTTCGCCAGCGCGCCGACGATCTGGCGCGGTTCGACGCGCTGCCGCTTCCCGACCTCGATGCGATAGGCGGTGAGTCGCTTGTTCGGGTCGCGGGGGCGACGCTCACGCTCGGGGCGGTCCGGCCGGTCGTCGCGGAAGGAGCGGCCCTCGCGCGCCGCGCCGCTCGACTGATTCGCACCGCGGTCCTCGCGCTCGCGGGCCTGGCGCGCGAATCGCGGGTCGTCGGGGGAGAGCAGCAGTGGGGTGTCGCCCTGCGCGACGATCGCGAGGGCTGCGGCGACATCCGATTCGAGCACATCGTGGTGCTCAACATAGTGGGCGATGATGTCGCGGAAGCCATTGAGACGGTTCTCGTCGCCGAGCGCCGCGGTGATCGCGTCGTCGAAGCGGGTGAGCCGCGTGACGTTCACATCGTCGACGCTCGGCAGCCGCATCTCGACCATCGGCTGGCGGGTCGCCCGCTCGATCTGGTCGAGGAGGCGACGCTCGCGCGGGGTGACGAAGCTGATGGCGGCGCCGCTGCGTCCGGCGCGACCGGTGCGCCCGATACGGTGCACGTACGACTCGGTGTCGATCGGGATGTCGTAGTTGATCACGTGGGAGATGCGGTCGACGTCGAGGCCGCGGGCCGCGACATCCGTTGCCACCAGGATGTCGAGCTTGCCGTTCTTGAGCTGCTCGACGGTGCGCTCGCGCTGGGCCTGCGGCACGTCGCCGCTGATGGCCGTCGCCGAGTATCCACGGGCGCGCAGCTTCTCGGCGAGGGTCTCCGTCTCGTTCTTGGTGCGGACGAAGACGATCATGCCCTCGAAGTTCTCGACCTCGAGGATGCGGGTGAGGGCGTCGATCTTCTGCGGATACGACACCATCAGGTAGCGCTGCGTCGTGTTCGCCGAGGTGGTCGTCTTGCCCTTGATCGTGATCTCTTCCGGGTCATGGAGGTATTTGCCCGAGATGCGTCGGATCTGCGCCGGCATCGTCGCGGAGAACAGGGCGATCTGCTTGTCGTCGGGGGTGTCCTTCAGGATCGTCTCGACATCCTCGGCGAAGCCCATCTTGAGCATCTCGTCGGCCTCGTCGAGCACAAGGTACTTGAGGTGGGTGAGGTCGAGCGTGCCCTTGTCGAGGTGATCCATGATGCGCCCAGGCGTGCCGACGACCACATGAACGCCGCGGCGCAGGGCGCTGAGCTGGGTGCCGTAGCCCTGCCCGCCGTAGACCGGCAGCACATGAACTCCCTTGAGATGAGCCGAATACCGTTCGAACGCCTCGCAGACCTGCAGCGCGAGCTCGCGGGTCGGCGCCAGCACGAGTGCCTGCGGGCTCTTCTGGCCGAGGTCGAGTCGGTCGAGAATGGGCAGGGCGAACGCGGCGGTTTTGCCCGTTCCGGTCTGGGCGACCCCGAGGACATCCCGGCCCTGAAGCAGCAGCGGGATCGTCGCGGCCTGGATGGCGGACGGATTCTCGTACCCGACATCCCTCAGCGCCTTCAGAACACCGTCGCCCAGCCCGAGCTCCGCGAAGGTGATGGCGGGCGCTTCGGCCTCGGTCGTGTCTGCAGACGTCATGGCTTAACGGTAGTCGTGGCATTACCTCCACTACTACGCTGACGCTCATGACTCCTGGTGAAGAAATCGATGCCCTGATCGCGAAGCACCCGGACTGGCGCGGAGCACGGCTCGCGAGCATCCGGAAGGCGATCCTCAAGGTCGATCCCGAGATCGTCGAGACCTGGAAGTGGATGGGGTCTCCCGTCTGGGAGCGGGACGGCATCCTCTGCGTCGGCAACATCTTCAAGACCAAGGTCAGCATCGTCTTCATGTACGGTGCATTCCTCGCCGACCCCGAAGGACTGTTCAACACCCAGCTCGGTGGCAACCAGCGACGCGGAATCGACTTCTTCGAGACGGATGTCCCGGATGAGGCAGCTGTGCAGGCGATCGTCCGCGCCGCCATCGACTACAACCTGGCGAAGAAGAAGTAGCCTCTAGCGCCACCGCTCAGAGACGGGCGATCGAGTCGATGTCCTGCAGGAACTGGCTCGCGTCCTCCTCGGAGACGGTGGCGCGGGTGCCTGCGATGGCCTCGAGGTAGTCCTTCGTGACGGGTCCGCTCGGGGCGTCCGGAGATCCGCCGGGGTAGAGGGCGTGCTCGAGAGCGTTCTGTGATGCCTTGCGCGCGGCGAACTCGATATCCGCCGGCGAGAACCCCTTCGTGCTGTCGACGAGGGCCTCCAGATCGACGGCACCGGAGGCGATCGGGGGGATGTAGCGCTCCCAGATCGAGCGACGGGCCGCGGCATCCGGTAGTCCGATCGGGATCACATAGTCGAATCGCCCGTGGCGCAGGAACGCCGAATCGAGTGCCCGCACGAAGTTGGTCGCGCAGACGAGCAACCGGTCGGGCTGGTCGCGGAAGGCGGGGATGATCTTCAGCAGTTCGTTGGTCACGCCCTGCAGCGGCGACGGCGGCTCTCCACTTCTTTGGGAGGCGATCTCCTCCACCTCGTCGATGAACACGACGGCGTGCTCGAGCTCGGCGATCTTGAGGAATGTCTCCCGAAGCGCCCCGGCGAGGCCCTTCGGATCGTTGGCGAGCCGCGAGGGGAACACCTCGATGAACGACCACTCGAGCCGCGACGCGATCGCCCTGGCGAACGTGGTCTTGCCGGTGCCGGGAGGGCCGAAGAGCATGACGGCGCGCGGGGGAACGACGCCGTAACTCTCCGCCAGCTCCGGATGCGCGAGCGGCATCACCAGCCGCCGCTCGAGCAGTTCCTTCTCTTTCTGCATCCCGCCGATCGATTCCCAGAGTCCCCGCGGCAGAATCCGACCACCGAGCTCCGAGAGCGCGCCGAGTTCTTTGCGCTGCACCGGGATGTGCCGCTCGAAGTAGCGAAGATTCTTCTTCACCTCGAAACCCTGGTCGACGAAGGCATCGACCCTCATCGCGGTGTCGGGGAGTAGGGCGGAGAGTTTCGATAGTCCGAGGGGGGCCATGCTGCGCTCGAGCCCCGCGAGCATCGCGGCTCCGACACCCTGTCCCTGCCAGGCCGCGGCTGTCGACAGGAAGACGATCCAGCCCTGGGCGTGGGCGGCCCGGCCGACGGCGGCACCGATGACGACGTCGTTGTGCGTCGCGACCACAGCGTGATCCTCCTGGCACGAGGCGAGCACCTCCGAGAGCGCGTAGACCGGCTCCGACTGCAGGTCGCGCATCTCCTCCCAGAGACGAAGGACGCCGTCGGTGTCGTCCGCATGAAAGTCACGGATTCGAAAATTCGCCACCCGGCACTCCTCCCGTCGAGAGAACGCCCGACTAGCGCCCTCGCTGAACTGAATCATTCCATAGTGGAGTCAGCACTTCGTCAGACGCCGTCGGATACTCTCCGACCATGGAGCAACGTGCGGAGAACAGCGTGCCCGTCGACGGTACGACCGCCCGGCGCCGGGGCCGGTCAGCACGCTCGAACGGTCAGGAATCGCCTCGCGGGATGGCACCGAGACCGGCCAAGAGGAGCGGTCGGCACTGGTCTAGTCGGCTTCTCCACTTCGTCGGCGAGATCACCGCACATTCCGCGGCCGGCCTCGTTGTCGCCGCGCTCGTCGCAGCGTGGATCGTCTTCGGCGTCGCATCCGCTTTTCCCGGATGGTGGGACAACGTGCTGTTCGTCGCGAGTTCGACGATCACCCTGTTCATGGTTTTCGCGATCCAGCACACGCAGGCGCGCCAACAGGCGGCGACGCAGCGCAAACTCGACGAACTCCTCCGCGCGATCCCGAGAGCGGATGAACGGCTGATCGCAGTCGAAGAAGCTCCCGACGGCGAACTGGAGGCTCTTGCCGGCCTCAATCTCGAAGATCGGGAACGGGCGCTCGAAAGCGCCGCCGAGCAGGGCATCCACTAGCACCGGCCCCCTCGCGTCGCGTGTTCATCGACTGTTCCCGCAATTGACGACGAACGCGCTCCGACGGATATCTAGTGTGAAGAGTCGTTCCGCACGTTCTCAGGAGGATTTCCATGGCCACCAGATCAATCCGTACCCGCCGAGCGGGCATCGCCCTCCTCGGGGCTACCGCGGTATTCGCATTGGGAGGCCTTGCGACATCCGCCTCAGCGACGACCGCACCCGCAGCACACGGTCGTTTCGTCGTACACAGCTTCGCGGCCGTCGGTTCGGAGAAGAGCCCCGACGACATCACCCGGCTCGGCAACTCCATCTACGTGACTTTTCAGAACGGCGTCGGACCCCTCGGCGAGGCATCGCCGGCGGGGGTCAGCGCCAGCACGATCCAGCAGTACAGCCTCGACGGCAGGGCCGGAAAATCCTGGTCGGTGACGGGAAAAGTGGATGGACTCACCGCGGATCCGTCTCGTGATCGCCTGCTTCTCACCGCCAACGAAGACGGCAACTCGAGCTTCCTCACGCTCGACCCCTCCAGAACAGCCGCACCGAAGCGATTCGCCTACTCGGGGCTCACCCACGGTGGCGGAACGGACGCGATCGCCGTCTACGACCACCGAATCATCGTCAGCGCGTCGAACCCCTCGAATCCGGCCGGCCCCGCCGCCTACAGCGTCGACCTGGAGGGTGCAACCGCGATTCTCACCCCTGTGCTCAATGACAACAGCACGGCGGTCAGTGCCAATGTCGGCACCGAGGGTGCCGTCGTGCCCCTGGCCCTGACCGACCCGGACTCGAACCAGGTCGTGCCACGGTCGAGCCCACGGTTCGGTGGTGCATTCATGCTCGACGCCCAGGCCGACAAGCAGCTCGTCTTCCTCGGCGGAAAGCGGGAGAGCACGAAGACGGTGTCGGTTCTGGCGGTGGCCCAGCCCCTCGACGACACGGTGTTCGCGACCTCTTCGCGCGAAACCCTCTGGCTGACCGATCCGACCCACAACACGGTGGTCTCCGTCACCGGGCCATTCAGGGCGGGCGAAGCATTCTCGACCGTCACGCCCGACCAGGGTCCGACCTCCCTCGCCTCGCTCAATCTCAGCACCGGAAGTCTCAGCCCGGTCGCCGGTCTCGCCGGCGTCACGCCGAAGGGTCTCCTGTTCACCGGATCCTCGCACCGCGACGACGACCCGGATCGCAACTGACGCTCCGGTCGAGCATCACCCGACAGGCACAAAGACTCTGGTCGACCTTTCGGGGGTCTGAAAGTGTTGGAAGACATCCGCTGTTCCACTCGGGGTGGGGCAGCGGGTGTCTACTTGGACAACGTGCCCGCGATCGGAAATGAGACTGCAGATGTCCACAGAAATTGATACGGCCTGGGCCTTCGGCGGGTCGAAGGTGGTTGAGGACGAGACGCTCCAGCAGCTGAACGCCTGGTGGCGGGCGGCGAACTACCTCTCGATCGGGCAGATCTACCTTCTCGACAATCCGCTGCTGAGGCGCCCGTTGACGAGGGACGACATCAAGCCGCGGCTGCTCGGCCACTGGGGAACGACGCCGGGCCTGAACTTCATCTATGCCCATCTCAACCGGGTCATCCAGAATCGTCGTCTCAACACGATCTACATCACCGGGCCCGGTCACGGTGGGCCGGGAATGGTCGCGAACGCCTATCTCGACGGCACCTACAGCGAGCTCTACAACAGCATCGAGCAGTCGACGGACGGGATACGCGCACTCTTCCGCCAGTTCTCGTTCCCCGGCGGCATCCCGAGCCATGCCGCGCCCGAGACGCCCGGCTCGATCAATGAGGGAGGCGAGCTCGGCTACTCGCTCTCCCACGCCTACGGTGCCGCGTTCGACAACCCCGACCTCCTCGTCGCCACCGTGATCGGGGACGGCGAGGCCGAGACAGGTCCGCTCGCGACGGCCTGGCACTCGAACAAGTTCCTCGACCCGGTGCAGGACGGCGTCGTGCTGCCGATACTGCATCTCAACGGCTACAAGATCGCCAATCCGACCGTGCTCGCCCGCATCCCCGAAGAGGAACTGCTCTCGCTGATGCGCGGCTACGGCCACACGCCGTACCTCGTGTCCGGCGGATTCGACGACGAAGACCCGATCGAGGTGCACAAGCGTTTCGCCGCGACGCTCGACACCGTGCTCGACCAGATCGCGCAGATCAAGGCGGATGCCGCGGCCGACACCCTCGTCGGACGCCCGGCCTGGCCGATGATCATCTTCCGCTCCCCGAAGGGCTGGACCTGTCCAAAGGAGATCGACGGACATCCGTCCGAGAACAACTGGCGCTCGCACCAGGTTCCGCTCGCGAACGCTCGGGATACCGAGGCCCACACGAAACTGCTCGAGACGTGGATGCGGTCGTACCGGCCGGATGAACTCTTCGACGAGGCCGGTGCCCCGGTCGCACTCGCGACGGCACTCGCACCCGTCGGCGACCTGCGGATGAGCGCCAACCCGGTGGCGAACGGCGGCATCCTGCGCAAAGACCTCCGGCTCCCCGACTTTCGCGATTACGCGGAGGATGTGCCGACGCCCGGGTCGACCATCGTCGAGGCGACGGCAGTGCTCGGCAGCTGGCTGCGCGACGTGATCAAGCAGAACCCGACCAATTTCCGAATCTTCGGACCGGACGAGACGGCATCCAATCGACTGCAGGCCGTCTTCGAGACGACCGACAAGCAGTGGAACGCCGAATTCTGGCCGATCGACGCAGAAGACAACCATCTCGCTCGTGCCGGCCGTGTGATGGAGATGCTGAGCGAGCATCAGTGCGAGGGGTGGCTCGAGGGCTACCTGCTGACCGGTCGGCATGGGCTGATCAACTCCTACGAGGCGTTCATCCACATCGTCGACTCGATGTTCAACCAGCACGCCAAGTGGCTCGAATCGTCGAAGAAAGTGGCGTGGAGGCGCCCGGTCTCGTCGCTCAACTACCTGCTCAGCTCGCACGTCTGGCGGCAGGACCACAATGGGCTCTCCCACCAGGACCCCGGATTCATCGATCACGTCATGAACAAGAAGGCCGACATCGTGCGGGTGTACCTGCCCTTCGATGCCAACACCCTGCTGTCGACGTACGACCACTGCCTGCGCAGCGTCGACTACGTGAACGTCGTCGTCGCCGGTAAGCAGCCGGCGCCGAACTGGCTGACCATGGACCAGGCGATAGAGCACTGCACCCGCGGGCTCGGGCTCCTCGAGTGGGCCGGCACGGAGACGGCGGGGGAGCAGCCGGATGTCGTGCTCGCCGCTGCGGGGGACGTTCCGACGCTCGAGATCCTGGCCGCGGCATCCATCCTCCGTGACCGCGTGCCCGCCCTCAAGGTGCGGGTCGTCAACGTCGTAGATCTGATGCGCCTGCAGTCAGAGGGGGAGCATCCGCACGGACTGAGCGACCGCGAATACGACGCGATCTTCACCACCGACAAGCCCGTGATCTTCGCGTACCACGGCTACCCGTGGCTGATCCATCGCCTCACCTACAAGCGGCACGGCCACGTGAACCTGCACGTGCGCGGATTCATCGAGAACGGCACGACGACGACGCCGTTCGACATGGTCATGCTCAACGATCTCGACCGCTACCAGCTCGTCATCGACACCCTCGACCGCGTTCCCGGGCTCGCCGAGCGTGAGGCCGCCCTCCGTCAGGACATGCAGGACGCTCGCATACGGGCACGGGCATATACCAGGCAGCACGGCGAGGACATCCCGGAGGTGAACGAGTGGACCTGGGGCGGCACGACCGCCGCCGTGAAAGCGGATGACACCGGCGACGATAACGTCTGACTCATCAGTTGGGCCGCACGATCAATCGAGTCGGGATGACGACGCGTCGCGCAGCGCCTTTCTCTCCCCTCAGACGGTCGAACAGCAGCTCTGCCGCTCGTCGCCCGAGCTCGATCGGATCCTGCGCGACGACGGTGACCGGCGGATCGAGCATGTCGGCGAGGGCGAAGTCATCGAAGCCGACAAGTTCGATCGGGATTCCGGATGCCCGAATCGCCCGCCAGGCCCCCATCGTCAGCAGGTTGTTCTGCGTGAACAGCGCGGTGGGCGGTTCCGCGAGTGCGAGCAGCACGCCGACCGCCGCCGCGGACTCGGCCTCGGCACTCGGGCCGAGCAGAACGAGGTCATCGTCGACGTCGAGCCCGGCGTGCGAATGTGCGGCACGGAATCCGCGCAGCCGCGCCGCGCTCGTATAGACGCCGCTGTCGTTGCCGATGAAGGCGATGCGACGATGGCCGTGGTCGAGCAGGTGCGCGACTGCCTGGCGCGCTCCCTCGACGTTGTCACTGAGCACGCAGTCGGCTGCGAGCCTGAGCGGGGGCCGGTCGACGAACACGATGCTGAGGCCGGCCTCGATCTCGGCCGCCAGGTAGTGGTGATCGTCGGAGTGCGGAACGACGATCATGCCGGCGACACCGCGGCCCGCGAGCGCCAGGGTCGTCGTGCGCTCGAGTTCAGAGCTCTCGTGCGAGGAGCTCAGCATGACGAAGTGGCCGTTCGCTCGCGCGACATCCTCGACCCCGCGGGTCAGCCGTGCGGAGAAGGGATCGGTGATGTCCTCGATGATGAGACCGATTCCCGCCGGGGCGCTGGCGCGAGCGAGATCGGATGCAGCGTCGTTGCGCCGGTAGCCGAGTGCCTTCGCGGCACTCCGCACCCTCGCGACGGTCTCGGGGCGAACGCCGGGCTCGCCGTTGATCACCCGGGAGACGGTCTTGAGGCTGACGCCGGCGGATGCCGCGACGCCGGCCATCGTCGGCAGTCCGGTCGCCCGTCGTGACAGCGATCCTCCCGGAGAGCTCAGAGCAGTGCCGCCGGCAGACGGATCGGGCGTCATGGACGAAGGATAAGTCATCATCCCGTCCATGACGCCCGAGCGCATTCCGGTTATTTCGCCGGCGTGCCGACCGAGAACGCGAACACGTGAAGCGGCCCGGCCGTCGTGATTGTCGGCAGCGTGATGCTTGCGACCGTCTTTCCGGCGCTGAGAGCCGCATCGGTCGAGAACAGGTACGCCTTCACGTTGTCTCTCCCGCCATTGCTCGTATCGCGATAGGGAGTCGTCGCGGCGATCGCGTTGCCATCGGATGGGCCGGGAGCGCTGCCTCCGTTGAGAGTCCAGTCGCTGAATCCGAGGCTGATCGTCTGCGAGCTGCCGTCGGTGAAGGTCACCACGAAGTCGCCGACGGAGCCAGGGTTGCCGTTCGTCGAACTGCCGAGGATGCCGATCCGTGTCGCCCCGGGCGCACCGGTGAGCGGAATGACCTGGCCACCGGCCTGGATGTTGTTCAGACCGCCGGGGGTGGTGTCCGGCCAGAGGTAGGCCAGTCCGTTCGACGTGACCGTCGCGCCGGCTGTCACCCCGACGGCGGCGAGCGCCTGCGCGGAGTACGACCAGCCCTCACCGTCGAAGCTCGACGAGGTCTGGGCACCGTCTGCGGCAACCCCGGCATCGTTGTAGAACGGCCAGAGGGCTCCGGGCTTCGCGACATCAACTTCGACGACCACGTTCGGCAGCGGAGTCCCGAGCGCGTCGCGAAGCGCGAAGGTCTGGTAATAGCGGCCCTCGGCTGTGGGGGCCGTCACCGCGACATCCGTCGATCCCATCCCATTCTTCGCCAGGATGAGCGAACCGGAGACCGGACCGGACGAGGTTCCGCCGGCGGTCGCTGCCGCCGACCAGGAAACAGTCTGGCCCTTCGCCGTCAGGTTCCGCGCTCCGATCGTCACCGTCGCCGGCACTCCGGGAGCGGTGACGACGACGTCTCGCTGCGCGTATCCGAGCGCACTGCTGAGGCCCCGCTGGTCCGACGGTGGTGCGTCGGCCGGGGCGCTGGCGAACGCTTTATTCGCGGTCGTGCCGAGCGACTCCGTTATGGCTCCCCCGGAGGTGATCAGGCCGGGCTGAACGTAGGCGTGGGACCAGCTGGCCCCATTGCTCGTCATGCTTTGGATGTAGGGCGCATTCGCCGCGGCGGCCGGAGCGCTGATCGTCAGCGTCTTGCCGGACGGCAGGTGGATGGCCGCATTCGCGAACACCGCGCTCCCGAGGGCCAGATCCGACGATCCCGGGGACTCCGGGTAGAACCCGAGGGCAGACCAGACGTACCAGGCGCTCATCGTGCCGAGGTCGTCGTTGCCGGCGATTCCCGCTGGGGCGTTGGTGAAGATCTGCTGCTGGATCGATCGCACCGTGCCCTGCGTCTTCCACGGAACACCGGCGTAGTCGTACTCCCACGGGATCTCGATACTCGGCTCGTTTCCGAAGTCCGCCGTCGCCGACGTTGGGCTCGTGATGCTCGAGGTCAGCGCATCCAGCTTCGCGATCCAGTTGGCATTGCCGCCGGCAGCGTTGATGAGACCCTTCACGTCGAAGGGCTCCATCGGCGTGTACTGCGCGCTCGAGCCTTCGACGAATCCCTGCGAGGAGGTCGGTGTGAAGCCTGCGGCGAAGGCACCGGATGCGTTCTTCGGCTGGAGGTAGTTCGTCGCCGGGTTGAACACGTTCTGCCAGTTGTTCGCGCGAGCCGCGTAGGTCGCTGCGATCGTGGGCTTTCCGAGGGACTTCGCGAAGCTCGCAATGGCGTGGTCGGCGGTGTTGTACTCCTGCTGCGTCGAGACCGACCCGTAGAAGTTGCAGCACCCGTAGGTTCCGTCGAGCGGCAGGTAGCCGGCGCCGGTGTAGTAGTTCTGACCCGGACGGATGTTGTTCGGCTGGCTGGCCTCGGTCTGCATGGCGGTGAGCGCCGCGCTCGTATCGAAGTCCTTCGCACCGAAGGCGTAGGCGTCGGCGATGATCGCGTCTGCCGGATCACCGACCATCACGTACGACTCTCCGTTATTGAGAGCCCACTTCGGCAGCTGGCCGGTCTGATCGTACTGGTTGAGCATCGACCGCACCGAGTCGCTCGTCTGTTGAGGTGCGACCATCGCAGCGAGTTGCACCTGGCTGCGATAGATGTCCCAGCCGGAATAGTTCGCGTACTCGACGTGGCCGGTGGCGGCGTTATGCACCTGACCATCGAAACCCGCGTACTGGCCGTTGACGTCGCTGAAGATGTTCGGATGCAACAGCGCGTGGTACATCGCCGTGTAGAAGGTCTTCTGCGCCGGGACATCCCCTCCACCGATCTGGATCTTTCCCAGCAGGGTGTTCCATGACGCTGCGGCGGCCGCCTTCTTGGCAGCGAAGGCGAAGGTGGGATTCTCCGTCGTGCGGTTCAGTTTCGCGTTGGCCGTGCTCACGTAGGAGATGCCGACGTTCGTCTGCACCGTTTGGTTGCTGGAGGCGTCGAAGCTCGCGTACGCGCCGTCACTGCCGACGACGGGCGGCGCGAGTGCCTTCAGCTGCACCTTGCCGCCGGCCTTCGCCGGGGTCTTGCCGGTGACATCCGGACGCTGCTGGGGTGTCCCCGTTGACGACTTCGGCTGCGGCTTCGCGGTCTGGTCGACCCGAGGGGCGAGGTTTCGCGTGACGTCGGCGTGCGCGTTGCCCGCCTTCACCGTCTGGTTGGAGTAGGTGCCGTAGCCGGTCATCGGCTGGTCGAAGACCATGTCGAAGTAGGCGGTGTAGGTGTCGCTCGCGCCGCAGAAGTTGCCGCTGGTCACGGCCCCCGTGATCTCAGTGGGGCTGATGACCTGGAACCGCGTCTGCGATGACCCGGCCGCGCTGTCGGAGAGCTTGAGCAGCAGGTTGGCCTGCGCGCCCTTCGGGAAGGTGAAGCGGCCAGAGCCGGTGTGCTGGGTGCTGGTGAGCTGGCTCGTTATGCCGCCGGACGTGAGGGAATACGACCCGGCGGTAGCGGTTTCGGCGGCGTGGTCGAGCGGCTGCGTCGCCGACCCGGGTGCGGCACCGACGGGTCCGCTCGTCGGGAGGATCGGGATGTCGCCGGAGGCTGCGCATCCGGGCCCTGAGACGTGGGTGAGGCTGAAGCCGGTCACCGTTTTGTCGGTGTATTCGTAGCCACCGCCCGATGGCCTGCTCGGGGTGTCGGGACTCCATTGAACCATGCCGAACGGCACGTCAGCGCCCGGGAAATCATCGACGGCGCCGGAGGTCCCGATGATCGGATCGACGAGCGAGGCGGGATTCACAACGTAGACCGGAGCCGCAGCCTGCGCGGATGCCGCCGGCGCGAACGCTGCGGCCGCGAGGGCGGTCACAGCGATTCCGAGCACTAATTTAGGTGGCCGATAAGCCATGGGAAGACCTTTCTAGGGGTGCTCCGCCACGGACCCCCAGAGTCGGGTCGAGATCTAATGACAGCGCTATCATTGGGCGCCTCCAGCATGGCCCCCGTTCGGGGAGATGTAAAGAGTCTGTACAAAATCGGGCGTGAGACCATCGCGGTGTTTCGCGACCACCGCCGTGTCTGAACACCGCGGTGGTCGCCGATTGCCGCGGTGGTCGGTGCCGGTTTTCACGGCCGTCCGTCAGCCCCGCGACGCTACAGTGAAACCATGATCACCAGGGCTGCCCCGACACCCGGTCTGCCGCGTGCGCGACGCATCCGGTTCGTCGGAACGGTGGCCTTCGCTCTGTGGCTCGTCACCGTCGTCGGCTTCGTGATCCTGGTCGGTTTGCACGCGAGCGGCAAGATCCTCACGGCCCTCGGCGGATTGGCCAGCGTGTTGTTCGCGGGGAGCTTCGCGTTGCAGGCAGTAGCCGCAAAGCGCGAGTGGCGCGAGCTCACGGCGCAGGTCGCCCGCGACGATCTCCGGGCGTCGCGTTCGCGCCGCTGACCTTCGACCGCGGACGTCACGGCTTATTGTGGCCGTTACCCTTCCCATTGCCTTTTCCGGGTGAGACGGGTGCGGCTGGCGCACTCGGAGCGATTGGCACGTTGGCGACGCTGGCACTCGGCGCCGGAGTGGATGTCGGAGCACCACTCACTCCACCGGTCGGCGTCGTCGCAACCCCCGTTCCATTACCTCCGAGTGCGACGGACAGGGCGATACCGCCGGCGAGCAGCACCGCGGCGACAGTAGCCGCTATGCCGATCAGAGCACGGGGTCGTCTCGTCTTCGCCGCCGTGGATGCCGGTATCACCCGTGTCGTGGAGTCCCCAGCAGCGGGTCGCGACATGACCTCCGTCGGCGGCACGAGAAGCAGCGTCGGAGCCGGCATGGCCTCCGTCGCAGCATCCGCCGCCGGGACGGACGTCGACGACCACCCGATCAGCTCATCGGAAAGGAGACGACTGCGAATGGAGACATCGAGAGCGTTCGGTCGCAGCGCGGGATCCCGAGAGGTCAGTTGCGCGAGAAGTGCCTGCCAGCCCGACGGCAGTCCTGAGGGGATCTCGGGATCGCGCACGAGGCGTGCGCTCATCGATTCGGCCATCGTCCCCGGAAACGGCACCCGCCCGGTCAGGCATTCGAGCAGCACGAGCCCGAGCGAGTAGATATCCGACTCGGTTCCCGGATCCGTTCCGGTGATCTGCTCGGGGCTCAGGTAGGCGGCTGTGCCCATGACGGTTCCGGCGACCGTCAGTCGTGTCGACCCGACCAGGTGGGCGATGCCGAAGTCGGCGAGCTTCGCACGGAACGGTTCGCTCGGCACCTCGGTCGGCGCCAGCAGGATGTTGCCCGGCTTCAGGTCACGGTGCACGATACCCAGGGAGTGGGCGGTGTGAAGCGCCTCCGCGACCTCGGCGGCGATGAGCGCGGCTGCCTGGCCGTCGATCGTTCCGGCGGCGATCGCATCGTGAAGACTCGGGCCGTCGACGAGCTCCATGACGAGGAAGCTCGGCTCGCGATCGCCGGGTGCGGCGAGGTGGGCGTCGAAGAGGGAGACGAGATTCGGATGATTCAGCCGGGCGAGGGCATGCACCTCAGCCGCACGGCGGGAGTCGTCGCCGGCCTCTCCGGCATCGAAGATCTTGAGGGCGACATCCCGGCGCAGGTGGGTGTCATCGGCTCGGTACACCGAGGCCATCCCTCCGCGACCGATGAGTCGCTCGATGCGGAAGCGGCCCCCGAAGATTTGCCCGACCCGCGCTTCCTCCGAGCTCATCGCCATCCCCTTCGCCCGTCTGTGGGCCTACATGTGACCGCCATCAACGCTAAAGCACTCTCTCCTCGGCGCCAACCGCGGCGGCAGATCGCGCGCTCGCCTGGCGCGCAGCTCGTCCGTCCCACTGAAAACGCAGGAGTATCCTCGGATTCCGAGCAAATCGTGCCCTATTTGCTCGAAATACCGAAATACTCCTGCGTTTCTGGATGCTCGGCGAAGGATGCTCGGGGCGAAGGATGGGCGGGGCGGGGCGGGGCGGTCAGCGCGGCGCGTGCCCGTCGAGGAACTCGTAGACCTCGGTCGTGTCGACCCCGGTGAACCCGCCGGTCGGCATCGCGGCGAGCAACGAGCTGTTCACCCGCGGGCTCGGGAGCGCGTTGTTCTCCCACCGCGTGGCGAGCCCGGCCGGTGGCTGGCGGCAGCACGCCGGATCCGGGCAGGTCGAGACGAAGCGGTTCGTCGTGTCCCGCCCGCGAAACCACTTCACATGGGCGAACGGCGTGCCGACGCTGATCGAGAAGTTGCCGCGTGAGCCGGGCTGGATGCGCGAGGTGCACCAGTAGGTCCCGACCGGCTTGTCCGTGTACTGGTGATACGGGCTGAAGCGGTCGTCGACCTCGAAGACCCTTCGGGCACTCCAGAACCGGCAGACGGTCTGTCCCTCGACGGCGCCGAGCACGTCGGTCGGGAACAGCACGTTGTCGTTTTCATAAGCCTTGACGAGGGTGCCGCTCTCATCGGATTTGAGAAAGTGCACCGGGATACCGAGGTGCTCTGTTGCGAGATTCGTGAACCGGTGCGCGGCGGTCTCGTAGCTCACCGCGAAGGCGTCACGCAGGTCTTCGACAGAGAGTTCGCGCCGCTGCTTGGCCTGCTGGAGGAACTCGACCGCGGAGGCTTCTGGAACGAGCAGCGCTCCGGCGAGATAGTTCGTCGCGACGCGCTGGCGGAGGAATTCGGCATAGTCCTTCGGCTGTCCGAGCCCGAGCGCGTGGCTCGCGAGGGCCTGCAACAGAGTCGAGCGCGGGTCGCTTCCGTTCACCTGGCCGAGGGGGAGGTAGATGCGCCCGTTCGCCAGGTCGGTGACGCTGCGGGTCGAGGCGGGAAGGTCTGCGACGTAGTGGAGCGAGAACCCGAGGTGGCTCGCGAGATCGGATGCGACCCGCTGCGAGAGAGGACCGCCGGTGTGCCCGACGGCGGCGAGCAGCGTCTTCGCCGTCGCCTCGAGCTCGGGGAAGTGGTTGTTGCGTTTGCGCATCTCGTGGCGCAGCTCTGTGTTCGCGCGCCGCGCCTCCTCCGGGGTGGCCGCACGCTCGCCGTGCAGTCGCTGCAGTTCGTCGTGCAGGGCGAGCACCGTCTCGATCGCCTCGTCGCTCAGCGACTTGCGAATCGGGAGCGCCGGAAGATTCAGCGATGCATAGAGCGGCCCGCGCTGGGCGCGCTCGAGGGCGATCTCGAGTGCCGCCCGACGGGACGGGGCCTCGACGCTGAGCAGGTCATCCATGCTCACCTCGAGGATCTTCGCGAGCCGCTGAAGCTCGCCGAGCTTCAGCTCGCGCTTGCCGTTCTCGATGACGGAGATCTGCGAAGCAGCCCGCCCCATGGCGCTGCCCATCGTGTCGAGAGTGAAGCCGCGGTCGAGTCGGAGTTGACGGATGCGGCGGCCGATGGTGAGCGAATCGAGCACCTCTCCATCATCGAACGGGGTCTCGGGTGCAGAGCTCATCATCCAAGCCTGCCATTCAGCGTTCTTATTGGAAATAGAAAAAGCCATCTTTTTCTGCGAACAAACTTGGAGAAGAAGTGTTGTGACCGCCGCAGAGTGGAGGCAGACAACGACCGAAGGAGTCATCATGACCACCCCATTCCGCCCCGGTGACCAGACCGAGACCGCAGCCGACCTCGAGTTCGCATGGGCCCATGACCCGCGCTGGGCGAACGTTCGCCGCGACTACACGGCCCAGGATGTCGTCGACCTGCGCGGTCCGGTCCGTGAAGAGCGCACGCTCGCCCAGCGTGGCGCTGAGTCACTGTGGAAGCAGATCCAGTCGAGCAACGGCGACGAATGGATCGCGGCTCTCGGGGCACTCACCGGCAACCAGGCTGTGCAGCAGGTGCGCGCCGGCCTCAAGGCGATCTACCTCTCCGGCTGGCAGGTAGCGGCAGACGCGAACCTCTCCGGGCAGACCTATCCCGACCAGAGCCTGTACCCGGTGAACTCGGTTCCGGCGGTCGTGCGTCGCATCAATAACGCGCTGCTGCGCACCGGCCAAATCGAGCACCCATCGAACGTCGACTGGATGGTCCCCATCGTCGCGGATGCCGAGGCCGGCTTCGGCGGACCGCTCAACGCCTACGAGCTGATGAGCTCGATGATCGAGGCCGGCGCGGCTGGTGTGCACTGGGAAGACCAGCTCGCGAGCGAGAAGAAGTGCGGTCACATGGGCGGGAAGGTGCTCGTTCCGATCAGCCAGCACATCCGCACGCTCAACGCGGCCCGCCTCGCAGCCGACGTCGCCGGCACGCCGACGATCGTCATCGCCCGCACCGACGCACTGGCAGCGACGCTGCTCACGAGCGATCACGACGACCGGGACAAGCCGTTCGTCACCGGCGAGCGCACGGCCGAGGGCTTCTACAACGTGCAGAACGGCATCGAGCCGGTCATCGCCCGCGGCCTCGCCTACGCCGAGTACGCCGACCTACTCTGGGTGGAGAGCGCCGAGCCGGACCTCGACCTCGCACGCCGGTTCGCGGAGCGCATCCACCAGGACTTCCCCGACCAGAAGCTCGCCTACAACTGCTCGCCGTCGTTCAACTGGAAGTCTCACCTCGACGACGCCCAGATCGCCACCTTCCAGCGGGAACTCGCGGCCATGGGCTACGCGTTCCAGTTCATCACGCTGGCCGGATTCCACGCGCTGAACCACTCCATGTTCACGCTGGCCAAGGACTACGCCGCTCGCAACATGAGCGCCTACGTCGAACTGCAGGAGGCCGAATTCGCCTCCGAGGCAGATAAATGACCATTCCTGGTAAAGGTAATGGTCATTTTAATAAA
>JANYGT010000068.1 GCA_025362355.1 Lacisediminihabitans sp. | reverse complement strand
CTGCCGTCAGCCCCTCGCGCACATCGTCGCCCGTGAGGTTCTCATCCTTCTCCTTGATGATCCCCTTCTCCCGCGCGTATTTGTTGACGAGCGTTGTCAGCGCGGCACGGAATCCCTCTTCGTGGGTTCCGCCCTCGTGCGTGTTGATCGTGTTCGCGTAGGTGTGGACGCTCTCCTGATAGGAGGTGGTCCACTGCATGGCGACCTCGAGCGAGATCTTCAGTTCGGTGTCTTCGAGTTCGAACGAGATGACATCCGGATGCACCACCTCGACCTTCTTCGCGGAATTGAGGTATTCCACGTAGTCGACGAGGCCGTTCTCGTACATGTAGGTGTCGACGACCGGTCCAGCCTCCGGGTCCGCCAGACGGCGAGCCTCGGAGTCCGCGCTCACCCGCTCGTCGGTCAACACGATCGTCAGGCCCTTGTTGAGGAACGCCATCTGCTGGAATCGTGCGCGCAGCGTCTCATAGTCGAACTCGACCGTCTCGAAGGTGTCCGGACTCGGCCAGAAGGTGATCGTCGTTCCGGAATCGGCCGACTCTTCACCCTTCTCGAGCGGCTCCTGCGGAATACCGTGCTTGTAACTCTGTCGCCAGACGTGCCCCTGCCGACGCACCTCGACGTCGAGTTCTTTCGAGAGAGCATTGACGACGGAGATGCCGACCCCGTGCAGGCCACCCGAGACGGAATAGCCTCCGCCGCCGAATTTTCCGCCGGCATGGAGGATGGTGAGTACGACCTCGACGGTCGACTTGTTCTCCGACTTGTTCAGGTCGACGGGAATGCCTCGGCCGTTGTCGACCACCCGAATGCCGCCGTTCTGAAGCATCGTGACGAGGATGGTGTCGCAGAAGCCGGCGAGGGCTTCGTCGACCGAGTTGTCGACGACCTCGTAGACGAGGTGATGAAGGCCCCGCGGGCCGGTGGATCCGATATACATGCCCGGCCGTTTGCGAACGGCCTCGAGCCCCTCGAGCACCTGGATCTGATCGGCACCGTAACTGTCTTCAGACTCGGAATTCGAGCGGTTTGCTGCCATGTTGAATTGGGCTCCTGCCAGGTAGATCGATCCGCCGTTCGCGGCCGGGCATCCGAGGACGGGTGCTGCCGCGACGACTCGTCCATTCTACCAAAGGTCTGCACTCGACGGGCCGAATTCCGCCGTCTGGGGAGTCAGTTTTCGTCAGTCGACCGATTTTGCCTTGTCAGCCATAAGTATCGCGCGGACCACGCCCTGGAATTGATCTGGGGCCTCTTTTCCACGAGGGAGCACCCGGCCCTTCAAAACGTACCGACTGGATGCCCGCATCCGGGTACCGCGCGGCGATGCTCGTCATCAGCTGAACCCGCATCAGGCGCAGCTGCGTCGCCCACGCGGTCGAGTCGCATTTGACCGAGAGGACTCCCTCGTCGATGGCGATCGGCGTCGAGTGCTCCGCGGTCTCGATCCCCGCTATCTCGGCCCAGGAGGCGAGCAACTCCGACTGGGCGAGGGGGGAGTTCCAACCGAGTCGCACCGTGAGCGCATCGACGACCGATCCGAGGCCCTCCGGATCGCGACCGGATCCGAACGGGGCACTGGATCCCGGCTCTCGCTTCGTGCGTTTACGGGCATCGCTCGAGCGGGAGGATCCGTCGCCGAACACCCTCCGGAACCGCTCGTAGACCACTCGGCTCTCCGACTCCTCCTCCCCAGACTGATCTTTCACGCGGGCTCCGGGACTACCGTGCCGTTCGCGATGTGGACGGCATTGCCGCGAAGGCCGACCGGCACATCGTCGAAGACGGCTGCGGTGATCAACACCTGTTCGAACCCCGCGACCGCAGCGGCCAGCCGCGCACGCCGAGCTTCATCGAGCTCCGCGAAGACATCGTCGAGCATGAGAACCGGATCTCCGGTGGCCGACTCCCGACGGAGTAGTTCCGCCGACGCAAGCTTCAGTGCCAGCGCGAACGACCACGATTCGCCGTGGCTCGCGTAGCCCTTCGCCGGCAGGCCGTTCAACTGCAGCACGAGGTCGTCCCGATGCGGCCCGACGAGGGTTATTCCGCGATCGAGTTCGCTTCGGCGCAGTCTGGCGAGTGCTGTGCGGAAGGCGGTGGCCGTGTCGTCCGGCGAGAGCCGGTCTCCGCGAAGCGTGTCTGTGGACGCCGGGTCGGCGCCATCCGCCTCGTCGACTCCCACGTCGCCGGGCCCGCTGAAGATGCTGAGCTGCAGCGCGAGCGACGCCCGGTGGTCGGCACCGGCCACCGCGACGTAGCTCCCCGCGACTTCGGGCTGGAGTTCGGCCACCAGCCCCGAGCGCGCAACGATCACCTCCGACCCGAGAGACACCAGCCGCTCATCCCAGATCTCCAGCGTGCCGAGCCGGGTGTCCTTCAGACCGGATGCCCGGGCCGACTTCAAAAGAGTGTTGCGCTGGCGAAGCACACGATCGTAATCGGCCATCACCCCGGAGAGACGGGGAGATCGCAATATGAGCAACTCATCGAGGAAGCGACGGCGCCCCGACGGATCACCACGGATGAGGGCGAGATCCTCCGGCGCGAAGAGCACGCTCGAGAAATACCGGGGCAACTCTCGTGTCTTGATCACGGAGCGGTTGACCTGGGCCCGATTGGCTGTGGATCGGTTGAGTTGTACCTCGACGAGTAGCTGACGTTCGCCGTTCTCGAGCCGAGCGCGCACGATCGCCGAGTCTGTGCCCTGCCGGATCATCGCATGGTCTACCGAGACCCGGTGCGAACCGAGCGTGCTGAGATATCCGAGCGATTCCACCAGGTTCGTCTTGCCCTGTCCGTTGCTGCCGACGAAGAGGTTAGGACCGGCCACCAGCGGGACCTCGGCGGTCTCATAGTTACGAAAGTCCGTGAGGCTCAGGTGGGTGACGATCACGCGCGACTAGTCGGTCTTTTTGACCGCGTGCCCACCGAACTGGTTACGCAGCGCAGCGACGGCCTTCATCGCCGGCGATTCACCGGCCTGGCGCGACACGTAACGGGCGAAGATGGATGCGCTGATGGTCGGCACCGGGACGGAGTTCGCGAGCGCTTCCTCGATAGTCCAACGACCCTCACCAGAGTCATCCACATATCCCTCGATGTCCTCGAATTCGGGATCTTCCTCGAGTGCCAGCACCAGGAGTTCGAGCAGCCACGAGCGGATGACCGTGCCGTGCTGCCAGGCCTTGAAAGTGCCCGTGACGTCTTTGATGATGTCTTTGCGCTTATCGAGCAGCTCATAGCCTTCGGCATATGCCTGCATGAGGGCGTACTCGATGCCGTTGTGAACCATCTTTGCGTAGTGTCCGGCCCCGGTCTCGCCCGCGTGCACGAACCCCTCTTCGCGCGGACCCTCCGGACGAAGCGCGTCGAAGACCGGCATCAGAGTGTCGATGTTCTCGCTCTTTCCGCCGACCATGAGGCCGTACCCGTTCTTCAATCCCCAGACGCCGCCCGAGACCCCGGCGTCGACGAACTCGATGCCCTTCTTCGCGGCCAGCGCGGCATGTGCGATGTCGTCGGTGAATCGTGAGTTGCCGCCGTCGATGATGATGTCCCCATCGCCGAGTACCTCTATCACCTCGGTTATCACGGCGGTTGTGATCGCTCCGGAGGGAACCATCACCCAGACGATCTTCGGACTCGGGAGGGTGGCGGCGAGTTCACCGATCGTGGCAACGTCGCTGACCGCGGGGTTCGCATCGAATCCGGTCACCTCGATCTTGTGCTCCTCGAGGCGTGAACGCATGTTGTTGCCCATTTTGCCGAGACCGACGAGACCGATGTGCATGTGTGCTTCTTTCCTGCGAAAAACGGGTAAGGAGGACTTCCCTATTACCGAAGCAGAAGATTCGGCTGAAGGAGGTACTTGTAATTGTCCGCCCCCGGCTGGTCTTTCGACGACTGGCTGGTGATCAGCACCGGGCCGGGCTTGTTGGGATTCTCCGTCTTCGTGAAAGAGATCCGCACGAATTCCGAATGCACCGCACCGAGGCCGTCGAGAAGGAACGCCGGCTTGAGTGACACCACCGTGTCACCGCCGCTGAGGTGCGCGTCGATGGACTCGGATGCCTGGGCCTGCTCAGAGCCGATCGCCTCGAGCGTCACCCCGTCGATGGTGAAGGTGAACCGAAGCGCGGCCTCACGCTCGAGCACGAGCGACACACGACGAACCGCTTCGATGAGCTCTGCGGTGTTGATGACCGCGTAGTTGTCGACGGTTTCGGGGAAGAGTCGCCGCACCGGAGGGAAATTGCCCTTGATCAGAAGTGACGTCACCGTCTTGCGATCCGCGCTGAAGGCGATGAGTTCACGATCATCCGTGCTCGTGATGGCGACGGAGATCGTTCCGCTGTGTCCGAAGGTCTTACCGATCTCCTGCAGGGTGCGAGCCGGGACCAGCGCGGTCAGCGTCTCGGTGGAGGTCGATTCGCCGCCGTCCCACTCGATCTCACGCACTGCGACCCGATAGCGGTCGGTGGCGACGAGGGTCAGGCTGTTGTCGGACACTTCGAGTTGCACACCCGTGATCACGGGAGTCACGTCATCCCGGGACGCTGCAACGGCGACCTGCGCGACAGCCGTTGCGAACGCATCCGCCGGAAGCAGTCCCGACTGTGCCGAGATCTGAGGAAGTGTCGGATATTCCTCCACCGGCATGCTGAGCAACGTGAAGCTCGCCGAGCCGCAACGCACCGAGATCCGACCCTCTTCGGTCGAGAACTGAACGGGGGCATTCGGCAGCCGACTCGCGATATCCGCCAGGAGCCGACCGGACACGAGAATTTTTCCCGGATCCTCTACCTCAGCGGCGATCTGGGTCTGCGCGGAGACCTCGTAATCGAACGACGAGAGTGTCAATCCGGTATCCGTCGTCTCGATCAGCACGCCGCTGAGGATCGGAAGTGTCGTTCGCTGCGGAAGAAGCTTCACAGCGAACGAGACTGCCTCGCTGAAGACGTCGCGATTGACTTGGAACTTCATGGCATCCCGTCGTACGTAAGTGAAAAACCGGAGTGTTGCTGCGGGTGGTTAATACTGGCACAGGCCCTTACCGTGGCACTCCAGTGGTTATCTTCCCCTCATCGAATTATTAAAGGGATTCATATTCTTAACCGCTGTGCGAACTGTTGGTAACTTCGCAACGGTCAGGCGGGAGTGGATAACTACACGCGTGTGAGTTGTGGATTCGCTGTGGTGATCTCGACTGTTCCGCACTCCCGGACGAGGGGCGCATCGCTTCGATTCCACAGAAGTGATTACGCAGTGCACAGCGATTCCGGCGATTCTGCACAGTTATCAACAGGAGTTTCCACATGTTGGTTGTTGCGAAGGCATCAACCGTCAGAGGCTGCCGTACCGGTGATTCTGCTTGATTCGACTGGTGAGCTCGGTGACCTGGTTGTAGATCGAGCGGCGTTCCTTCATCAGCTCGGTGATCTTCTTATTCGCGTACATGACAGTGGTGTGGTCACGATTGCCGAAGAGCTGCCCGATCTTCGGCAACGAGAGGTTCGTCAGTTCGCGGCAGAGGTACATGGCGATCTGCCGTGCGGTCGCCACGGCCTGGGAACGAGAAGAGCCGTACAGATCGTCGACCGTGAGTTTGAAGTACTCCGCGGTGTGGTTGATGATGTC
>JANYGT010000067.1 GCA_025362355.1 Lacisediminihabitans sp. | reverse complement strand
CCTCGCCGAAGCGCCGCGGCCTCTACGCGGCGCTCCCCCAGCTCGGATCCCCGGTCGGCACGATCCTCACCGGCGCGCTGTTCCTCATCCTCTCCGTCACCCTCTCGCCTGCCGACATGCTCGCCTGGGGATGGCGGCTTCCGTTCCTGCTCGCCTTCCCACTGCTCGCCGTCTCCCTCTACCTGCGGCTCGCCATCGACGAGACGCCGGTGTTCCAGAACCTCGTGACCACGCGGAAGCGGGTGCGGATGCCCGTGCTCACCGTGTTCCGCACCGAGCCGCTCCTCGTGCTGATCGCCATCGGCGCCGCGCTGCTCGGAATCGGGTCGTACTCGCTGATGAACACCTACACGATCAACTACGGCGTGGCCGTACTGCACTTCTCCTACCAGCAACTGTTCGTCGCGACGCTGATCGGCAGCCTGCTTCAGCTCGTCACGATCCCGCTCTTCGGGGTGCTCGCGAACCGCATCACCCCGGCGAAGCTCGTCGCATTAGGGGCGCTCGGAACGCTGATCATCACCTTCCCGATGTACTACCTGCTGCAGTTCGCGACATTCCCGATCCTCGTCGGAACGATGATCATCGGGGGAATACTGCCGACGATGGCGTGGGCCGGGCTCGGCGGTCTCATGGCCGATCTGTTCGACGGCGCTTCCCGCTACTCCGCCCTCTCGATCTCCTACAGCATCGCCGCGGTCATCTCGGGGCTCATCCCCGCCGCGACGACGCTGCTCGCAGGGGCGACCGACTCGGCGTGGTGGCACCCCGGTATCGTGCTCGCGCTCCTCTCGGTGCTGACCCTGGTCGCGGCGGTGATCGCCTACCGCCGCGGTCGACGGCCGGCGCTCGGCGACGTTCGCTAGCCGCCGCATCCGCTTTCACCCCATCCACTGACACTTTTTCCAACCACTGTCGTGTGCGCACGCGAGGGTGGTTGGAAGAACTGTAGGTGGATGGCGAGCAGTCAGCCGCGCGGGCGATCAACCGCGGATGTCGCGTCGGCGGAATGCCACCACCGCGATGACCACGAGCAGCGCCGAGAAGCCGAACAGCAGGGCGAGGCCGGCCCAGTCCACCCCGTTCGTCAGCGGGGTGTGCCGGAACGCCCAGCCGGAGGGCGAGAATGCCCGTAGGCCGGCGAGGCTGTCACTCTGGCTTCCGATCGCGTTGACGACGTAGCCGAGCACCGCGATTCCTGCCCCCGCCGCGGTGGCGTACACGCGGCGACCGGTGAGCGCGCCCACCGCGATCGACACGGTCGCCGTCAGCAGACCGAGACCGAGCCAGGCTGCGGCCGTTGCGACAAGGTTGTCGACTCGAAGCTGCAGTTGGGCGCTCGAGTTGAGGGCGAGCACGATCAGCACACTGACGATGGCCAGCCAGACCAGCCGCACGACGACCGCGAGCGTGCGCTCGAGCACGACCTGCTGTCGGGTGACCGCATGGGCGATGGTCAGTTCGAGCGTTCCGGCTTCCTCATCTCCGGCGATCGCTGCCGTTCCCCAGTTCACCGCCGCGATCACGATCAGCACGAACCCGATCAGTCCGAAGAAGGTGGACTCCACGTACCCCGACCCGGTGGTGATGTTCTGGTAGCCGAGTGAGCGAACGAGTCCGCTCGGAAGAGTGTCGATGAGTTGCGCCATCTGCGAGTTCTTTCCGCCGAGTGACGGGAAGAGGGGAAGGTACAGAAAGAGCGCGGCGGCGACCCCGAGTGTCCAGCCGATCAGAGAACGTCTCGACTCGGCGATCGCACGGCGAAAGAGCGGCATCCTATTCCGCATCGACGGCCCCGTACATCCCGAGCACGTGCTCCTCGAGATCGGGTTCTTCGATGGACAGCTCCGCAACCGTGAACGACGCGATCGTTTTGACGAACCCGTCGACGTCTCCCGTGAGGGTAGCCGTCAGGTGGGTGCGGGCATCCGCGGGCGTCACGACGACGTTGGTGAGAGTCGGGCGACCGGCGAGGGCGACAGAGACCTCTTCGGCGGTCACCCCCGTGAATTCGGCACTCACCCGTCGGATCGCGGTGCGCCTGAGATCGTCGACGGAACTCACCGATACGACCCGCCCGGCGCGGAGGATGGCGACCGCATCCGCCGCCTGCTGGATCTCGCTCAGCACATGCGAACTCAGGAACACGGTCTGACCGCGATCCCGAGCCTCCCTGACCAGCTCGAGGAAGACCTGCTGGACGAGCGGATCCAACCCTCCCGTCGGCTCGTCGAGAACGAGCAACGGAGGGTGATGCATGAACGCCTGGATGAGACCGAGCTTCTGCTTGTTGCCCTTGGAGAGGGTGCGCACCTGACGACTGAGATCGAGCCCCAGGCGCTCGGCGAGCCGGCTGATGGATGTCGGTGCCACACCACCGCTGATCTCCGCGTAGTACGACAGCAGTGTCATACCCGTCACGCGAGACTCGAGTCGGAGTTCTCCCGGGAGGTAGCCGACCCGTCGCCGCAGCTCGGCTCCGCCAGCCCGAGGGGTATTGCCGAGTACCGTCACGGTTCCGGACGACGGTCGCACCACGTCGAGCAGTATCCGCATCAGGGTGGTCTTGCCGGCGCCATTGGGGCCGATCAACCCGAAGACGGTGCCTGCCGCGACCGAGAGGTCGACCCCGTCGAGTGCTGTAACCCGTCCGAAGCGCTTGCCGAGGGCCTCCGCCTCGATCACCGGCTTCGATGATTCCGTCATCTTGCCCCCAGTTGCGCAAGCGCGACATCCGCTTACAGTTTTTCCCTCAACCTACCTGTGCGCACGTGCGGGTGGATGGAAAAGAGGTAAGTGGATGCCTCCAGATGCAGCCGTGATCAGACCGGGTCGCCACCCCTGAGCCCGAAGGCGGGCATCAGCACCTCGTCGATCAGAGAGATGAGAAATTCGCGATCGACGGGCTTCTGCAGGATCAACGATCGATATGCCGCCATCGATGGGCTGATCAGTGCGAGTGTCTCGACATCGCTCTGCGCCGAGATCTCGCCGCGATCGATCGCACGCTGGATCAGGATGCGGTTGGCGGCGACCCGTGGTTCGACGAGGGCTGCGTTCGCGGCGTGCGCCAGCTCTGGGTTGCGCCAGAGCATCGAGAACAGCCCTGCCATGATGCTCAGTTTCCGCTCGCCATCCTTGATCGACGGCGGCTTGATCATCGCGACGAGATCGCCGCGAAGAGTTCCGGTGTCGGGCAGCTTCGACGGTTCGACATCGGCCTTCTTCATGAGGGCGACCGCATCCAGCACCAGTTCGTTCTTCGACGGCCAGCGCCGATAGAGCGTCGCCTTCCCGGCCTTCGCACGCGCGGCCACCATGTCGACGGTCATCCCGTCGAACCCGGTTTCGGCGAGCACGTCGAGGGCTGCCTCGAGGATCTCGGGATCGCGGGTGTGATCGCGCTTGCGCCCGAGCTTCGGGGATGCCTCGGTCACACTGATCGAGACGCCGTGCGGGGTGATATCCGTCTGCGTCATTGCGGCTGGCCCCGTTCCGGTGAGGTGATGCTTGTGACGAGCTGATTCCGGCAAATGTTACCGTGCCATTAATTCAAGAACTGTTAAGATCCGAAACTCTACAGTATCGTATATCGTGACAATCATGTCCGAAACATCCCCGCAGAATTCGTCGACGGTGACCGCTCCCGCCCCCTCAAGTCGGCGGTGGTTCACGCTCTCCGTCGTCGCTCTCGCCCAGCTCATGGTCGTTCTCGATTCGACCGTCGTGAATATCGCGCTGCCCGCGGCTCAGGCCGACCTCGGCTTCTCCAACGGCGACCGCCAGGGGATCATCACCGCCTACTCGCTCGCCTTCGGCAGCCTGCTTCTGCTCGGTGGTCGACTCTCCGACCTGATGGGGCGCAAGCGCACCTTCATCATCGGGCTGATCGGATTCGCCGGAGCATCCGCCCTCGGTGGAGCCGCCGGCAGTTTCGGGATGCTGGTCGGAGCCCGCGCCCTTCAGGGAGCGTTCGGCGCTCTGCTCGCCCCGACAGCCCTCGCCGTGCTCACCACGACGTTCACGGTTCCGAAGGAACGCGCCCGTGCCTTCGGCGTCTTCGGTGCTATCGCCGGTGCCGGCGGAGCCGTCGGGCTGCTCCTCGGCGGATTCCTCACCCAGGATTTCGACTGGCGCTGGAACCTTTACATCAACGTGGGCATCGCGGTCATCGCGGTCATCGGCGCGGTGCTCTTCGTTCCGCTCGCGAAGCGCGACGGCCCGCGCCCGAAGCTCGACATCCCCGGAACGCTTCTCGTGTCGGCGGCACTGTTCAGCCTCGTCTACGGCTTCTCCAATGCGGAGTCCGACGGCTGGGGCTCTCCCCTCACCTGGGGCTTTCTCGCCGCGTCGGGCGTGCTGCTCATCGCGTTCGTACTCTGGCAGCGGCGTGCGAAGCATCCCCTGCTTCCACTCACGATCGTGCTCGACCGCAACCGTGGGGCCTCGTACATCTCCGTGCTGATCGCCGGCGCCGGGTTGTTCGGGGTGTTCCTCTTCGTCACCTACTACCTCGAGATCTCGCTGCACTTCACGCCGATTCAGACCGGGTTGTCGTTCCTGCCGATGATCGGCATGCTGATCGTCGCAGCCCAGCTCTCGACCAACATCCTCGTTCCACGGCTCGGACCGAAGATCATGGTGCCGTTCGGGATGACGCTGGCCGCGATCGCGATGTTCTCCTTCACCCGCCTCGACCTGCACAGCTCCTACGCCGGTGGTCTCCTTCCGGGGCTGATGATCCTCGGGTTCGGCATGGGGTCGATCATGCCGGCCTCGATCCAGACCGCGACGCTCGGTGTCGACCGCCACTTCGCCGGTGTCGCCTCGGCCATGGTGAACACGAGCCAGCAGGTCGGCGGATCCATCGGCACCGCACTGCTCAACACCCTCGCAGCGACCGCCGCAGCAGACTATGTCGCCTCTCATCTGCCGCCGACGGCGACGACGATGGCCGAGGCCGCCGTGCACAGCTACTCCGTCGCCTATGGATGGGGCTCCGGGTTCTTCGCCGTCGGAGCCGTGATCGCGGCGGTGCTCTTCCGTCGCCGGGTACGCGCGCCGCACGGTGCGCACTCCGCAGCCGCAGCACCGCATGGCACACACTCCGCGGCGGCAGCACCGGCAACTGAACCGGTGGTCATGCACTGACACCTCCGAGAGCACGCCCCCGGTCGCCCGCAAGCGACCGGGGGCGTCTCTGTGTCGCCTCCGATAGAATCGTTTCACCGATCACATTCAGGCACCTCATCATCGACTCGGTGCCGCCCATAGCAATACGGAGTGCACCATGCCGATGTCAGACATCCCCGACAAGCCGGCCCTCGAGGGGCTCGAAGCGAAATGGGGCGGTGACTGGGAGGCGAAGGGCACCTACCGGTTCGCCCGCGAGTCGGCCACCCGAGAGAACGTCTTCTCGATCGACACTCCGCCGCCGACGGCATCCGGAAGCCTGCACATCGGCCACGTCTTCAGCTACACCCACATGGACCTGATCGCCCGATACCAGCGGATGCGCGGCAAGACCCTGTTCTATCCGATGGGCTGGGACGACAACGGCCTGCCCACCGAGCGCCGGGTGCAGAACTACTACGGCGTGCGCTGCGACCCGGCCGTCCCCTACGACTCGTCGTTCGTCCCGCCGCTCGAGGGTGGGGAGGGAGCATCGTCCAAGGCGGCCGATCAACTCCCGATCTCCCGCCGCAACTTCATCGAGCTCTGCGAGCGTCTGACCGTCGAAGACGAGCAGCAGTTCGAGGCCGTCTGGCGAAAACTCGGGCTCTCGGTCGACTGGCGGCAGACCTACCGCACCATCGGCGATGAGGCGCAGACCGCCGCCCAGCGGGCGTTCCTTCGCAACATCGCTCGCGGCGAGGCGTACCAGGCCGACGCCCCGACGCTCTGGGACGTGACCTTCCGCACCGCCGTCGCGCAGGCCGAGCTCGAAGACCGGGAGCAGCCGGCCGCCTACCATCGGCTCGCCTTTCATGGAGCGAGCGAGGATGTCGTAATCGAGACCACCCGTCCGGAACTGCTCGCGGCCTGCGTCGCGCTCGTCGCGCATCCGGATGACGGGCGCTTCCGACACCTCTTCGGAACGACCGTCACGACGCCACTGTTCGGCGTGGAGGTGCCGGTCGTCTCGCATCACCTCGCCCAAAAAGACAAGGGATCCGGCATCGCCATGATCTGCACGTTCGGTGATGTGACCGACGTGATCTGGTGGCGCGAGCTCGACCTCCCGAACCGCACGATCATCGGGCGCGACGGGCGGATCGTCGCCGACGCCCCCGAGGCGATCGTGACGGATGCCGCGAGGTCCGCGTATGCCGAGATCGCCGGCAAGACCGTCTTCAGCGCGAAGGCGAAGATCGTCGAACTGCTGAAGGCAAGCGGCGAGATGATCGGCGACGCGCGCCCGATCGTGCACCAGGTCAAATTCTTCGAGAAGGGCGACAAGCCGCTCGAGATCGTGTCGACGCGCCAGTGGTACATCACGAACGGCGCTCGGGATGTCGCGCTCCGCGACACACTCCTCGCGCGCGGCGACGAGATCGGCTTCGCGCCCGACTTCATGCGCGTGCGCTACGACAACTGGGTCGGCGGCCTGACCGGCGACTGGCTCGTCTCCCGACAGCGATTCTTCGGCGTTCCGATCCCGGTCTGGTATGAGCTGGTCACCGACGGCGAGAAGGGTGCCG
>JANYGT010000287.1 GCA_025362355.1 Lacisediminihabitans sp. | reverse complement strand
GCTGGCTGCGAGCACGAGCACCTGGATGAGGATGCTCGCCTCCGGCCCGATGATGTGCGCGCCGAGGATCATTCCACTCTGCGGATCGACGACGAGCTTGCAGAAACTGGTCGTGTCTTCGAGCGACCAGCCCCAGGCCGTCGTCGAGTAGTCGCGGGTGACGATGACGGCATCCGGTGCCTCCCGCTCGGTCAGTCCGAAATGCGCGATCTGCGGATGCGAGAAGATCGCTGCCGGAATCGGACCTGGATCCCCGCCGATCGGGTCGTCGGGGTGCAGCAGGTTGTGCTGCACGATTCGTGACTGGTGGTTGGCGACGTGCTTGAGCTGCCACTCGGACGAGACGTCGCCGAGTCCGTAGATTCCCACGACCGGCATGCCGTCGGACAGGGCTCGCTGCTGGGCATCCACCGCGAGCCGCCCGTCGTCGTGCAGATCGAGACCGGCGGATCGGAGGGCGAGCGTGTCGGAATTCGGGATGCGCCCGATGGCGAACAGGACGAGGTCCGTGGTGAGCACATCTCCGGTGTCGAGCTCCAGCTCGAGCGCCCCCTGCGAGTCGGCGCCGCGCTTCGCGACCGACCGGACCGTACCGCCGGTGACCACCCGCCAGCGCTCTGCGGCCAGCGCGGTGAACCGATCAGCGACGTCGTCGTCGAGGTCGCCGAGCAGCCGGGAGCCGCGCACGATCTGGGTCACCGCCACGCCGAAGGACGAGAAGATATGCGCGAACTCTGCCGCGATCGCCCCACCACCGACGATGACCATCGACGTCGGGAGTTCATCGATCCGCATGATCGAATCGGAATCGTGGATGCGCGGCCCCGACCCCCACGAGGCGGGAAGCGGCCGCGGCCGAGACCCCGCGGCGATCACGATCCGCGAGCCCCGGATGCGCACACCGCTCGTCCCCACGAGCACGTGTCGACTCTCGAAGACGAAACTCTCACGGTACACCGTGACGTTCGGGATCTTCTCGTCGCGGTTACGGAACCCGGCGGTGCTCAGGGGGTCGATCCGACCGAAGATGCGGTCGCGAAGTGCCGGCCACGATACGGTGGCCGACGGCACGTCGAGGTCGAGCGGCTTCGCGCCGAGGGCATCGGCCGCGACATCCGCGACGTGTACGAACATCTTGGTCGGGATACAGCCGGCGTTGAGACAGGTTCCGCCGAAGTGCTCACCGTCATCGATCAGCGCGATCGACAGATGACCGAAATCGCGACTGATGATCGAATTACCGGAACCGCCGCCGATGATGACGAGGTCGAACTGCCGCTCGCTCTCGGCGCTGTCTGTTTCAGGCACGGTCCGTTTCAGGCACCCTGGCGAACGGGCAGCCCGTCCATGACGAGCGCGGCGAGCTCTCGCGCGGAGGAACGGGTGAGCGGTTTGAGCGCCTTGTAGTCGATGACGGAACCGGCGGCGAGTTGCGGGTCGTACGGGATGCGCACGATCTCGCGCACCCGGGACTTGAAGTGCGCCTCGATCTCCTCCAGCTTGACGAGATTCGTGCCCTGGGTCGCCGTGTTCAGCGCGACGACGGCGTTCTTGACGAGGTCGCCGTATCCGTTCGCCTCGAGCCAGGTGAGTGTTTCCGAAGCGAGTCGTGCCTCGTCGACGCTGCCGCCCGAGACGATGACCACCGAGTCGGCGCGTTGAAGTGTCGCCCGCATGACGGAGTGAACGATCCCGGTGCCGCAGTCGGTGAGCACGAGCGAATAGAAGCGGGCAGCGAGGTCTGCGACGACGTTGTAGTCGTTCTCATCGAACGCCTCCGAGAGCAGCGGGTCGGTGTCGGAGGCGAGGATGTCGAGTCTCGTCTCATCCCGGGACACCATCGTTGAGAAGTCGTTGAAGCTCGTGATCGTCGGAGCGAGGGTGACGATGTCCCGCACGGTCGACCGGGTCTGCTTGTTCACGCGTTCGCTGAGCGTTCCGCGGTCGGGGTTCGCATCGACGGCGATGATCCGATCCTCGCGGGCATCGGCGAGGGCCATACCCATGAGCGCTGTGACCGTAGTCTTTCCGACGCCGCCCTTTCGAGTGAGCACCGGCACGAATCGCGCCCCGCCCTCGAACTTCTTGTCGATGCGGGCAATGAGCTCTTTGCGGGCTCGCACCTTTGGCGAATCCCCACGATTCACCCGGTGGAGGGTCGCCGCATAGATGAACGCGTTCCAGCCGCCCTCCGGCGCGTTGCGATTTCTCCGCCTGCGCTCGATGAGTCGGTCTGCCGTGAGCATGCCGGCGGACTCCGGCCCGTTCGATACCTCGCCGCGCAGACGATCCCGGCGCGAATAGGCACGGTCCTCGTGACCGGGGAGTTCGGGGATCACGACCGGTTGCGGTGCGACGACGGGCACGGATGACGTGGCGACGGCGACGACATCGATGGACGTGGTGGAGGGCTGGGAGATCTCGACCAACCCGGGATTCACCGGTACCTCGACGATCGCGACCGCGAGCTCCTCCTCCGGGGCGGCGTGGACGGTGCTCGGAAGACTGACCTCGATGGTCAGGCTCGCCGGGAGGGATGCGGCGATGTCGTTCGCGCCGGCATCCTCGAAGTCGGCGTCGTCGTCGTACGCCTCGCCGGACTGCCTTCGCGCAATCGCCATGACAGGCTCACCTTCTCTGATCCAACAACCCACCACTTTACGCGGATGGGAAAACCTCCGGAAATCAGGGGTGGTCAGCCGATCTCGAGCAGCAGGTCCCCGCCGTCGACCTGCTGCGTCGTCGGGATGGCGAGACGCAGGACCGTGCCGGCGATGTTCGCCGTGATCGAGGCTTCCATCTTCATGGCCTCGATGGAGGCGACGCTCTGTCCGAGCTCGATGACGTCGCCTTCGGCGACCTGCAGGGTGACCACACCGGAGAAGGGGGCGGGAACGTGGCCGGGCTTGGCGGCATCCGCTTTCTCCGCTGCCTTCGTCTGGACGTCGATGCTGTTGTCCCGCACGAATACGGGGCGCAACTGGCCGTTCAGCGTGGTCATGAGCGTACGCATGCCCTTGTCGTCGGGATCGCCGATCGCCTCGAGGCCGACGTAGAGGCTGACGCCCTTCTCGATGTCGATGACGTGCTCGACGCCCTGGCGCAGTCCGTAGAGGTAGTCGACGGTGTCCATGACGCTCAGATCGCCGTACTGCTCACGCACCTGTTCGAACTGCTTCGTCGGGCCAGGGAACAGCAGTCGGTTGAGAGTCGAGCGGCGCGAGGGGGCATCCCCGGCGAGCCCGGCTCGATCTTCGTCCGTGAGTTCCGCCACCCCGATCTTCACCGTGCGGCCCTTCAGAACTTTCGTGCGGAACGGCTCCGGCCATCCGCCCGGGAGGTCTCCGAGCTCGCCGGCCATGAAGCCGATGACGGAATCCGGGATGTCGTATTTGTCGGGATTCTGCTCGAAGTCGGCCGGGTCGGCGTCGGCCGCGGCAAGCGCGAGGGCGAGATCGCCGACGACCTTCGACGACGGGGTGACCTTCGGCGGACGCCCGAGCATCGTGCTCGCGGCGGCGTAGAGGTCTTCGATCTTCTCGAAGTGGTCGGCGAGGCCGAGGGCGATCGCCTGCTGGCGCAGATTCGACAGCTGGCCGCCGGGGATCTCGTGCTTGTAGACGCGTCCGGTCGGTCCGGGGAGGCCGGATTCGAAAGGGCGATAGGCGTGACGGACGGCCTCCCAGTAGGGCTCGAGGTCGGAGACGGCCTGCAGCGAGAGACCGGTGTCCCGTTCGGTGTGCACGAGCGCCGCAACAAGGGCGGAGGCGGAGGGTTGGCTCGTCGTTCCGGCCATCGGGGCGCTCGCGACATCAACCGCGTCCGCTCCGGCCCGGCTGGCTGCGAGCAGTGTCGCGAGCTGACCGCCGGCGGTGTCGTGCGTGTGCACGTGGACGGGCAGGTCGAAGCGGTCGCGAAGGGCGGTGACCAGCTTCTCCGCGGCACTCGCCCGCAGCAGCCCGGCCATGTCTTTGATGGCGAGGATGTGCGCGCCGGCCTCCACCATCTGCTCGGCGAGGCGCAGGTAGTAGTCGAGCGTGTAGAGCGTCTCTGCCGGGTCGAGCAGGTCGGCCGTGTAGCAGAGCGCCACCTCGGCGATCGCGTGGCCGGTCTCGAGCACGGAATCGATGGCCGGACGCATCTGCGAGACGTCGTTCAGCGCGTCGAAGATGCGGAAGATGTCGACACCGGTGGATGCCGCCTCCTTCACGAACGCATCGGTGACCTCGGTCGGATACGGCGTGTAGCCGACGGTATTGCGCCCGCGGAGCAGCATCTGGATGGCGATGTTCGGCAGGGTCTCGCGGAGGGCTGCGAGACGCTCCCACGGGTCTTCGCCGAGAAACCGGAGGGCGACGTCGTAGGTCGCTCCGCCCCAGGCCTCGACCGAGAGCAGCTGCGGCGTCATCCGCGCGACGTAGGGGGCGACCGCCACGAGGTCTTTGGTGCGGACCCGGGTCGCGAGCAGGGACTGGTGCGCGTCACGGAATGTCGTCTCCGTGACGGCGAGAGCGGTCTGGGCCCGCAGTGCCGAGGCGAAGCCGACCGGCCCGAGCTCGAGCAGCTTCTGACGCGAACCGGGCGGTGCCGGTGCGTCGAGGTCGATCTTCGGCAGCTTGATGCGCGGATCGATGATGCCGTCGCCCTCGCCCCAGGGTCGATTGACGGTGACCTCCGCGATCCAGTTCAGGATCTTGGTTCCGCGGTCTTTCGACTGATGCATCCTGAACAGTTCTGGGCGCTCCTCGATGAACGCGGTACTCAGGTCACCGGCGCGGAAGGCCGGGACGTCGAGCACAGCCTGCAGGAACGGGATGTTGGTCGAGACGCCCCGGATCCGGAACTCCGCGAGACCCCGCTTCGCCCGGGCGATAGCGGCCGCGAAATCGCGTCCGCGACACGTCATCTTCACGAGCATCGAGTCGAAGTACGGGCTGATCTGGGTGCCGGCGTTGATGGTGCCGCCATCGAGACGGATGCCGCCGCCCCCCGGTGAGCGATAGGTCGTGATCTTGCCTGTGTCGGGCCGGAATCCCGCGGACGGGTCTTCGGTGGTGATGCGGCACTGCAGCGCCGCCCCGCGCAGCCGCAGGTCTTTCTGCTGAAGCCCGAGCTGCTCGAGGGTCTGGCCGAATGCGATGCGCATCTGTGTCTGGACGAGGTCGACATCCGTGACCTCCTCGGTCACCGTGTGCTCGACCTGGATGCGCGGGTTCATCTCGATGAACACGTGCTGGCCCTTGCGCTCGCCCGCCGTGTCGAGCAGGAACTCGACCGTTCCCGCGTTCACATAGCCGATCGACTTGGCGAACGCGATGGCATCGCGGTACATCGCCTGGCGGATGTTCTCGTCGAGGTTCGGTGCCGGAGCGATCTCGATCACCTTCTGGTGTCGCCGTTGCACCGAGCAGTCGCGTTCGAAGAGATGGACGGTCTCCCCCGACGAGTCCGCCAGTATCTGCACCTCGATATGACGGGGACGCACGACGGCCTGCTCGAGGAACATCGTCGGGTCGCCGAATGCGCTGTCGGCCTCGCGCATCGCCTCCTCGAGTGCTCCGCGGAGGTCTTCCTTCCTCTCGACCCTCCGCATCCCCCGACCGCCGCCGCCGGCCACCGCCTTGGCGAAGATCGGGAAGCCGATGGCATCCGCACCTGCGAGAAGTTGCTCGACTTCGCTCGACGCCGGTGTCGAGGCGAGAACCGGAACTCCGGCCGCGATCGCATGTTCTTTTGCTGTGACTTTATTGCCGGCCATCTCGAGCACATGCTGCCCCGGACCGATGAAGGTGATGCCGGCCGCCGTTGCCGCCCCGGCGAGCTCCGGGTTCTCCGAGAGGAAGCCGTAGCCCGGATAGATCGCGTCGGCGCCACACTCCTTCGCGACGCGGATGATCTCGGCGACGCTGAGGTAGGCCGCGACCGGATGCCCCTTCTCGCCTATCTGGTAGGCCTCATCCGCCTTCAACCGATGCATCGAATTGCGGTCTTCGTAAGGGAAGACCGCGACCGTCTGGGCGCCGAGTTCGTAGGCCGCCCGGAATGCGCGAATCGCGATTTCTCCACGGTTGGCCACGAGGATCTTTGAGAACATTAGGTCCCTTTCCGACATCGGTCAGCCTAGGGGGACGCCACTTCGTGTCCCCTCGTTAACCGCCGCGCCACCCAGCGAAGATTTAGGTTCTTTAAGACTAGTGAAGGTATCGTTCGTTCTTGTGCATGTACTCAGCGTCAGCTCCCTCAAGGGAGGAGTGGGAAAGACCACGGTGACGCTCGGCCTCACCTCAGCCGCTTTCGCAAAGGGTCTCAGAACCCTCGTCGTCGACCTCGATCCGCAGTCGGATGTGTCGACCGGTATGGATATCAACGTGGCGGGCCACCTCAATGTCGCCGATGTCCTCGCCTCGCCCAAGGAGAAGATCGTGCGGGCCGCGATCGCTCCGAGCGGCTGGACGAAGGGTCGCCCCGGGAAGATCGATGTGATGATCGGCAGCCCGTCGGCCATCAACTTCGACGGACCGCACCCGAGCATCCGTGACATCTGGAAACTCGAGGAGGCACTCGCCCACGTCGAGGCCGACTACGACCTCGTGCTGATCGACTGTGCTCCCTCCCTCAACGCGCTCACGCGTACCGCCTGGGCCGCGAGTGACAGGGTCACCGTCGTGACGGAGCCCGGCCTGTTCTCGGTCGCCGCCGCCGATCGTGCGCTCCGAGCGATCGAGGAGATCCGCCGCGGGCTCTCGCCTCGACTTCAGCCCCTCGGCATCATCGTCAACCGTGCGAGAGTGCAGTCGCTCGAACACCAGTTCCGCATCAAAGAGCTGCGGGACATGTTCGGCCCCCTCGTGCTGTCGCCCCAGTTGCCCGAACGCACATCGCTCCAGCAGGCACAGGGAGCGGCCAAGCCGTTGCACGTCTGGCCGGGTGAGAGCGCACAGGAGATGGCACACAACTTCGACCTGCTGCTCGACCGCGTGCTGCGCACGGCCAAGATCGGCGAGTACGCGGTCACCGCGTAGCCGGGGCTGACTGCGCCGGGTTACTGCTCGTTGTCTAGACGTCCTAGTCCAGGTCGCCATAGCTCCAGCTCTGACGCGAGGGACCCCCGCACTACTCCGTCTGTCGCGCCATAGCTCCAGCTATGGCGAAATGAGGCTGGCGGCCGGCGCAGGCGCTTCGCGGTGTTGACGAACTGCCGAGTTGACGAACTGCCGAGTTGCAGGGTCAGGAAGCGCGGGACGCCCGCTTCGCCGCGAGTTCGTCCATGACATCCGGACGCTCGGCGTCGAGCTCGACGAGCGAGTTCTCGACCTCGCGAAGCACCTTGCCGACGGCGATGCCGAAGACGCCCTGCCCGCGGCTGACGAGGTCGATGACCTCGTCATTCGACGTGCAGAGGTAGACACTCGCGCCATCACTCATCAGCGTCGTCTGCGCGAGATCGCTGACCCCCGCCTCGCGGAGCTGGTTCACGGCGGTGCGGATCTGCTGGAGCGAGATTCCGGTGTCGAGCAGACGCTTGACCAGTTTCAGCACGAGGATGTCGCGGAAACCGTAGAGCCGCTGCGACCCTGATCCGGCCGCGCCGCGCACGGTCGGTTCGACCAGTTCGGTTCTGGCCCAGTAGTCGAGCTGGCGATAGCTGATGCCGGCGGCGCGGGCTGCGATCGCTCCGCGATAGCCTGCCGCGTCATCCAGGTCGGGAAGTCCGTCGGTGAAGAGCAGTCCGAGATCGTAGCGAGAATCTTCGCTACGCGTGCCTGGCTCGTTCATGATCGCCTTCCACCTCACAGGCCATCCTTAACGTTCAGGGGATGGTTGACACTTTCGTCGTTGCCAACGTTACCGACGTGAACCGCTGATCACGCCCATTCACACCGAAGCGATTCGGCGTGTCGGTTCGACGCCTCAGTTTACGGCTCGAGACGCGATAAAGCCGAGCGAATCAGACTCGAACGCACGATCTCCAGCTGACCGGCTATCTCGCGCGCGAGTTCGCCCGCCTTCGCGCGGCTCGACGCGTCTTTCCGGCGTGCGACCGGAATCAACGCGCTTTCGATGAGCCCGAGTTCCCGTTCCGCCGCCGCTCTGAACCCCCGGAGATGACGTGGCTCGATGCCGGATTTCTGCAGTTCGACGAGGGACCGGAGCACGATGAGCGAGTCGTCTCCGTAGACGTCGGCCGCAGCGACGAGGGACGACGACACCGCATCGTTCAGCAGCTGCGGGGTCGCTCCGGCTTCGCGAACGAGTTCGTCACGCTTGTACCGGCGCTCGGTCGAGAGGATGGAGGGGCCGGCGATCGTCGATCCGCCGGGTAGCTCGGGGTCGCGGCCGGCGTCGAGATCGTCGAGGTAGCCGCGGATCACCTTGAGGGGAAGGTAGTGGTCGCGCTGCATCTTGAGCACGAAGCGGAGGCGGTCGACATCCGCCTGAGAGAACTTTCGGTAGCCCGACTCGGTGCGCGATGGGAAGATCAGTTGCCGTTCTTCGAGGAAGCGCAGCTTCGACGGAGTGACATCGGGAAATTCCGACGTGAGCCGGGCGAGAACCTGGCCGATGCTGAGGAGAGGTGCCTCGCCTCCGGCGCGTGCGATAGCGCGCTGCTGTGTCGTCGTCTGCTGTGCCGACGCCTGATGTGCCGCCGGCTGATGGGGTGTGGAGCGCTCAGCTGCTGACCGCGCCACTACTGGCCGGCCACGGGTGCGAGGTCGAGTCGGGAGGCGAAGAAGGTGAGTCGGAACTTTCCGATCTGCACCTCCGCCCCGTCGCCGAGCAGAGCGGAGTCGACTCGCACACCATCGAAGTAGGTGCCGTTGAGGCTGCCGAGATCACGCAACTCGAAGGCGGTTCCGACGCGACGGAATTCCGTATGACGACGCGACACCGTGACATCGTCGAGAAAGATGTCGGCATCCGGATGGCGCCCCGCCGTCGTCAGGTCGGAGTCGAGCAAGAAGCGCGCACCGGTGTTCGGACCACGCCGCACAACGAGCAGCGCCGATCCGGACGGGAGGGCCGCGATCGCCTGCTGCTCCTCCGGGGAGACTTCGCCCGCCAACGCCGCGACCTGCCGGGCGAAATCGCCGCTGAGGTGGATTGCGGTCGTATCGTTACTTCGGTTCGGATTGCCGACGACACCCTCGCTGTTCTGTTCATCGACCATCGCGACACCTCCCGTTTCTCTAGCGCCCAAGCGTATCTGATCAAGGAGTCGCCGCCGAAGGCCCATCTGGGAATCTGGCCCGGTAAAGACTGGACCTCACACGCAATATCCCGACGTGAACAAAATATGAACATTTAAGGACTTAACCCCCCGAATGGGGTTACCGACCAGCGTCAGAATGAGATATCGTCGTCGGTGAAGTCGTTGATGGAGTACCCACTGTCGCGACTGAAGTAGAGAATACCCGATCGATCCGCCCCCAGCGGAGCTGAGTTTGCCGTCCCCTTTCGCATGTACTCGACCGGCCACGGCCGTCGCAGATAATCGGACCGGATTGCGAGCCCAGAATCAACCTGTAACCCGAAACGCAGGCCAACAATGTTTACCCCCGCGACGCGTCCGCGCGATCGAAACACACCCCGAAGAAGCGACACCCCCCGGGCGTTCGTCGACTCTCAGACGCCTAAGCGAGCGCTCGAGTGACCAGCACGCGCGACGACCGACGTTCGAGATCCGGGGAGAACACCGCGCCCGCTGCTGCATCGCCGACCCTTCGCATCGTTGATCCGGTTCGACCGGCGGCGGTATCCGGAGCTGCTCTCTCCCGCTCTCCGGGGTCCACCTGGGCAACCCGCTATCGCCATCGTCTCGAGATCTCCGACGTCGCGGTCATCACCGTCGCCGTCATCGGCGCGTTCCTCACCAGGTTCGGGTGGAATCACGATCTCGCGCAGGTCGGAACGATACCGATTGCGCACTGGGCGGTAGCCATGTTGATCGCCGTCACGTGGATCGCCTGCCTCGCGGCCTACCATTCCCGCGACGCGCGGGTTGTCGGGATCGGTATAACCGAGTACCGAAGTGTCGTCTCGGCAAGCATCACCACCTTCGGAGTCCTCGGCATCCTGTTTCTCATGTTCGACATCAATGTCGCACGCGGCTTCTTCGTCCTGGCACTTCCCACGGGTCTTATCGGGCTCATGGTGAGCAGGCTCCTGTGGCGCAAATGGTTGGTTCGACAGCGTAAGAGGGGCAGGTTCGTCTCCCGCGCGCTCGTGGTCGGTGATCGCAAAGACGTGCAGTACGTCATCGGACAGATCGACAAGAAAGCCGTCTCCGTCTACGAGGTGATCGGCGCCGCGGTCGACGGCCCCGAAACAGATCGGATCGAGGTGAATTCACGTTCTGTCGCGGTCGTGTCGAATCTGGACTCCGTCGCGAAAGCAGCATCGCGCCTCGAAGTTGATGTCGTGATCGTCGCTGGCCAGCCGGTCGGCGGAGGCTTCTTCATCCGAGACCTCGGATGGGATCTCGAAGGATCGCGCGCCGAACTCGTGGTCGCCTCTCGCCTCACAAATGTCGCTGGACCTCGCATCCATTTCCGGCCGGTCGAGGGACTCCCTCTCATGCACGTGGAACTACCCCAGTATTCCGGCGGCAAACACCTGCTGAAACGAGCCTTCGATATGGTCGCCTCCGGCACCGCGCTTGTGCTGTTGTTCCCCGTGCTGGTCGCCATCGCCCTGTGTGTGCGCAGCGAAAGCCCAGGACCAGCTCTATTCCGCCAGGAGCGCGTCGGGAAGGGCGGGCAAGCCTTCTTCATGCTGAAATTCCGATCGATGGTCGAAACGGCCGAGGATGACCTCGCCGGACTACTCGATCAGAACGAGGGAGCGGGCGTTCTCTTCAAAATGAAGCACGACCCTCGAGTCACACGTGTTGGCCGTGTATTGAGAAAATATTCCCTCGACGAGTTACCGCAACTGTGGAACATTTTTCGCGGCGAGATGAGCTTGGTCGGCCCGCGCCCTCCTCTGGCGTCCGAGGTGGCCGGCTATGAAGCGCGAGTGCATCGACGCCTCCTCATCAAACCGGGTCTCACCGGCATGTGGCAGGTCAACGGGCGATCGAACCTCGATTGGGACGAAAGCGTGAGGCTCGATCTGTACTACGTGGAGAACTGGTCGTTGACCGGCGATCTCCAGATCATGTGGCGGACTGTTAAATTACTCGTCAATCCCGTAGGAGCGTATTGATGTCGAACGATGGGAGCCCACCGACGAGCCCGCCTCGACCGCATGGCCTCATCGGCTACGCCGGCGGAGCTTTCGATCTTTTCCATGTCGGCCATCTCAACATCCTGAGGCACGCGAAGAGTCGCTGCGACTATCTCATCGCCGGTGTCGTCTCTGACGACATGTTGGAGTTGACGAAAGGATCGCGTCCGGTTGTCCCGCTCTCAGAACGCTTGGAAATCGTGCAACACGTGGACTACGTCGATGAGGCCATTGCGGAAACGGATGAGGATAAGCTCACGACCTGGCAGAAACATCCGTTCGACATCTACTTCAAGGGTGATGACTGGAAGGGAACCGAGCGTGGCTTTCGGCTCGAGAGAGCCTTCGCAGAGGTCGGAGTCGAGGTGGTCTACTTTCCTTATACAGTTGCTACCTCGAGCACCGTATTGAGGCGTGCATTGAAGGCGCTCTCCCCCCGTGAGTTGAGCGGGTCCGAGCTACGGGAGAGTCGCGAGGGATAGTTGTCGGCGACCGTGGGGAATCGGAACAATGAAGGTCACGATCGTGGGGTTGAATTACTCGCCCGAGCCGACCGGCATTGCTCCCTACACCGCCGGCCTGGCGGAAGGCCTCGCCAAGTTCGGCGATGACGTGCGGGTGGTCGTGGGATATCCGCACTATCCGCAATGGCGCATCGAGAGCTCGTTCCGCGGGTCGACCCGTCGTGAGACGTCTTCCGGGGTTCGGGTACTCCGATTGAGACACTTCGTGCCCCGAATTCCTCGCCTCGCCAACAGGCTGCTGATGGAACTCACTTTCGGACTCAGGGCAGCTATTGCGAATTGGGGGTCCCCCGAAGTCATAGTGCTGGTGAGTCCGGCTCTCTTCTCCACGCTGATTGCCGCCGTGCGTGCGCGCGTGAGTCGCGTACCCACCTGTATCTGGGTGCAGGATATCTACTCACTCGGAGTCGCCGAAAGTGGCACCGGTGGAGGATTCTCGGCGCGAATCCTCTCTACGATCGAAGGCCGCGTTCTCTCGTCAGCTGCTCGCGTCGTCGTGATCCACGATCGGTTCAAGCGTTACCTTGTCGAGGATCTCGGCATGGATGGGAACCGTGTGGAAGTGGTCCGCAATTGGAGCCACGTTGAGACCCCTGGCGACTTCGACCGCGAGGCGGAACGCTCTCGACTGGGGTGGAAAAGCGCGGAGACCATCGTTCTGCACGCGGGAAACATGGGAGCCAAACAGGCGTTGGAGAATGTGGTCGAGGCGTCCTTCGTCTCCCAATCACTCGGTTCGGATATCAAGTTCGTGCTCATGGGTGACGGGAACCAGCGCTCTTCGCTCGAAAAAATGGTACGCGGCGATCGCTTGGAAATCATCGATCCCGCCCGGGAGGACCAGTTCATGGCGGTGCTTCTTGCTGCCGATGTCTTACTCGTGAACGAAAGAGCTGGCCTGACTGAGATGTCGGTTCCCAGTAAATTGACATCGTATTTCCGCACCGGACTTCCCGTCATCGCTGCGACCGATCGAGGAAGTGTGACCGCCCAGGAAATTGAGCTCGCAGGTGCCGGGATCCGGGTCGACCCCGGGGAGCCTGTAGCCCTGATTCGCGCGGCCGAAGGCCTGGCTGCCGATTCCGAGGCTTCCGCCCGATTCGGCGCGGCCGGGAAGTCGTTCAGTGCCGCATATCACTCCGAGGAGACCGCCGTTCGAAGATTCAGAACGATCCTCGAGGCGCTCGTGCCGGATCGGGATGCCTAGCGCACGACGATGTCTTTGAATTCGACAGCGACCGGGTCTGGATAGTTCTTACACAGCCACAGATATCCGGGCTGCACACTGAGGCCGGTGGCCATTGCGGTGCGGGTGGCACCGTCCAGTCGAGAGACGGAGATGGCTTGCGACGCGAATTCGATTCTCAGGTGGACCCACTCCCCGACAGCCGGCGCCGGCGTCTGCACCTGGGCGATCTGCGTTCCACCAGCTGTGCCGGCCTGCCGGCTGAAAAGCTCCATCGAACCGTTGGCGCGAATCACCACGTGATAGCCGCTGAGCTGGCTCGGGATGCCAACACGATACGGTGAATCGGCTGCGAGACCGAAAGCCAGACCTGCGTGCTGGACTGCCTGAGGAAGACTCTTCGGCCATCTCAGGGCGAAGTCGATGGTTTCAGCAGAGCCGGACACCGGGCTCAGCGAGCCCATGAGATAACTCTGCATCCCGGTCTGGGCGATGGAGATCGAGCCGGCGCTGCTGTCGATCGTCGGCTGGAGTCGCGTACCGAAATCTATGCTCCACGGGAGATCGCCGACCGCACGCAGCCCTGAAGAGAAAGCATCCTGCTTGCTCGTGGCCTTCGTCGATGTCACGTAAGGGAGGTTGGACACCATCATTCCCGCGACACCGAGTGAAGACATCCGATCCCGAACTGATCGATAGTGGACTTCCCAGACGATCACCGGCTTACCGACGCTGACGATCCTGTTCACGTCGCTATCGCTGAAATCGTGATGGACCCCTAAGAAGTCGAACTTCGGCGCGAGTTCGTCCACCCGGTTCATGATCTCTGACGTGAAGTAACCCCAGGTCTTGAATCCGGCAGCATGTGCGGTCGTGACCTGTTGGGCCGCAGCCCATTGCTTCCACACGAAATGTGAGTGGGAATCGGGATAGGACTGCATCATTTTCAGCAGTGCAGCGGTATTGGTGCCCTGTTTGTCTTCGATGAAGATCACGTGGGTTCGAGCCCATGCGTCCAGGACATCCTTCAGGCGAGGAATGGGCTGCTCAGCCGCAGCCGGACCCAGCCAGTCTTTCGCGTTGTTCCGGAATCCCATCAGAGTGGCGTAGGTGACGTCCCCGATGGTGACGTCATTCCCGGTCAGCCGGGCGATAGTCGTGTCGTGATGGCAGACGAGCACCCCATCCGACGTGGCGCTCACCGACAACTCGAGAGCCTTCGCACCGGCCCTTACCGAATGGCTGTAGGCATCGAGCGAATGCTCGACCCAGTTGTCCCCGGAACCTCGATGAGCGATGTAGAAGGGCGTCGTTGATAGCAGGTCATCGATGGTGAACATGGCGAGCGCACCGGACTTCGTCGATGGTGCAGGGGCTGCCGTACAGCCGGCCAACAGCAGTGAAATCGAACCGATGGCGAGGAATTGTCGTCGATCGAGGCTGACGACAAACGGAGCACACCCGCGAGGGGGTGTGCTCCGTTTGTCGGCCAAGAGGCGGATCGCCTCTAGTTCTGCGTGTAGACGAGCGTGAGGTACGGACGCAAGGTTGCGCTCGCGTTGTTCGAGAACAACCTGATGTTGTCCACGCCGGGATCGGTGAGAGAGACGGCGACGGTCGTTCCGGCGAGCGGAGTCAACTGGCTTATATCCCACACCGACGAGTATGACGTGTTGATCGCAGTCGCACCGCTGAGTGTTCCAAGCACTGCACCAGGACCAGTCGGCTGAGTGTTCCAGGTGACAGTGGATTCGCTCCATGCGCCTGTCACGACGGTGAACGTGTGAACGTCGGTCGAACCGGCCGTCGGGTCCGTCGACGTTCGCACCGTGATGGTGGCACTCGTCAGGGTCGTACCGGCCGGAGCCTGCGGGAGGGCGAATTTGAGGAACGACGTCGTCGGCACGTTGGTGCCGGCGCCCCGCGACGACAGCTGAAGATCGCTACCGTAATTCGTAGTGGGCGCCGAGCGAGCGACGTAGGCGTCCTCTGTCGGGGCGATCTTCACTGTTGTCGTCACGGCACCCGGAGGGGTGATCGTCGCTGTGACTGTATTCGATGGAGCGCTGACGTTTCCGGCAGCATCCGATGCCGTCACCTTGTAGTAGTAGGTGCCGACCGCGAGGTTGGCGTCCGTGAAGGTCGTCGACGTGGTGGTCGTGATCAACGCGCTCGCATCCGGAACAAAGGCGGGCGCTGTTCCGCGGTACAGCGAGTACCCGGCGACGCCGACGTTATCGGTTGACGCACCCCAGCTGACGGTCGCGGATGTGCCGCTGACGACAGCAGAGACAGGGGCCGGAACAGTCGGTGCAGTCGTATCCTGCGCCACGACGGTTACTGCGGCGGACGCAGTCGCCGGGCTGACGTTTCCGGCAGCGTCCGATGCGACCACCTGGTAGAAGTAGGTACCCGGGGGCACAGTGGTGTTGTCGAATTTCGTAGATGTCACGTCGGCGACCTTGTTCGATGCAGATGGAACGAAGTTCGACGTTACACCGCGATACACCGAGTACCCGGCCACGCCGACGTTGTCTGTCGATGCAGCCCACGTGACGGCGATCGTCGAACCGGTGGCAGTCGCGGAGACAGCCGTCGGTGCCGTCGGTGCCGTCGTGTCGGGCGGCGGGGCGATGGTCACGGATACGACTGTCGACGGCGCGCTCGCATTGGCGGCGGCATCAGTCGCCTGGATTTTGTAGTAGTAGGTACCGGCGGGTACAGAAGAATCGACATACGAGGGGCTGGTCACCGTCGAGATGACGGATGCCGGCCCAGGCACGAAGTCGGTCGAAGTGCCGCGATAGACGGAATATCCGGTCACTCCGACATTGTCGGTCGAACTCGTCCATGCAAGGGACACGGCGTTGCCGCTGACTGAGGCGGTCACCCCCGACGGCACACTCGGCGGTGTCGTGTCGGGTGCCGGGGCGATCGTCGCCGCGGCGGACGAGGATGTAAGGCTGACGTTGCTTGCAGCATCCCGCGCGACGACCTCGTAATAGTAAGTGCCGACCGGGACGTTCGGATCGGTGAACGAGGTCGTGCTCACATCTGCCAATTTCGTCGACGCATCGGGAGCGAAAGAAGCGGTGAGGCCCCGATACACGGAATATCCCGTGACTCCGACGTTGTCTGTCGAAGCCGACCACGACAGGGCGACGGAATTACCGGTGACCGTTGCGCTCACTCCGGTGGGAGCCGAGGGAGCAATCGTGTCAGCCGGACTACCGGAGCCGAGCGAGTAATGCGCGGCTACCGCGGCCGATGACAACTCCTGATCGTAGATCGCAACCTCGTCGAGGCTCCCCTTGAATTCGAACGTCGAGGGAGAATCGGTCCATCCTCCGAGGTTGCCCCCGCCCGCGCGCCAAAAGCCCGTGAATACCTGGTTGTTTGTTGTCGGATTTGTTCCGACGACGGCTCCATCGATGTACAGGCTCATCCCGCCCGCACCCTGCGTACCTACAACGTGATGCCAGGCACCGTCGTTGTACGACGATGTGCTCTCGATCGTCTGAACGCCATTCGCATAGACGCCGAAGACGACACGCCCAGTATTGGTCATGTAAGTCTGCTTGTCGTAGTTCGACCCATTGCCCGTCTGCGCATCTTCGAAACCGACGATCTTGCCGCCAGTGGTCGATGTGGTTTTAAACCACGCCTCGGTGGAGAAAGCCGTGGTCGTCCCCTCGGAGACCTTCGTGGCGATGGCGCTGGTTTGTGTACCGTTCAGCGTCACTGAAGTTCCGAACGGGACTGCGCCGGTCTGCAGCGTTTGAGCGTCTGCGCCGATCACGCCATCACCCTGGGCGTTGAAGGACGAGTCCTTGGCCGTGCTTCCGGAGTCGTTCAACCTCCAGTAGATCTCCGGGGTGTCGTTGAAGACCTTCGCACCGTACGCGTCCGTCGGAGCGACCGGAACCGTAATCTGACCGCCCGCCAGAGTGAAGTGATTCGCCACCTGCTGGGCGGAGAGCGGGGCGCCGTAGATCGCCGTGTCGTCGATTGTCCCTGCGAAGTAGTTGCTGGCGGGCTGATTCGGCCAACCGTTGAGCTGGTCTCCACCAACATGCCAATTACCGTTGTAGGACTGGTTGCCCGTCGTCGAATTCTGTCCGACCTTGACGCCGTCGACGTAGAGCTTCATTCCGGCAGGACCCTGCGTCCCCACGATGTAGTGCCACGCGTTGTCGTTGTAGGCGTTGGCAGTCCGGATGGACTGAACTCCGCCCGTGTAGACGCCGAAGGTCAGGTTTCCCGCGTTATCCATATAGATCTGACGGTCGTAGTTGCCGCTGAGGTTCGTCGCGTTCGAGTTCGTCTCGGGGACGCCGTTGCCGTATCCGACGATCTTCCCTCCACTCGTCGTCCCTGTCTTGATCCAGGTCTCTATGGAGTACGTGGTCGGTGCCGGCAGATTCTGGTCATCGTAGATGTAGCCCTGTGTTCCGTCGAAGGTCGTCGCGGTGTCTGTGCTCCCAGCGAGAGCTCCAGCGGCTCCGAATTGGAATCCGAAACTCGGGTCGTTGAGCCCTTTCGAGTAGATGCCGTTTACGCCGGCCGTCGTCTGGCCGGACTTGTCCTGTGCCCAGGGGCTCGCGGCTTCATCCATACGCCAGTAGAGACTTGCTCCGTCGGCTATGACCTGAGTCGGGTAGTCGGTGGCCTTAGCCACGGCCTTGGCTGAGACGCTCGACGAGAGAGCGCTGGTATTGACACCGTCCGACACTGAGACTCGATAGGAGTACGTCGTACCTGCCACGACAGAATTGTCGACATAGGTAACCTGCGGGCGCTTCCACCACGTCGAATTGGCGGTTCCGGTCCAGATCGGTGTCACGCTGTTGTTGCGATACACGTTGTAGGTGAGAATCCCATCGTCGGGATCCACGACGGTTCGGAATCGTACCTGGACGGAATTAGAGGTGAGCGCTTCAGCGGCCACAACCGGAACCGGCGGAGTAGTCGCGTCGTCCGGACCGAATCGGGTGAGCCCCTGCTGGGCTTTGCCATTCACCTGGGTGAACTCTCCCCCGTACCAGAGGTAGTTCTTGCCAGAGTTCGAACCGGTTGCCACCGTCAGGGCACGCGGACCGATCCCCTCATTGATTCCATCGTTTGCCGTCGGAAACCACTGGAGGATCGTCGGCGTCGAGGTGCCTTCCGCCATGAAGAAGTTGCGCGCGCCGTCCCCGAAGGCGTTGTTCGATGAGCAGTTGTGAGCATGGCTGGCGATGTACAGGGTTCCCTGGAAGGTGACGAGCGCCTGGGTTGCACCGAGGCAGTTGTCCCGCCAGACCTGCGTGAGAGTTGCCCAGTCGACGGCTAGCCGGCCGTCGAACACGCCGCCTCCCGTTCCTTCGTTGCCGACGTAGAATTTCGAGCCATCTGACCAGATGGTCTTAGTCACGGAGGTGTCGGGGATGAATCCGCGGGCATAGTTTTGGATGTTCGCCCCGGTCGCGGAATCCACGACGGCGATCGAGTGCGAGTCCTGTCCGTTGACCGTGAAGAAGTCTCCACCGATCGCGACCTTCGACCCATCCGGCGAAACGGAGATCGCGCGGCCGACAGCCACTGACTGACCCGGGATGGTATCGATCGCGGGAGCCCACGGAAGCAGAGCGTTGTTCGACAGGTTGATGGCGGCGAAGTGCTGGCGCGACTGGCCGCCGACAGTGACGAAGTCACCCCCGATGTAAAGGCTCGTCGTCGTCGCATACATTCCGATGACGGTGGCCCCGATCGTCGGGACCCGAAGGGCGAGGACCTTACACGAGACGGGATCGATGGCGGCGACTCGAGAAACGGCCACTCCGCCGATACTGGTGAAGCTACCGCCGACATAGATGGTGTTCGCGTCCGGGGAGGCAATGACCGTGCGAATGACCGGTGTTCCGGCGGAGAAGCTCACGGGCAGCTGGCAGCTGTCCGGTGCTCCCGTCTCGGCATTGAGAATAGCCAGCGCCGGGCGACTCTGCGCGGTGCCGGCGGTGCCTGCCGGTGGAGAAATCTGGGTGAAGCTGCCGCCCACCACCACCTTGCCGTGCACCGAAGCGAGTCCGTACACCTCACCGTTGGTCTGCCAGGTCGACAGGTTGGCCGAGCTGAAGGCGATTCCGGGGGTCAAAGCCGATGCGGAGGTCACAGCGATGACAGACAGAATCAATCCGGCGACGGTCGCAATCGACGTCGCTAATACGGCAGGCTTACGCATGGCCAGTTATCCCTCGGGTAAGCAGGCTCGAACCGTTGGGCGTTCGGGACCTGCGGGTAAACAATGGTTGCCGAATCGATCCGGATCGATGCGCAGGGGGGTAAGAATGGCGCAAAGTGGGTATTCCGGAACTATGTGAGCTTCGCAAAACATACCCATTAAAGTCACAGAATTCAAACCCCCCGTTTGAGTGTCAGACCTTCCAGCACGACTGCGACCCCGCTCCCTCGGATATCGTCCTTACATCGACGTTCTGATGACCTCGCTGGAATTGCAGTCCCGGTGGGAGTCGCAATCGCAGCCGAAGGAGCAGGACTCATGGGATCACGCTCGTTCAAGGTTGCGTTGGCCGATCTCGCCTCTGCCCAGAAATCGAAGCGAGGCGTGTCTTTCTACAGCAGATTCGTCAATCGGCCGCTCGGGCGGATCCTGGCGGCCGCGAGTTACAAACTCGGGCTCTCACCGAACGGTGTGACGCTCGTGTCGGCAATCATCACGGCGCTCGGAATGCTGACCTTCGTCAGCGGGCCGCCGTCGATTCCTCGAGCACTTGGGACATCCGTGTTCCTGGTACTCGGTTTCGCTCTCGATTCCGCCGACGGTCAGGTGGCGAGGCTGACGGGTCGAGGTTCCGTCGCGGGGGAATGGCTCGACCACGTGGTCGATTCGGCAAAGATCGTTGCGATCCACGGCAGCGTCCTCGTCTCGTTCTATCTGTACTCCCCGACAGCGCCGGCGTGGCTACTCGTTCCGCTGGCTTTCCAGGTCGTATCGGTCGTCATCTTCTTCGGCGGAGAGCTCGAACGCCACCTTGCGCAGGGGCGAGCCGACGCTGCACAACCGGCACGGGCGGAACGACCGCCGTCGACTGTCCGCGCCCTCGCTCTCCTGCCGGCGGACTATGGGATTCTGGCGCTCAGCTTTCTTACGACGGCATGGCCGACCGTTTTCGAGGCACTTTATCTCGTGCTCTTCGTCGCGAACGCTGCGATTATGGCCCTCCTGCTGAACAAATGGTTCGCGGCGCTCAAAAGACTCGGGTGAGGTCAGACTTCGTCGACGTCGAGAGCGGGCGACAGCACCGCATGCTGTTCCGCTGAGAACAGCGGGTGCACCATGGCTTTTCGCAATCCCAACAACTCGAGAAGAAGTCTCAGGATCAGACCGGCGAGGATTCCGGCCAGTGCCCCCGCCGCTCCAAAGCTCACGGCGCCGATCGCCACGAGCGGCAGCCCGGCGATGGACCCGATTGCTGTCGAGCGCGCCACTACGTCGAGTCGTCTCAACGCGGCGAGGCAGGCCTTGCTCACCGTCTGTTCGAACAGGCTCACCGCGGTGATGATGGACGTGAGCGCGAGCATGAGAAACGTCGGTGTGATCTGACCGTTGCCGAGCCACCGGACCAATTCCGGAGCAAGGAGGAGCATCACCACCCCGAGCAGAACCGCGCCGACGGCGGAGGTACCGATACCGATCCTCACTCGCTGGATGACGCCGGTTCCGCTCGATCTCGGGACCCATCCCTGCAGCACAGTGACGAAGGGGCCGAGAGCGACGATGACCTGCCTCTGCACCTTGTCGACCACCGCGTAGATCGGCTGAACAGTCGGGGCGACGAGCGAGACTATGACGATCGGGGCGGCGTTGTAGATGGACGACATCACGGTCGAGGTCACGCCGTATCGCTGCGCAGAGAGCACTGACAACACCGGTCGGCGGGAGATCCCGGCCAAAGTCGATCTATTCCATGGCCGGATTATCCACAGGCTGCTGATGATGCAGGCCAAGAGCGTGCCAACCAGCTGGCAGCTGACACCGACGAGGGCCGACGATCCGGAGCTCATCAACGCGATTCCGACTGCCGTGCCGAGAACGCGAGGAATGGTCTCGCAGACGAGGAGCACATACGGTCTCCCAGCGCCGACGAAATACCAGTTCGCCGTCAGGCCGATCGTCGACATCGATAGAGCGCCGACCGCCGCGAACACACCGAAATCGCGCCCGACCAGCAGGGCCGCGATGAACGCGAGAGATCCGACGGGCACAAAGAGAAGGAGCTTCGAGATGACAGATTCCACATACTCGGTGAGCCGATCGTTGGCGTCCGCTCGCGCTATCGTCGCCGGACCCGATAGGCCCCAGCCCCAGGCGATGATCGTCGCTGCGACACCCCCGATGGACTGGCCGGCTGCGATCGATCCCCAGGCTACTCCGCCGCTCGCTGACACCATGGCCGGGATGGCTGCCAATGAAGCGGCCGCGAGAAAAACCATAGACAGCGCATAACCGGAGAGCGCCTTCGAGCCGGCACGAAGGAGACTCTGCGACGTCATACGTCGCCTGCGAGCCGGGGAATTGCTCATCGGGTTGTTCTTTCTCGGGGCGTGGCCCCTCTACATTCGGTCGGGCACCGGGCGTAGTGGCTATAAAGTACCAGCCTCTTCCGAAAGTCGCTCTTTTTCCAGAGACCATCGTGACCCGAGCGCTGAGAACATCCTGCGTACACTGGCCGAATGGCAGACCCGACCGATCGACCGAAACCGGTGAGGCACGAACTGTCTGCCTTCAGCGGAGCCGGATACGACAAGGGCCGCCGCACTTCCTGGCAGGTCGCGTGGCTCGTCGTCTCCGGCACGATCCTGGTGCGGTGGTGGTGTCCGGTGGGTCTTCGAATCAGGATCCTCCGGTGGTTCGGAGCGACGATCGGGGAGGGTGTGCTCATCCGTCATCGAGTTCGCATCCACTGGCCGTGGAAACTGACAGTCGGGAACAACAGTTGGATCGGCGAAGACACCTGGATTCTCAACCTCGAGCCCGTCTCGATCGGAGCTGACGTGTGTATTTCGCAGGGTGTCCTTCTCTGTACCGGAAGCCACCTTCGGCACTCCCCGACCTTCGAGTTCGACAATGCCCCCATCGTGATCGAAGACGGTGCCTGGGTCGCGGCGCGAGCCACCATCCTGCGAGGGAGTCGTATCGGCGAAGACAGTGTCATCGGCGCCACGGCGCTGGTGTCCGGGAACGTTCCGGCGGGTGCAACTGTTTTCGCGCCCCGTGCCAATACCCCGGATTCGCTGCGCTAGGTGAGAATCCTCTCGGTGGTGACGCTCTTCACGCCGGACGGTGCATACGGCGGGCCGGTGCGTGTCGCCCTGAACCAGGCCCGGGCTCTGCGGTCTTCCGGTCATGATGTGACGGTGATCGGAGGTGCGCGCGGATTCGGCAGCTCCCTTCCGACGGTGATCGACGACGTCGAGGTGCGCCTCTTCCCTGCGATCACGGTCATTCCGCGTATCGGCTTCGCCGGACTCGCCTCACCGACGATGCTGCGCTGGGTGCGACGAAACGTGCGCTCGTTCGACGTGGTTCATGTACACGCCGCTCGCGACTTCATCACCCTTCCGGCAGCGCAGCTCGCGCGATCTGCGCGGGTGCGGTACGTGATCCAGTCTCATGGGATGATCGACCGGTCGACCAGCCCGCTCGCGATCCCGCTCGACGCGATTCTCACACGGCCCGTCCTTCGTGGAGCACACCGGGTGTTTTTCCTCACCCCGAGGGAGGAGAAGGACCTGTCGGCGATGGCGGGCCCGCGAATTCGTCTCGAACACCTGCCTAACGGCGTTCCGTCTCCCCCGGTCACGACGAGAGTGGACGGTGCGGACGAGGTGCTCTACCTCGCCCGGCTCGCCACACGAAAGAGACCGGCACTCTTCGTTCGGATGGCCGCAGAATTGACACGCTCGCATCCGACGACACGGTTCTGTCTCGTCGGACCGGACGAGGGTGAGGGTGACGTCGTCCGCAGGTTGATCTCGGATTCGGGCCAACATTCCCGAATCGTGTGGGAAGGGTCGCTGCCGCCCGATCAGACGGCGTCACGGATGTCTCGCGCAGGCATCTACGTGCTTCCCTCGATCGACGAGCCCTATCCCATGTCAGTGCTGGAGGCGATGTCGCTCGGGCTGCCCGTAGTGATAACGGAGAGCTGCGGACTCGCCCCCATGGTGAGAGAAGCGGGATGCGGAATCGTGATCGACGACACGCTTCGTGACCTGATCACCGCGGTGGATCAACTCCTTTCGGATACGACGCTGGCGCAACGACTCGGGCGGGCTGGCGCGGTTGCGGCTCGCGATCGGTTCGCGATGGATGCGATCGCGGCACAACTCGAACGGGCCTACCGACGGTGAGTCGCGGTGAACGCGGTCTCCATGAACGGACAAAGAGGATACAGACCACCGCGACGAAGACTGCTCCCGTCGCCTGCAGTAATGACCCGCGGAGCAGAATCGTCGTATAGACCGGGAAGACCGCGCCGACGATCGCCCAGACCCCGGCCTCACGGAACGCAGGCTGGAGCCGCCTATCCATCGTTCGAAAGAGCGCTCCGACGACGATGAACCCGATGATGACGGCTACCACACCGCCATTGACGAGGAACTCGGCCCAGAGCGGGGCGGACAGATTGCTGAATGAATATCCGCGATATTGCGCGAGCAGAATGCCCGTGTCGACAGGTTTGTCGGGATAAATCGCTCTCGGCACCCAGAACAGGAGACTGCCCGACAGTTGTCGTAGAGGCTGGACGAGACCGTCTACCCAATATGAGAATCCGTTCGCTATCTGCCAGAACGCGTCATAGTCGGGATTGCTCTGGTACTCGCCGAAAAAGCTCGTTCGAGCGACTCGGACGGCGGGCGTCCTGAACGCGTCGGCAAGCGGAAACACGAAGATCAATCCGGCAATCGTGGCGACCATCGTCGCTCGAATCCGAAGAGGGCTGAGGATGGCTCCGGCGAACACGATGAGCGCGAAGTACACGGTACCGATGCTGTAGCGCGCGCTGCTGATCGGATTCACGACGACTACCAGAATCGCCACGGCGACGAGAATGAGTGCGCCGTACCATGGCGCCAGCGCCCCGGCGGCACGTCGCCTGACCTGCGAAAGCGCGCCCACCCCGATGAGGATCGGGTAACTCGCAAGAGAGTAGACGACCGATCTGGTGGCGGGGTCCGGCCACACCGCTGCACGGACTGCGGATGCCTGCTCGCGACTCTGGAACAACGATCCGATCCCGACCTTCGAGACGAAGTACGCGCTGAAGCCGACGCCGAGCACCAGGAGGATCACGGCTCGCAGGCCGCTGACCGCAGCGGTTCGAGAGGTCTCGCCGGCTGCCCTCGCTGAACGAGGCGGGGCAGAGGGGGCCACGGCCCTCTTCAACAGGATCGAATCCGCTCCTCTCCCCCGCTCGCGCTGACGACCGATCAGGCGTCCGATCTCGTAGAAGACGATTCCGACGCACACGATGACGGCCGTGGGGAGGTCAAGCGATGAGTCGATCCCGGGGGTCGTGGTGGACGGCAGATTACTTCTGATTTGGACCGTCGGCGCCATTCCCATGAATACATAGACGAAGACGTAGAAGAAGAAGTCGAACAGCATCGGGCGACCGGACCCGATAGCGAATGACAGTCGGAACCCAGCCAGAATCATGACCAGGAAGGTGAGGATCCAAGCACTGCTGCGCCCCGTATCCGGAACCTGAGCGATCAGGAGAAGCGGCACGACGATGGCTAGCAGGGCTGCGACGACCGTGAACCAGATATAGCGAAACCGGTCGCCACCGTCGCTACGTTGCAGAGCGACCGCGAGAGCCTGGTCGCTTGTCGTCACGAAAGCGCCTTCGCGATCCTTACGGCGATCGCTGCCTGTCCGGCGTCGTTCGGCGCCGACCTGTCGGTCGTCAGCGTTGCATCGGAGGCCAGAGGGGAAGGCGAAAGAAGACCGGCGTAGGTTGCATTGGCAGCACTCGCGGCAATCTGCACCGCGCGATCAAGGACAAGGAGGCGATCAGTCGGAACAGCGGGGAGCTGTGCCGGACCCACGACCACGATGTATGCCTCGGGCAATGCCGCACGCAATGCTTTCAACGCTGCGATGAGTGCGACCTCCACCGACGGCAGGTCTGCCTTGTCATCGACCTGCGATCCCACGACGACGATGTCCGGACTCTCCTTGACGGCGCCGGCGACGAATGTCGGGACATCGGGACATTGGGTTCCGCAGTTCTTTGTGGTCGAGAAAATGGTGGGTCCTGTTGTGGCGACATTCACCTCTCGCCACCCACGGTTGGTGGAAATGACACTGGGCCAGGACGTCGACGGCGAGCTCGCTCCTGCGCCAGTGGTGAAAGACCCCCCGAGAAAGACGGCGGTGGGTCTCACGATTGATGGCGCCACCGTCGGATACGTAGTCGGTGTGCCGGCTGCAACCCCGGATCCGCGGCCGATGACCGCCACCGCGGCCAGGACTAGCGCGACCGCCGCGAGGACGGCCAAGGCGGAGAATCCGACTGCTTCTCTACGCGAGAGACCGGTCAGAGCTGCCATTGGCCCATCATGGCACATCGTCGTCTGGCGCAATCATCACGGGTGTGTCCGGAGCAAATGGATTCGATTGCTATCCTGCTCAAGATGCGAGGACTTTCGCCACGCAGTTCTCGAGAGGGTCGATCACGTGGATAACAGGCAGTTCTGGAGCCTCGTCCGAAGCCGTTGGCTCGTCATCGTCGCGTTCATCCTTGTCGGCTTGGTCGTCGCTTCCGCCTATGTGATTGCGGCAACACCCAGCTTCGTGTCGAGTGCCGAGCTCTTCGTGGCGGCTTCGGGTGGCGACAACACGATCGATCTCGCGCAGGGCGGCAACTTCTCCCAGCAGCAGGCCCGCAACTACAGCGCCATCGTCAACACCGATGCCGTCCTCGACCCGGTGGTTTCGACTCTCGGTCTGTCGACCACATCGTCGAAGCTCGCTGCACATGTCTCAGCTACTGTCCCCCTGAACACGTCTGTCATCTCGATCTCCGTCGATGACGCGACCGCGGCCGGCTCCGCGGCGATCGCGAACGCCGTAGCCGCGAGTCTTGTTAATGTGATCACGAAGGTCGCCCCGACCAGAAGCGACGGAACGACACCGGTCAAAATCCAGATCGTCCAGCGTGCGCTGGTTCCCACGCACGCTTCGGGCCTCAATGTAATCGTCGTCCTCCTTCTCGGACTACTCCTCGGACTGATCGTCGGAGTAATCATCGTGTTGCTGAGGGAACTCGCTCTTGCGCCCCTGCGGACGGCGCAGCAAGCCGAGACCGTCACGGGCGCTCCGCTTCTCGGATCGGTAGTGAAGGAAACGACGCGGACTCCACGTCTGCTCGAGTCCCAACACCGTCGATATTCGCTTCGGGCCGAACAGTACCGACAGATCGGTATGGTGCTGCGGGGCGCGCGCGTCGAGGAGGAGCCTATGGTCGTCATGATCACCTCGTCCGTGGGCGGGGAAGGGAAAAGCACGGTCGCGGCGCAGGTGGCAGTCGCGCTTGCCGCTGGTGGAACGTCCGTCTGTCTCGTGGATGCGGACCTTCGTGGGTCGACACTGGCGACATACCTTCAGGTCGACGACGGTCCAGGTCTCGCGCGCGTCCTCGACGGCACCGCGACAATGACCACCGCACGTCAAAGAAGAGGGAAGCTCAGTATTTTCACTGGACTCTCCGCCGAGGAAAATGCTGGAGACCTGCTGGCGTCCCCCCGAGCGGCGAAGTTCTTCTCCGATCTCAGAACCCGGTTCGAGGTCGTCCTCATCGACGCACCCGCGCTTCTCCCGGTTGCCGACTCCTCCATCATCGCGTCCTATGCCGACACGGCGCTCCTGGTCATAAGCTCGGGAAGTGTGCGCGCGAGCGAAGTGGACGAGGCGACCAGGACGCTCTCCTCGCTCGGAATCCCGCTTGTCGGCGTCATTCTCAACCGGGTGCCGGCCTTCACTTTTGCTCGGCTCCGACGTGGTTTCACAAAGAATGGCCATGAGTCATCAACGGATCACACAGCCGCTGAGATCGAAAAGACACCATCGATATAAGAGGCCTCCCGCGGCACGAATGCAGCGAACGAGAAGGTGTCACTTACCCCGACTACTCGCCGCGTAGTATTCGAGATCCTGCACTTCAGGCATTGCCACGACGGCAAACGGTGACGTGACACCAGCGATGGCGGATCCGTTACGGCTTGCGGTCGCGGACACGCTTCCCGTCGACAACGGCACGGTCTTCGACGACTCGCCCTTCGGAGCCGAGTATGTCGTCGAAACGCCGCCGACTGTAATCGTGATCGACGCCGGCGCCGCCAGGAAGCTCAACACCTCCACCGTGTCTCGCGGGGCGGTGCTCGTGCCGCTGAGCGTCGGTGACATGAGGCGTTGAGCTAGTTTCGGGCGTGCGTCGGCGAGTTGGATCCGGTGCGTGACGTACAGAGCGTCACCCGTGATCTGCGGTGCCGTTCCCGTCTTGAACTGACTCGCGTAGTAGGAATTGATGTCGAGAAAGCTGTAGCCGTGATTCACGGAGGGAGCAAAAGAGGTCGACTCCGAATAGTCATTCCACGTCGTCATCTGAACGAGGTCGGCATCATTGGAGATCGCGGTCTTCCACGACGCCCGCAGCGTGTCCGTGTTCCCGGCCTCGGCATAGAGGAAACTCCTCGGCCGTACGTCTTGCACGGCGACAGGAGACATCCATTTCACGCCAAGAGCGTGAGCTTTGGCCGCGTAGTCAGGCGAGCTGAAGATCGTGGTCGCGGTACGCACACCCCAGTTGCCGAGCGCGTAGCTGATCGGTGCGTAAGCGGCCAGATTGGCATCGTTCGCGTTCAGAAAGACGGAGATGAGTGCGATTTTCATGGAATATTTCGAAGCGAGGGTCGCCTGAAGCTCGCTCCACCATGCGGGTGACTGTCGTTCTGCCGCGAAGCTCGACAGCACGAATTCCCCCGAACCCAATCGGTAGGCCGAAGGCGACGCGAAGAGTTGGGAGAGCTTGCCCGCCAGAGTCGGTATGTCCGCCTTGCCCGCGCTCGCCGTCATATCGAGATTGGGGACGATCACAAAGTTGCGCCCCGAAGCTACCGCCCCCTGTTCAAGCGCAATGGTGTTGTCCCAATTCTGTCCGGAGAGACTGAGGACATCTACGGTGAATCCATCGATACCGCTGTCCGCCGCCTGATCCACTTCCCTTCGCATGTTCGCGACCCTGAAGTCACCGGACGACGGCGTGACCGCGATAGGACGATCTCGTAGCAGTCCGCCCGACGACAGGAACGCGTCGGATTCACCATTCGGATTCAGATAATTCGCGGTGTAGTAGTCAGCCTCGGCCGGCTTGTTGTCGAGCGAGATCGGGTACGGCGGAAAGTAGTGCGCGAAGACTTTCTTCGGACTGGAATTCGACGTCGCCACGACGAATGGCAGGTCTGTGGAAGCAGTGGCGGGAGGGCGGCCCGGCGATGTGGGAGCCGGCGATAGCGTCGGGCCTGCCGTGGTCGGACTTCCCGCGAAGACGACGCTGAGGATCGGCACGAATTTCCCGACTTTGTAGAAAGTGGTACTGACGAAGGGCTGACCGTAAGTGAGTTGAAACGTGATGTGCCCGAGGGCCGCGAGAGCGTCCGGCCGAAGTGGGACGTCAGCTACCCTGTTGGCGACCACCCGCGTATCACCTGTGCTGATGACATCTCCCGTACTCCTGGGACGGTGCTGCGCGGTCAGGGTCTTCGAGGTCCAGTCGGAGGTCGCCACCGTTACCCGAACGCCGGATACCGTCGCCGTCGTGCTCGCGACCTTCAGCCGAAGTGACGCAGAAGCCACCACTCGACCGGCCAGCCCGGCGGTGTCGAATTTCAGGAAGGTCTTGTCTTGTGAGTTGGTGGCGCTGAGGAACGAGGTGTTCGACTCGTTGGCATGCGGTGCACGCGTTGTCGTCCAGCCAGAATCGATCGGTGTAAGACTCATCGACTGCGCGGACGTCGGAGCGAGCGCCAATGTGGGCGCGCCATTCGCGGCCCCGGTTGTCGCCGATCGGCCGAGTTGATTCGCGAAGACCGGCACGCTGCCTCCGAGCACCGCAGCGACGAGCAGAACGCCGAGCGCCGTGCGCCGTAGCGGGGTGCGGGTGATCCGCGCCAGGACACCACGAGATGTCGACGACAGAGCACTTCGCGTTTCGACTCGGGTTCGGCGGTGCTTGGCTATCGCCCCATGGTTCGGGTTTCCCATATGGCTCACATCGGTTTCGAATGACAGGCCTCGAGTCACCCCCCGGCAACTCGCGGCACTTGAAAAAGTAACAGAGGCGGGCGCGATCACATAATGCACGATCGTCGGAGACCTCCTGCCGGCGATAAGATCTCGCCCATGGGGCCTCTCATCGTGGATGGCGTGATCGCGGCTACGGCCTGTCTTTTCGTCTGGGTAGCGTCGCTCGTCACGAAGGACACCTCCTGGGTCGACCGCCTCTGGTCGGTGCTTCCCGTCGTCTACATCTGGGTCTTCGCGGCCTCTGTCGGACTCACGGATGCGCGCCTCGACGTCATGGCGGTCATCGTCACCCTCTGGGGCGCGAGGCTTACCTTCAATTTCGCTCGCAAGGGCGGATACGTCGGCATCGAGGACTATCGCTGGGCTGAATTGCGGCGGCGGATGAAGCCCTGGCAGTTCCAGTTGTTCAACTTCTTCTTCATCTCCCTCTACCAGAACGTGCTGCTCCTGCTCATCGCGCTCCCAGCCCTCACTGCCTGGCAGCACAGAGATCGCGCATTCGGCCCACTGGATGCGGCGCTCGCAATCGCGTTCGTGGCATTCACCATCGCCGAGACGATCGCCGACCAGGAGCAGT
>JANYGT010000277.1 GCA_025362355.1 Lacisediminihabitans sp. | reverse complement strand
GACCTCGACTTCGCGCGCAAGTTCCACCTGCCGGTGCTGGTCGTGCTCGACACGAATGCTCCGGTCACCGGGGCGATCCCCGTGCTGCCGATCAACCCGGAGACGGGGGAGGCGGAGCTACCCGACGACCTTCCGCCGCTCGACCCGGCGCACACCGGTGTCGCGCTCGTCGGCGAGGGACGGATGATCAACTCCGGCCCGCTCAACGGCCTCAGTCGGTCGACCGCCATCAAGCGCATCATCGAGCAGCTGCAGGCTTCGGGTACTGGTCGCGCAGCCAAGAACTACCGCCTCCGCGACTGGCTGATCAGCCGACAGCGCTACTGGGGAACACCGATCCCGATCATCCACGCGGAGAACGGCGATCTGATCCCGGTCGCCGAAGACCAGCTGCCGGTCGTACTGCCGCCCACCGCGGGGCTCGACCTCAAGCCGAAGGGGCAATCGCCGCTGGGTGCCGCCGAGGACTGGGTCAACGTCACGAACCCGTTGACGGGTGAACCGGCGAAGCGGGACCCCGACACCATGGACACCTTCGTCGACAGCTCGTGGTACTTCCTGCGGTTTCTCAATCCTCATGACTCCACGCGTCCGTTCGATCCGAAGGAGGCCGACAAGTGGGCGCCGGTCGACCAGTACGTCGGCGGCGTCGAGCATGCCATCCTGCACCTGCTCTACGCGCGATTCATCACCAAGGTGCTGTTCGATCTCGGCTACGTCTCGTTCACCGAGCCGTTCAGCGCGCTGCTCAACCAGGGAATGGTGCTCTCCGGCGGGTCGAAGATGTCGAAGAGCAAGGGCGGCGTCAACCTCGGCGACGAGATCGCCGCGCACGGGGTCGACGCGATCCGCCTGACGATGGTGTTCGCCGGTCCGCCGGAGGACGACATCAACTGGGAGGATGTCTCGCCCGCCGGTTCCGCGAAGTTCCTCGCCCGCGCCTGGCGTCTCGCCCAAGACGTGACGAGCGCCCCCGAGATCGAGTGGAAATCGGGGGACGCAGCCCTTCGTCGGGTGACCCACCGTTTCCTCGCGGAGGCCCCGGGGCTCGTCGAGGCGTTCAAATTCAATGTCGTCGTCGCACGCCTTATGGAGCTCGTCAACGCGACACGCAAGGCGATCGACTCCGGCCCGGGCGGCGGAGATGCCGCCGTGCGCGAGGCGACCGAGACGGTCACGCTCGCGCTGTCGCTCTTCGCGCCCTACACGGCGGAGGAGATGTGGGAGACCCTCGGATACCCCGCCTCTGTCGCGCAGTACGGCTGGCGGAAGGCCGACAAGACCCTGCTCGTCGAGACCTCGGTCACCGCGGTGGTGCAGGTCAACGGCAAGGTTCGCGACCGGTTCGAGGTCAGCCCGAAGATCGAGCCGGCCGAACTCGAGAAGCTGGCGCGGGGGTCCGCCGCCGTCATCCGCACGATCGGAGACAGCGAGATTCTCAACGTCATCGTGCGGGCACCGCGACTGGTGAACATCGCGGTGGCCAAGTAGTTCGTCGACCCCGTCAGCTAGCCGCCCCGCGCAGCCCCGCGTCGACTTGTGGACGCAGTCGCGCGTCAGGTGGTCGTCGTGCCCGCGCGACGCAACGAGACCGCCGCGATCGGCAACCAGACCGCGATCCCGAAGATGATGAGGGCGAGCGGCACATGCACGCCGATCAGCCAGTCCTGCTTGTTGTCCGTGATCTGGTGACCGAGCAAGCTCTGGATCACGACCAGGACGAAGAGCACGATCGTGCCGACGAAGAGAGGTCGACTCGCTGTGCGAAGACGCACGATCGCGAAGACCATGGTGGCGAGCGCGAGCACCGTGACGATGTTGGAAACGATGTCGTGGGCTGCAATCCAGCCGTCCCGGTGATCCTGCGACACGAACTCTCCCGCGGTCACCGCCTGAAGGAAGATCGCAAGGGAGGTTGCTCCGACGAGTGCGGAGAACCCCTTCAGACTCGATTGTGAGGGTGCGGCCATGGCGGTCTTCTCTTTTCTGTTCGTCACGCGATGAGTGCCCTCCCGGGTAACGGGAGTCAGCCTACCGAGAGCACCGTGAACGCATCGGCCCTCTCGACGCTCGAACGGGGTGTTCAGTCGCCATCTTCTCCGCCCGAGAAAAGAACCTCACCCCGAATGTCAGAAGGTGCCACCATAGTCACCAGTGCGGCCCTTCGACATTCTGCGGGCCGTAGACCGCACATCATGGAGGAACCATGCTCGGAAAACTCCTCATCCGCTACCTGAAGCCCCATCGCTGGTTGCTCGGCGGCGTGCTGCTCTTCCAATTCGTGTCGGCGATGGCATCGCTGTACCTGCCGAGCCTCAACGCCGACATCATCAACAAGGGTGTCGCGACCGGTGACACGAACTACATCTGGTCCACGGGAATGGTGATGCTCGGCATCTCCCTCGGCCAGATCACGTGCTCGATCGTTGCCACCTAC